>JAKEIB010000392.1 GCA_022614705.1 Planctomycetota bacterium | reverse complement strand
GCGCCGCAGCCAGTGGTATTGCAGTGCAACGAAAACGATCCCGACGATTGCAACGACGTATGAAGCGCGAACTGCGAGCCGCATGCGGACGGCTGGCAGTCGGCGATTCAGTTCCGCTCCGGCGAGCAGCGCAGCGGGCGGAACGAGAGGATAAATCAGGTCCGGCCGCTGATGCGCCGCGAACGAGAAGATCGCCAGCCCAATTAGAAGCCAGCAGAACAGAAAACGCTCGAACGCGCGCGGAATGTCGTCCGACGCGGGCCGTTTCCACACGCGCCATAAAGCGAGCAATGTCAGCAAGCTCCATGGCGCGAACCGGCTGAGAAAATTGACTGGCGGCATGTAACCCTCCTGCAGCGGAAACCTCGTGCCGCCTCGTCCCGTGACCACATGCCCCACAAGTTCTTTGCCCAAAACCTTGTCGATCATGGGTTGGCCCCACTGCCAGTAAGCGAGCGCTACCCATCCGACGGAAATCACAAGCCACACCAGAACACCCGGCCACAGCGCGCCGCGAATCGGCTGGGCCACTCCAGACCTGCGTTCCCACCACGCGGCGACGAGACCGCTTCCCGCCAGCACCACTCCAAGCGGCCCCTTTGTCAGTGTCGCGACCACCGCGAGCGACCAGACCCAAATCCAGCCTCGTCCGCTCCGCCACGCCTGGAATGCCGCCAGTGCGGTCGCCGCAATCGTGAACGCGAACAACCCATCGATCCGACCCTGCACAATTTGGCGAATGCCGACCGACGAAAGCAGGAAGAACAACGCCGCAAACAGCCCGGTTAATCCACCGAAATACTTCCGGCCAGAGTGGAAGAGCAACAACGCAGTGCCGGTGGCTGCGAGCGCGCCCGGCAGTACCAGCGTGAACCACGTCAGCCTTCCGCCCAGCGCAAGCGACGCCAGCGCACTCACCCACGCGTGCAGCGGTGGTTTGGAGGCGATTTCGCCGTAGGGGTCGCGCTGGCAAATCCAGTGCCCGTTCCTGAGAATGTCGAGCACATAAGCGGCTTGCCGTTCCTGATGGTAATTATCCGCAAGGTCTGCGGGGGCGGCGAGGCGCACCAGGAAGATGAAGAACACCACTGTGCCGATGAACCACGCCGTCGGTTGTTTCACCGACGCGGATCGCTCTGGTTTAAGGGCTGTCTCTGGCACGCGGAGAACATCGCAAGCGCGCTCCGGCTTGAGAAGCTCTTAAGATTGTCAGCGGCTTCGCAGTCGTGTTTCATGCGCGGGATGACCGACACGGATGCATTGACGATTTTCCGCCAGACCGGCGCCTTGCTCGAAGGTCACTTCGTTCTCCGCAGCGGCCTGCACAGCCGGCAGTTTTTCCAGTGCGCCCTCGCCTTGCAGGACATGCCCACGGTCGAGCGCCTAGGGAACGCGCTGGCTGAAAAAGCAAGGTCGCTCGGCGCACAAACCGTCATTGCTCCGGCCATGGGCGGGCTGGTGATCGGGCAGGAAGTCGCCCGCCAACTCCGGGTGCGATTCGTGTTCGTCGAGAAAGAGGATGGCAAACTCGCCCTGCGCCGAGGGTTCAGGATCGCGCCGGGCGAGCGCATTCTGGTCGTGGAAGATGTCGTCACTAAAGGCGGGCGCGTGCAGGAAACCATCGACATCGTGCGCGCGTACGGCGGCAGCGTTGTTGGTGTGGCGATGATCGTCGATCGCTCGAACGGCACGGTCGATCTCGGCGTGCCCACGCACAGCCTGATTCGCCTTATCATCGAGACGTTCCCGCCCGATCAATTGCCCGCGGATCTCGCCAAAATTCCCGCCGTGAAACCCGGCAGCAAATAGCATGGCTTTCGATTCGTTCGCCAGTTTCGTCGCCGCGCTCGACCGCGCGGGCGAACTCACGCGCATCTTGACGCCGTTCGCGACTGAACTCGAGATCACCGAACTGGCCGACGGCGAAATGAAAAAGGCCGGCGGCGGCAAAGCGTTGTTTATCGAGAAACCTACTATCAACGGACAGGTCTCGCCGTTCCCGCTGGCGATCAACACCCTTGGCTCCCAACTTCGCATGGCCATGAGCATGGGCGCGGAGTCCGTCGATGCGGTCGCTGCGGAGCTTGGTTCGCTCATGAAGGCCAAACCGCCGACAGGCTTTCGCGAAGCGATCAAGTTGCTCGGTACCGCGCTCGACTTGCGTCATGCCAAACCGAAGTCCGTCAAGTCCGGCCCATGCAAGGAAGTCCTCCACAAATTCGTCGAGGGTCGAGAGTCGAGGGCCGAAACCCTGACAAGGCTCCCAACTCTTCTGAATTTGCCGATCCAAAAGTGCTGGCCCGAGGATGGCGGCCGATTCATCACGTTGCCTTGCGTGGTCACGCGCGACCCGGACACCGGCGAACGTAACGTCGGCATGTACCGCATGCAGATTTACGACGACCAGAGCGCCGGGATGCATTGGCAGCTCCAAAAAGTCGCCGCCCGTCACGGCCGCCGGTATTACGAAACCGGCCAACGCATGCCGGTGTCCGTTTTTCTTGGCGGCGACCCAATCTTCACGTTCTGCGCGACCGCGCCGTTACCGGATGGACTTGATGAATTTCTGCTCGGCGGTTACTTGCGCAAGCAATCGGTCGAACTCGTCAAGTGTGAGACGAACGATCTCGAAGTGCCCGCCAATTCCGATTTCGTGATCGAGGGCTACGTCGATCCCACCGAGCCGTTGCGGCCCGAAGGTCCTTTCGGCGATCACACTGGTTATTACACGCTGCCGGAGCCGTATCCGGTCTTCCACATCACGGCGATCACGCATCGCCGAGATGCTGTATATCCGGCAACGATCGTTGGTATGCCGCCGATGGAAGACTTTTACATTGGCAGCGCCAGCGTTCGGCTCTTCCTGCCGATTTTTAAGATGAACTTCCCCGAGATCGTGGACATTGCGCTGCCGGCCG
>JAKEIB010000066.1 GCA_022614705.1 Planctomycetota bacterium | reverse complement strand
TCTCACACGTCGAATAGGCGCCTACGCTCATGGCGCGCCTTGTCCCATGATATTATGTACTTGTCCAGGCCAATGTTGCAGATTTATTGCGATGGGCCATATCCATCCATTACCCCGCTTCGATCTAGTCGGTTTTCAACTAGTCAGTATTCAAACGCAGGATTCGCGGTACACCGTAGGACGAATCGTCGACGAGCGATGTTCGTCGTGTGCGCGCTGAAGCGCGCAACGGAAAACCGCTGCAATTGTTTGGAGGATGAATCATGCCGATGTTACAAGGCAATTCGACGGCTTCGGCCGCTTGTATGGAGCATCAGGTTCTGGAGCACATCAAGCAGGCTTTGCGAGTTACGATCCACTGGCAGGCGCCGGCGGTAAGCATGCCGCGCAAACTTTCGAGTCTGCAATTTACGATCAAGTCGTTCCAGCGTCACCTGGAGCGTGTGATCTCGATTGAAGAAGAAGGCGGCTACATGAACGAGGTTATCGATGCCAAGCCGTACTTCCAAGATCGCATCGAGCGATTGGAGAAGGATCATGGGCGATTCCGCGCCCGGCTGCGCACGTTGATGCCCGAGCTCAACGACATCAAGGAATGGGAAGAGCCTCGCTTTGAACAGGTGTGCGACGAATTGCGGCAACTGCTCGACGACGTCGACCGTCACGATTGGCGCGAAGTCGAGCTGCTGCAAGAATCGCTGCTGATGGATGACGGCGGCGAAGGCTGAGCCGCGACGCATGTTTGTCGAGTTGACTGAACGAAACACTTAGCCCTCCGTCATTTACGGGGGCTAATTTTTTGCGCCGTTGATAACTCGCGTCATCCCATTTGACCACTTCTGCTAGCACATATCGCCGGCGACTGCCAAATCGCGCCTTTTTCAACCGCTGTTGTAAACCGTTCACCGTACCTAGTGTACAGCGCCTGCCGCTAGCAGACTTCGCTAACTGCTTAACGCACACACAGTTCGGACAACTTTCGGGCGGGCGTCCGCACCTTGGCATGGCGCGTGCGTAGTACACGGTCGGGAGGGAAGGTTTTCGGTTCTTTTCATCACCAACCAAGGGAGTGTCTCATGTTGGTCTTAACACGGAAGTATCAGGAAAAAATTCGCATCGGCGACAACATCACCATCACGGTGCTGCGCACCAAGGGCAAAGCCGTGCGTCTGGGCATCGAAGCACCGGCGGACGTGCCCGTGATTCGCGGCGAGTTATCCTTCGAGAACGCCACGGTGGCCGCGACGGAAGCGACACCGGCCACCGACGCGGAATCCACCACGCCGAAGCGTTCTGGTTCGCGTCGCTCGAATGCCGCCTCGACGTGGGCGACCGATTCGCCCCATTCGGCAAGCGGCCGTTCACTCGATTCGCAGCGGCCTGAGGTGCAACTGAATCGCGTCCCACGCAGCCAGGTTCCGGATTTCCTGCCGAAGCTGGTTACCGGCGCCGGCCCGCTCCGCGCGATGATGGAACAGCGGTAGGCAACCAGGCGAGCCACGAGGGGGTGGCTCGTCTTGAGTCTTCAACGAACGTGGAACGCTGCCACCTTAAGGCCGGCCTCGCAGAGGCCAGCTACAGTGGCGATTCGCTTTGGCCCGCCACTTGAGTGCCATATGGAAATTGCTGCAGCTCGGCCAACTGTTCGAACAGCAGGCGGCGGACCTCGAGCACGCTTTGCGGATGGCGATGGACGCTGCTGTGGTCGGCCGGGACGGTGATTTGCGACCGCAATTGCCGCAGCTCGTCGAGCCGCGCGCTGGTGAGCGACACAACCCCGTCGCCCTCGGGAACCAAGTACCTTTCCCAGCCTGGATCAGGATCGTGGCCAACCACGTTGTGGTATCTGACCCACGGTCCGGGCGCTGCCGCGAGCAGCGCCGGCAACATGGGCGAATCCGGTGCCAGTGAATCGATGCTTGTCTTGATGTCGAGCGGCGCATTGGGCCGAAAGAAGCGGCGGTTTTGCGCTACCAGCTGGTCGCGCCCTTCCAGCATCTTCGTCGGCAGCGTGATTAGCTTGCCGCCCAGCCAGCGAGTAATGCCGTTGGCAAATGGGCTGCCGCGATGCGGCGTGCCGAGCGTCACTACGCGACGCACGGAAGGATTCGGGCGGAAGTAGAACGTGCTCGCCAACGAGCGCACCACGTCCGGGTCAGCGTACAGTTCCGAAAACGGGTGATCGCTCATCGTCTCCCAGAAGGCTTCCTCGCTTTCCACCGTTTGCAACTTGGAGACGAGACCGCCCATGCTGTGGCCGACCAATACCATCTGGTCGAGCGCGGGATCCTCTCGCTTTGGATCCAGCTCGCGACGCATAAGTGCCAGGTCCTCGCGCATTTGAGTCGCGCTGATCCAGAACGGCTGCCCGGTCGGATACAGATAGAACCAGAACTGGTAATGCTGCCGCACCAAGGGATCGCTGCGCAGATCGTTGTACATCTCCATCCACGTGATCGGGCTCGACCACAGGCCGTGAACCATCACGACCGGCATCTTGTCCGGGTCGAACGGCTCGAGCATGTACAGGCCCTGCAGGTTCCGCGCTTCGCTCGGATGCAACAATCCTTTCGTCGAAAGATCGGCGTCCTGAAATTCCGGCTGGTTGAGGAAGTAGGCCAGCGGCGTGCTCAGGTCGGCCTCCAACGGCACGCCGCGCCCGGCCACGTCGATCGACTGCCGATCGAGCGGGTCGTGCAATTCCAAAACAAAATGCGGTGCCGTCGGATCCGTGGTCATCGGCGCCGCTGCCTCGCGCAACTCGACTCGTCCGGCGAGTCGAGCCGGCCGATCGACTCGAAGAAACGCTGTGATCGGAAAGCAAACATCTGGCGGATAGAAGTGCTCGGCCGGATCCTGGCCCGCCGCGTGGCTGCGGCGCACCGCGATCAGCGGGACGCCTAGGCCGTAGGTGTGATAATGATTTCGCAGTCCTTGGACTTTGTAGTCGCTGACGAATTCGAGCCGGTCGATGTCGTCGGGCCGCCAGCCGGTGCTGTGCATCACGACGTCGAACGAGCACGTGTGATTGGCCGTTTTCACGGTGCGCGACGTGCCGGGCCGCAACTCGCCCTCCTGTCGCACGAGCCGCAACATGCCTTCGAGCGACTGGTTGTACAGGTCCGACGCGCCGCGAAACTGCGGATCGTAGGGATTTATGGCCGGCGAGCCGGGTCGTCCCCGACCCCGGTCGTTTTCAAATTCGAACAGATACCGATACGCGTGAATCAGCGCGGTTCCGTAAAACTCTAGTGCTTTCTGGCGCTTTAGTTGCTCGGCCTGCTTGGCCGTGATGTAGGCGAGCTCGGCCATGGCATACTCGTGCTCGCGATTGGGTTCTCGGCGCTGAATGTCCTCCAGCCGCGAGAGCAGTGCGGCCCGGTCGCCCTTGAAATCGCCGCTCAAGTCGTAACGACGCAATAGTTGCCTCGTCCGCTCCGTCGGCTTGGGGCCGCCGGGCGATACTAAGTCGAGTGTGCCGGCAAGGGGGTTACGCGGCGTGTCGCGAACCGTGACCCATTCGGAGTGCGAAGCGCAGCCGACCGTCGGCAGCGCGCATAGTGCGACGACAAGGCGAACGACGACGCTGATGCGGCGATGAACCATTCGCGATCGATTTGTAGCTGGCCTCTATGAGGCCGGCGGTTAAAACAGCCGAGGTCACAGACCCCAGCTACAGCGCTGCGACGCAATGGACGAGATGCGAAGAAAAGCACCGGCGCTGGCCGGGTGGTGCGAGAGATTAGAGGAACGAGCCAGCACTGGTCAATTGCGACGCAACTGCTGGCAACGCAAGCTGGTCGCGCGGTGCCCCGTCTGAACGCGAAAAAACAGGTCAGGTCGCCAACGCGCCGCGGCGACAGCGGCACGGGAGCGGCCTGACCAAGGTGGAGATCCGTACGGATAATGGCAGAGGATTCTTTGCCCAAGTCGCTAAGTTACACCGTCGTTAAATTACACAATCATGTCCCACCGCATGCACGGGAACATGTTCGAGGACCGTCACCCGGCTCGGAGTGGGCGCAGCATTGGTCGCCGGACGATCTTCGGCGCACGGGGTGCGGAATTCCCGCGCCGCGGCTTCCAATTCGCCGCGCAAAATCCGCACGTGACGCGGGGCATCGAGTGCCAGCGTCACCCGATTGCCGGCAATCCGCCGGATCTCCAAAACGATGTTGTCTCCCACGTGAATCCGTTCACCGACTTTTCTGCTAAGCACCAACATTGGAAAACTCCTTGCCTATTACTATCAGCGTGTAAACCAAAACCAGGGGTCGTCCCCAGAGGTATTGCGGTCGCGCGTTGCGACTGGGCTGCCTTAGAGCAACGGGTGTGCCGCCCAGTTCAGCGGGGTCGCGACCGCCCGGCGGAACAACTGAAAACTGCGGTTTTCGCCGAGGATAACTGCGATTCGCGAATTTTCGGCAAATCGGGCGCGAAGATATGCCAGCAGTGCATCCGACGTGCTGGGAATCGCGATTTGAGATGGATGTCTTGAAATGAGACGCGGCGATTGGCGAGCCGCCGAGTCCGCCGCAGCGGATTCGCGGGGGCGAACTTGTCCCGGCGGGGTAAACCCGCCGGCTCGCTCGAAACCGACCAGCAATTCGACTAGGGCGAATTGAATCGCGGCTGTGGGAGCGGTGTCGTACCCGCTGGCGTGTAAACCGACTGAGCGGCAGGCGGCTGCGGAGGCTCGGCTTTTGCGGCTTCCGGCTGGGCCACTGTGACGGGTGGTTGCGCGGTGCTTGAGACTGGCAGCGACTCGGCGACCGACGGAGTCGCGGCGGCGGGTTGGCTTGGCGCGGTGGCGGCCGCATCGGCCGGCGGCTGCGAGTCCTGGTGAGTGGCTTGCACAACCGGCTGCTCCGGCGGCGTTGTCGCCGGCGGCGGCGCTTTTGCCAATCGTCGCGGGGGCGTGAATGTGCTTTTGCGCGTGAGGTCGACGGCCGGGAGCCGCCGTGGCACAGCTCCATCTTGTTGGACCTCGTCGTTGCCGAGCTTCTTGCCGGCGAAGGCAGTTCCGTCGTAGATCGAACCGCGTTGAAACGGACCGGCGCCCAGTATCCACACGTCGTTCGCCGAGCTTTCCTGATGCACTAGCCCCGATTGCCAAACAGGCGTGCCCGTTTCGCGATGATAGGCAAACACCGCCAGTTTCGCGATGCCCTTCTGATCGCGACGCTTGGCGATCGGAATCTCCGGAATCACGGCTGCCGGCACTGGTTGTACCGGGAGAATCTGCGGCACGTTCGTCGACGGCACGCCGAACAACAGGTCGTTGCGATCGGTGCCGACCGCCCCGGCCCGCGCTTCCACAATGAAATCGGCCTGATCGCGTTGATCGCGAAGTTGACAACCGTTCGCCAGCAAGTGTTGTCGCAACGTGCTGATGAGATAGTTGCGATCCACCACTTCGCCCAGCCGGCTGTCGTCCAGAAACACCGATTGCCCGGAAAGTATATTGACGTCGACGGATTGCACCGCGCGGTCGATCGCGTCCGAGACCAGCAGCTGCTCGGTGGCCGTGCGATTTGTGTCGGTCGAGCGCGTGGTGCCGCAGCCGGTGATCGCAAGCGCTGTTGCCGTCACCAAGATCGCCGCGACAAGTTGAACGAGCTGCCAGTGCATGGGCGCGGTATCGCGAACAAAACGTCGAGCGGAAAAACGCGGAGGCGCTTGCTAGCACGAACGCACAGAACGGGTCGCGGATTATAGCGGACCGTCACATGGCCCCAAGAGCAGAACGCTCGCAAAGGTGCCGAAATCCACGTTTGCTATCAGGCCCGCAGCCGGACCGCAGAACCCAGCGACTTTCGACAGGCGCTATTTCGCGGCCGCATGCAGGGTCAACCCGAGGGAATGCACCACCTTGAGCACGGTCGCGAATTCAGGGTTTCCGTCCGGTGCTAGCGCCTTATATAGACTTTCTCGCCCCAGGCCGGATGCGCGCGCCACGTCGGACATTCCCGTAGCGCGCGCCACGTCACCCAAAGCCGCTGTAAAAAGGGCCGGGTCTCCCTCCTCAAGTGCCGCTTCGAGATAGGCTACGATGTCGTCTTTCGACGTCAGATGCTCGGCGGCATCCCATTTCCGCGTCTTCGTCTTTGCCATCACTTCCTCTTCACAAGGCTTTGGCCAGTGCCATTGCCTTTTTGATGTCGTGTTGTTGTGTACGTTTGTCGCCGCCGATAAGCAAAACGACCACCTCCGTACCGCGTTGCGTAAAGTAAATGCGATATCCGGGACTGTAATCGACTCGCATCTCTGAAACGCCCTCGCCCACGGATTTGACATCGCCTGGGTTGCCGAGAGACAAACGGCGCACCCTCACGAGAATTCGAGCTCGCGCCTGACGATCCCGCAGCTTGTCAAACCAGCGCGCGTATTCGTCGGTTTGGCGAATCTCGACCACTGCTCAATTGTATCCTATCGGATACACTCTGGCAAGGAGAAGCGTGTTACCGCGCGGTCGATTCGAAGCCGTGGCGGCTAGAGGTCTGCTCGCTCGGTTCCTCGGAGTCGGGCAGCACGTCGTCGGCGTAGAAGCGCGTGGTCTCCTCGGCGGCCAGTTTGATTTCCAGGTCGCTGCACAGCACTTCCGCACGGAACACGTGCGTGCCGGGCTGGAGGGCGCGGGCGCGGATGCGGAGCGTTACGTCTCCGCCGGCCGGCAGCTCGTCGATTGCTTGGAACGACACGCGGCCGTCGGCCACCGTGTACGTGCCGCCTTCCGCTTGGTCGGGCTCGATGCCTTCCGAGAAGAGCGCAACGACGTTCACGTTGCGGGCCGCGCTGGCGCCGCTGTTTTCGACGTGAATCTCGTACACCGCAACGCTGCCCACGGCGACCGGGCCGCTCGGATCGCTGACGGAAAGTTTCAAATCGGCAATCGCCTCGACCGTGGTTTCGGCGACCTTGTTGTCCGTCAAGTTACCGGCGGCAGTGGCGGCAGTGATCTTGAATTGATTGGTGCCCGGCGCGTTCACGACGCACTTGAGCTCCATGTAGTTGTCGTCGCCCGGGTTCAACGTGCCGGCGCGCCACGTGACCTCGCGCCGCTCGGTGTCGTATTGCTGCCCTTCGCTCGCGCTGGTGAATTCGGCGTCTTCCGGCAATGTGACCTGAACGGTCACGTCCTCGGCCGGTGCGGTGCCCGGGTTTCGAACGCGGAAGAAGTACGTGGCGGGCGTGCCGGCATACTTTCTGGCCGGGCCACGCCAATCCACTTTCAGCTCCGGCTTGCGGCAGAAGATTTCCTTCGACGCGTCGGCGACAAGTCCGCCCTCGGCCGAAGCGATCGCCCTCATCGTGAGCTTGCCCGCCTCGCGCGCGGTGAGCTCAATTTCGACACTCTTGCTGTCGCCGGACGCCAGGTCGCCGAACGTGTGGCTAGTGGCCGTTTCCTGCGTGCCGCCTGGCGGCACGAGGTCGATGCGAACGTTCTCGGCGGGCCCCGTGCCCGGATTCGAAAGCGTCAGCCGGAAGGCTTGCGGCTTATCGAACACGACTTCCGTGGGCCCGCCGATTTCGATCTTCAGTTGCGGTTCCTGCACCTCCACAATGGCCAGCGAGCCGACCGGGGCGATCGACCAGCTGACGCCGAGCTCCAGCGGCCGGCTTTCGCGTGGGATGAGCCGGATATCCAGCACCTCGCTACCACGTGCATCTAAGTTGGACAATTTCCATTCGAGCTGCGTCGGCTGCGATTCATTTCGCGACGGCTGAACAGTGCCTTGCGTGGCCGTGGCATCGACGACTTCGGCCGACGCGGGGATTTGAATCGTGCCGACGATTCCCTCGGCGTTCGCGGCGCTCTGATTCTGCAAGCGGACGCGATAGACGGCTTCTCGACCTACCATGATTTGCTTCGGACCGCGGATATCGGTCGAGATGACCGGCGCCTGGTTGGAAACAAGCACGCTCGGATCGCCGCCACCGGCGACTTGCAGCGCCTCGCCGAAGGCTTCCTTACTGCGCGCAGCCGAGGGCAGCTCAGGCAACGCGTTGGATCGCGGGGTGCGGATAAACTCGCTGGCGCCGAAAGTCGGCCGGTTGGTCCTCGAGCCGCCAAATGCCTCAACCGCGCTTCGCGACGATTCGCCTTCAGGCGCGAACCGATCGGGAGTGGCCGTCGGGGAGGCGTTTGCCGCCGGCTCGCTCGCATCTTGTGGAGCCTGTTCGACGACGGGCGCCGCCAGCGCCGGATCCGTCGCAGTCGACTGATGACGGTCGTCGGACGAATCCACGGACGCATCGACCGCTAACTCGCCGCTCGTCGCGTGGCGCTCGTTCGCTTGGGCGGTTCGCGCCGCTGGACGCGCTTTCGCGGAGGATTTGGAAAACGAACCGGCCAGCTCGCGGCCAAACGCTTGCGCGTCGGCGTCCGGCGTGGTGCGCCGCGCCGGTGAATGACGCGACGAATTGTTGGTGGGCGAGGTCGTCGATTGACCCTGTGGCGTGACGTCGCGAATCACCGGATAGTCGGCATCGACTTGCGGTGACGTGGCGTAGCGATTCGACGCGCTATTGCCGCCCACTCGGCTTTGCGAAGCGGCGCCGGTCGTCGATGGCAACTTCGTCCCGCCGAGGCCGGGGAGCGTGAATCCACTCGGCGATGACGATCCCTGCGCCCTGACCGGCGGCTGAGTCGCCGTGCGCGGCTGCGTCGCGGATTGGTTGGCGCTCGGCTGGCCCACGCGTTTCGGGCTCGGCCGAGTGCCGCTCTTCTGAACGTTGTTTTGATTCTGCTGCTGCCGCGTCGCCGTATTCGGTTTCTTTTGATTCCCGCTGCTCAACCAGTTGGGGATCAGCGATCCGCCTTCCGCTTGTGGCGTCGGGAGCTGTTCGGCGGGGACGGAATTGTCGTTCTGCGTCCAACCACTGCCCAGCTCGGCCATCCGCTGGCTCAGCGATTTCCGCTGATTCCCGGACGTCTGGCCCCAGGTCGACGTCACGACGACGACGCTCAACAGAAGCCCGTTGATTGCGATGAGCCGACGACGATTCATGATCCGCATCCTTGCCATCAGGGGATTTGTCCGGTGCGCGAGCGGCCGAGGGGGGCGACGGCGCGGTCCGGCAACAATATTTCTTCGTACCGTCGCCGTTTATCGGCACCAGGAATTGGCGAGGTTTACCGAATTCGAGAAGTATTCCGATAAACCAAAATGGCGAAATCAGGTAAGATGCAACGACGCAAGCACTTCATAGCAAAGGGGGGTGGCGTATAACCCGCTTGCGGTTTAGCTCGGCGCTACTTCCGGGTTCCGCACCACCTCGAACCCCAAGTCGCGGAGCATTTGATAATCGGCCTCCGGCGCTTGCCCCTTCGTCGTGAGATAGTCGCCGACGAAGATCGAGTTGGCCGCGTACAGGCCGAGCGCTTGCATGCTGCCAAGATGCAGCTCGCGTCCGCCGGCGATACGAATCTCGCGATCGGGATTCATCAGTCGAAACATCGCTAGCACTTTGAGGCAGTACCGCGGATTGAGATCGTTGCGGCCGGCCAAGGGCGTGCCGTCGATCGGATTGAGAAAGTTCACGGGGATTGATTGCACGCCCAGGTCGCGCAGCGTGATGGCCAGCTCGACGACGTCCTGGCGCCGCTCGCCCATGCCGATGATTCCGCCGCTGCACATTTCCATGCCAGCATCGCGGACGGCGCGGAGCGTGGCCAGACGGTCGGCGAATGTGTGCGTCGTGCAAATCTCGCCGTAGTAGGAATCGCTCGTGTTCAGGTTGTGGTTCACACGATCGACGCCGCACTCTTTGAGCTCGCGAGCTTGTTCGTCGGTGAGCAGGCCGAGGCAGGCACAGATTTTCAGGTTGTATCGCTTCTTGATCTCGGGCACGATCGACGTGACGGCCCGCATTTCGCGCTCGTTGGGTCCGCGCGCGGAAATCACGATGCAATAGGTTCGGGCCCTGTTCGCCGCCGCGCTGCGGGCGCCGTCCATCAGCTTGTCGCGGCTGAGCAAGTTGTAGCGCGGGATCTCGGCTTCGGACACTTTCGACTGCGAGCAATACGCACAGTCTTCCGGGCACAACCCGCTCTTGGCGTTCATCAAGAAGTAAAGCTGCACCTTGTTGCCGAACCAGCGGCGACGCACGCGATACGCGGCCGCCAGCAGGTCGAGCAATTCCTCGTCCAGGCACTCCAACACCGACAACGCCTCGTCGGCCGACAACGTGTCGCCTGCCAGCACGCGCTTCGCAAGCATCTGCCATTCGCTGGTCGACGTGGCAAACTCAGTTTCCTGCAACGTGGAATCGATCACGGTCATTCTCTCCACCGATATTTCCGCACTGGCCAGCTACGCGAACCGTAGTATCGCCGCCAAGCCGTTCGACGCAAGGGGAGTCGTACGTTAGCCTTTCCAGGTCGCCACGGCGACTCGCTGCGGCGAGCTGACGGATTCGTGAATGCGTCAGGCTGGAAAGCCTGACCTACTCGGAAGTCCGCTTGGCACGATTGGAACCCGCGGCAAGAATATAGGTATGTCGCGATTTCACTTAGTTCGCGTCGGCGCGATGGGCCAGGTCGGCCGCTTTGCCGCGGTCGATGCGGTTCGCTATCCGCGCCACAGCCGAGTTGTCGTGCGGACGCGTCGCGGGCTGGAGATTGGCGCCGTGCTCACGCCGCCCGATGATCGCGACGATAGACGCACCTTTGCCGACGGCGAAATCCTCCGCGGAATGACCGTACAGGACGATCTGCTGCAAGCGCGACTGGAGAAGAACCGACAGGAAGCGTACCAGGCGTGCGCCGCGATGCTGGGAGATAGCGGCGTGCCGGCCGTGCTCGTCGACGTCGAACACCTCTTCGACGGCCAGGGCCTATTCTTCTATTTCCTGGGCGACGTCACCCCGGAGCTCGAAACCTACACCGACCGCCTGGCCGAGACGTACGAAGCCAAAGTCCAGTTCCGCAAATTTACAGAAACACTTATCGAGGGCTGCGGCCCCGGCTGCGGCACCGAAGAAGTGAAAGGCCGCGGCGGCTGCGAGGCATGCACGTCGTGCGCAGTCGCCGGCGCGTGCGGCACGAAGCGGGTGTAATGTAGCAGGCACACTCCGTGTGCCGTAGCAGAGCTCCCAAGTGGCGCTGCTTCTCGCTAGGGCTGTTACGGCACACCGACCCGGCACCCGGCCAAACCGGCTGCCGGGTGCCCGGTGCCTACTACATTCCGCCGAGCGACGCCAGAAACTCGCTCATCTCGCGCGCGGCGTGCGAATCGTCCTGACGCGCGGCCGCCTCGATGCCGTTGCGCAGAATTTCACGAGCTTCGCTTGCTCGCCCCAATCGCACGAGCTGCTGACCCGCCATGAAAAACGCCGGCACGTACGGCAGGTCGTCGCGCGTAAGCTCCGCGAATTTCGCCAGACTGGTGTCGTGCTCGCCTTCCTTATCGAGTTCCATGGCCAGGCTGTAGCGCAGAAACGTGTCGCCGGGATCTTCGGCGAGCATGGCTTCAATCTTTTCGCGTCGAGACATGTTGGGAACGCGTGTTTTTCACCACAGAGGACACAGAGGGCACGGAGTTCGGCCAATCAATCTAAAGATCGCCAATGATTTTGAGTAACACAGCGTCATTTTTATTGTCGCCGTTCGATTTTCCCATTGAAGTGACGTACAGGATACCGTCGGGACCGAAAGCGGCCGCGGTCGGCCGCGGAACGTTGGCGATTCTGGTCGCGGCAACCGATTCTTCGCCCGGTTTTCCCGCGTCAATGCGATACACACCGTTTGGTTCTGCACCACGTTGTTCACCGGCGATTGCATACAAGTTTCCGGTACGTGGGCTATAGGATAGTCCGACGACATTTCCCAACGGGATCGCAATTTCGAGCGTCACTCGGCCGTCGATCGGATTGACGAATTGCATGCGGCTCGACTGCGCGTCGCCGGCTTCACGTGCTTGCACAATAATGACGTGCCCGCGAGGCTCGACCGCGACAGCAGGCGGCAGTGCGTCATCACCTGTTGGCTCCGCCGAGCCAAACGCGGCGACTTCGCCCAGCGTGCCGGATCGCACTGGCACTTTCCATGTTCCAGCCGCGCCATCTGTACCATTCACGGAGATGATCAGTAAATCCGGCACACGGTCGTTTGCGATCGTTCGAGCGAGACCGTGAAAAACGTTGACACCGCTGTTCGGCTGCGCTTCGCCGGGCTGCCCAATATGCTGCTCGTGCTGTTCCGCGGTCAGCGGCTTGTCCTGGTTCGGCAATTCGTACAAGCGCACGAACGGGCGGCCGTCGCCTTCGCTTCCGGTGACGACGAGCCGCGCGGAATCCAAGAACAAGAGTCCATGCGGGCCTGTCAGCAGAAATGGATCGTCAATGTCTGGGCCGGTGTCTGACTTGGAAACAAACCCCGCGATCGCATCTTCCCCGCTCCCGGGCTTGGTGTTGCGAACTCGGACGATCCGTCCTACCCCGGCGTCCGCGATAAAGATTTCATAAATTTCGCCATTGGAGGAGGGCCGAATTGCGACGCCCAAGGGGGCCCGTAATCCCGTGGCGACCGTCTCCACCGCGAGATCGTCGACCACCGCTGCGTTTGCGGCGGCTAGAAACACCAATGTCGCAAACACCAATGCGGTGAGTGAACACCTTCGGCCGAATGCGGTTTCGCAGTGCTGCGTCATTCTTTAACTGGCGATGCCGTGTGTCCGTTCGTAGGCCGCGATCTTGTCTTCGTGCTCTAGCGTCAGGCCGATGTCGTCGAGGCCGTGCAGCAGGCAGTGGTGGCGAAAGTCCTCGACGTTGAACTTCAGCTTCAGGCCGTGGGCGTCGGTGAGCGTGCGAGTTTCCAAATCGGCCGTGAGAGAATAGTTTGGATATTTCGCGGCTCGCTGAAACAACACTTCCACCCGCTCCTCGCTGAGCACGATCGGCAGCATGCCGTTCTTGAAGCAGTTGTTGTAGAAGATGTCCGCGAAGCTGGGCGCGACGATCACGCGGAATCCCCAATCCTCGAGCGCCCACGGTGCATGCTCGCGGCTCGAGCCGCAGCCGAAATTCCGCCGCGTGATTAGCACGCTCGCGCCCTTGGCTTGCGGCTGGTTGAGCTCAAATTCCGGGTTCAGCGTCCCGTCGGTATTTCGCGCCCAATCCCAAAATAAAAACTCGCCGAAGCCGGTCCGCTCAATCCGCTTCAAGAACTGCTTGGGAATGATCTGATCCGTATCGACGTTGGCCCGGTCCATCGAGACGACCCGGCCCGTATGATGAGTGAACGCTTTCATCGAGCACCCTTAGCGAGTAGTCGTCTTCTTCGTGCCCTGCTATTGAACCAAGCTGCAAGTAGCCAAGTAAGTTGAACGGCGGTCGTCGGTTCAGGGACAAGAGGCAAGACTATGGACTGGCTGGTGTCGTCTCCCGGTTCGCGAAGCATCGTTACTTGCTCGTCCGTTACTGCAAATTGCCATACATCGCTTCCGAGGCACCCAGCGGGACAATCGCCGAAACCGTGGACGATTGTGTAATTCCTATTAGGCTCGACGATGATTTCATTGCCGTCGCCCGCGTGCCACTCGGCGTCCGCGTACTCAACGCCGTCCACTTCGCGAAACAATTCGGCAAGGCGTTCGGAATGGTATACTTCTCCGAACGCGAGCGACATATAACGAATCGAACTATTGAAAAACGATAAGTTTATTTCTGGCGTACCAAGATCGTTAAATAGTGAGTCGAAACCGGTGAACGTGCCATTCGTGAAGTCGGTGTAAGCCTGGGGAGTGAGCTG
>JAKEIB010000391.1 GCA_022614705.1 Planctomycetota bacterium | reverse complement strand
CACGTCGAATAGGCGCCTACGCTCATGGCGCGCGCCTTGTCCCATGATATTATGTACTTGTCCAGGCCAATGTTGCAGATTTATTGCGATGGGCCATACTCTAACGAACGACCTGTCAAAACTGGCCTACCTGAGCAGAATCGAGCTGATGATTGGAGATGGATCACCTAGGACAAGGCGATTCAAGTTTTCCATCCTGCGCACTGTCAACCAATTGGAAACACTTGATCTGTGTGAATATGGCAACATCGACGAGCAGGAAGTGAATGAGTTGACCCAGCTCAAGTTTCTGAAAAAACTTGTGCTTTGGAAGGATGAGCTTGCCCCGCATTCACTTTTGCGGCTCCAAGCAGAGTTGCCTGAGTGCAAGATTGTTGACTTTTACGACGATTGGTAGTGGTTGTGATTGCCAATCTTCCTGCCGGTCGCGATTCTCAGATTATCGTTATGTCCGAACTAGACGACGCATACAATGCCGCGGAATCGCTCGATCCGGATGATCGGCTGCGGCTGATTGCGCGGTTGTGGGCGTCGCTGCCGGAGGAGTTTTGGGCGGCGCCTAGTGATCGGGACCGGGCGGACGTGCGGGCGATGCTGGCCGACGACGATACGGGTCAAATGGCCGGCTTGCCCCGACGGATTGCCTGGCAGGTGGTGGGCAGCCCGCCAGAGACGGCGAAAATCTATTCCGCGCCGCGGCGGTTCGATCTGGCGACGATTTTTGTCGTGACATTTGCCTATTCGCTGTTGTTCGCGGTGATGAGCGGCCTTAACTTTCCGCCGGTGGCCAGTTTGATCGTGGGCGGATTCATTACGGTGGTTGGCGCCGGACAAGCGCTATTGTTCGGCGGCAAGAAACCGCGCCTGGCGTCAGCGGTGACCGGCGCGGTGGTGAGTGTGCCGCTCACCCTGCTTACGATGGACTTTGGGCCGCGAGGGCTTGCCGGCGAGCTTTGGGTTTTGGGAATGCCGGCGAGTATTATTTTCGGAGCCGGTTTCGGCTACGCAGCCGGTGCGTTGGTCGGCGGCGTGTTTCTTGTCGCCGACGCCGTTCGTCAAAAATTTGCGCGCCGCGCCCGGGCCTCAGCGGACGATGCTGAAGTTGCCGAGGTCGATGCAGACTGATATCGTATGTCGCTGCTACAGTTCGTATTACCACGCGACTCTTTTAACCGCGGGCTGCTGGCGTCGTTTCTCGTGGCTTGGGTCAATGGGCGATGGCGATGATCTTCGCGCCCGATTGGGCCGACGCGTACAATGGTCAGCAGGGCGATGTGTGGGACGCCCAGCGCGACATGACGCTGGCGTGGGCGGGGTCGGTATTGGGCGTCATTTTAGCGTGTGCATGTTACAGACGTAGCTGAAGTCGCAAGAATTCAGATGTGCTGAATTCTTGCGAATCCAGCTACAAATTGAGCCTAGGGTTTTCATGGGTGAACTGAGCCATTTTGATGAGCGCGGGGCTAGCCGGATGGTCGACGTCGGTGATAAGACCGTCACGCGCCGCATTGCGCGGGCCAGCGGCCAAGTGCGCATGGCGGCGGAAACGTTGGCGCTGTTGCGCGACCAAAATGTAGCAGGCACACTCCGTGGGCCGTCGCCGGCGGACGGCACACGGAGTGTGCCTGCTACATTGGGGAAGGGCGACGTGTTGGAAGTAGCCCGACTGGCCGGTATTATGGCGGCCAAGCGCACGGCTGAGCTAATTCCGCTTTGCCACCCGCTGCCGCTAGAGTCAGTGACAATTTATTTCTCGTTCGACAACGAACGAACGCTGCGAATTGAGGCGATGGTGCAAGTCGAAGCCAAGACGGGCGTCGAAATGGAAGCGCTGACAGCGGTGAGCGTCGCGGCGCTGACCATTTATGACATGTGCAAGAGCGTCGATCGCGGCATGTCGATCGGGCCGATTCAGCTTGAAGAAAAATCGGGCGGGCGCAGCGGGCATTGGCGGCGTCCCGCAGCCGACTAGTCGCCGGCGGAATGAAAGGATTGCAGCGTGGGCATCCTCACCGACGACATGAAGCGAGTCGTGCGCCAGCAGCGTCTTGCGTTTGTCGCAACAGTGTGCGCAGACAACACTCCGAACCTTTCACCAAAAGGCACGATCGCTGTGTGGGACGACGATCATCTCGCCTTCGCAAACATCCGCTCGCCGCAAACGATCTCAAATCTCCGTCACAACTCTTCGATCGAGATAAATGTTGTTGATCCCATGGTCCGCAAGGGCTATCGCTTCAAGGGCACGGCCACGATTATGAATTCTGGCGCTAGATACGAAGAGATGATGGCGTCCTTCACGGCACGCGGCGTCTCTAATCTGATCCGCGACGTGGTTGTCATTAAGGTTGAGCATGCGCTCCCGGTAACGTCACCTGCCTACGACCTCGGCCTCTCGGAGGCGGAGATTCGATCGCGGTGGGAGCATCATTATGACGCGATCAAGCGCGGATCCGAGGAGTCCACCGGTGAGTAGAAGTTGGGGAGTTTTCCTGTGAATGAGACCCTTCTGGCGCTCCTGGAGAAGCTAGCGAAGATTGGAGAAGATAACGACGCTCGCGAGACCTCGCGTTCCAAGCGCTTGCTCAACATTACGTGCGACACGGGCCGCTTTCTCTGGATCCTTGTTCGGGCCACGGGCACCACCCGGATACTGGAGGTCGGCACCTCCAACGCGTTCTCCACCATCTGGCTGGCCGATGCCGCGCGCTCGACCGGCGGTCGCGTCACCACCCTTGAGTCCGACCCCGAGAAAATCGCTCTCGCCCGGGCCAATCTCATGACCGCCGGACTCGAAGGAGTGGTTGACATCATCGAGGGGCGTGCGATTGACACCCTCTCCTCTCTGCCAGGTCCATTCGACGTCGTCTTCCTCGACGCTGATCGGCCCAGCTACTTGGCATACCTCGAATTGGTGGTACCGAAGCTGCGCCCTGGAGGATTGTTGATTGCCGACAACGCCACCTCGCACGAGCACGAATTGCGGGACTACATCAGTCGAGTGAAATCCCACCCACTGTTGTTTGCCGTGACGGTTCCGATTGGCAATGGCGAGGAGATCGCTCTCAAGCTCAGGGATAGCGTCTAGATACAAACTCCGGCCTTGTGGTCAATGCCTGTGATGCCGCCCAACAAAGAGAAAGAGTTGGAGTGGATAGCGTGCAAACAAATGTGGAATCAAGTTCCTTGTCCCTCTACGGCGATCGCCTCTGCCACGGCGTCGGCGTCGACGTCACCCACGACGTCGACGAAACGGCATTCGCTCAAACTGCGAAACCACGTACCTTGGCGTTTGGCGAAGCGGCGGGTGCGGGCTTTGATGCGGGCTATCATTTCGTCGTGATTGCATTCGCCGGCGAGGTACGCGAGCGCTTCGCGATAGCCAACGGCCTGGCGGGCCGTGCGGCCCAGCGTAGCTACAGCCGGCTCGGCTGTAGCCGATACGACAGGCGAGCCGCCTGTCGCCACGAGCCGGCGGACTTCGTCCACCAGCCCCGCGTCGATCATGGCTTCGACGCGGCCTTCGATGCGAGCGTGCAATTCTTCGCGCCGGCGGCGGAGCACGAAGACGCGACACTCGTCGGCCGGCCGGCCCTCCTCGAACTGCAATTGCTGGTGGCTGATCGGCTCGCCGATGGCTCGAAACACTTCTAGCGCGCGAATCAGCCGGCGCGTGTCGTGCGGATGGATATGCGATGCGGCCACCGGGTCGACTTGCGTAAGCCGATCGTACAAAGCCTGTTGGCCGACGTGCGCCAACTCCTGTTCGATCTCTCGGCGAAGCTGCCAGTCGGCTGGCGGGCCTTCGAACAGGCCGCGGAGCAGGCTCTTGAGATACAGCGGAGTGCCGCCGACAAAAAGCGGCTCCTTGCCGCGGGCGCGGATGTCGGCGACGGTGGCCGCGGCCGCCTCGACATATTGGGCGACGCTGTACTCGTCCGCCGGGTCGACGATGTCGATCAAATGATGCGGCACCGCGTTGCGCTGAGCCGCCGAGGGCTTGGCCGTGCCAATGTCCATGCCGCGGTAGATGGCCATCGAGTCGAGCGAGATGATTTCGGCGCCGAGTCGTTGGGCCAAGGCGATTCCGATGCCTGTCTTGCCGACGGCCGTTGCGCCCGTGAGGAACCAGCAATCGTGGAAGGTGTGGGTCATAGGAACGTGTAGTCGTCTCGCTCCGCGAGACGAAATTTCCTCTCGCGGAGCGAGAGGACTACACTCGCGTAGCTTGCAGCTACAAGATGCAGAATCTAAACTGGCATCAGCCCATTGTTGCCGTGCCACCATTCGCTGGGAAGTCGCCCCAAACGTGTCCACGCCGCGCCGACCAATCGACGAGCTTGAGCAAACGATCGCCGATCGCGCCGAGAAGCCGAACGAGAAATCGTACACCAGCCAGTTACTGGCGGGTGGCGTCGTGAAGATTGGCGCGAAAGTTACGGAAGAAGCGACCGAAGTAGTGGAAGCCGCGGACGAAGCGGGCGACGCCGGCTGCGAGCATTTCATCCGCGAGGTGGGCGATTTGGTCTATCACCTGATGGTCCTCATGCGATACAAAAACTGCTCGCTGGCCGACCTGGACGCCGAACTCGCGCGACGATTCGGTGTCTCTGGATTGGAAGAGAAAGCCGCGCGCAAGACAGAGGGTTCAGGGTTCAGGGTTAAGGGTTCAGGCCAGAGCCCTTCTACTGAACCCTGAACCCCGAACCCTGAACCCTCCCCCATGTCCGACAACCTTCGCATTGGCATTCCGAGCAAGGGCCGATTGGCCGAGGCGGCGGCTCAGCTGCTCATCGAAGCGGGCCTAAAATTTCGCCGGCAGGAGCGGAGCTTGTTCGCTCGCGTCCGCGATATGCCGATCGAGGTGACGTTTCTACGGACGGACGACATCCCCGTGCTGTGCGCCGAGGGCGCGATCGACATGGGGATCACCGGCGGCGACCTCATCGAGGAAACGGGCGTGCAAGTCACCTCGCGGCTGCCGCTCGGCATGGGAAGTTGGCGGCTGGCGATCTGTGTGCCCGAGGACAGCGACATTCGCAAGCCGAGTGACTTGGCTGGTCGTCGCATTGCGACGAGCTTCCCGACCGTCACGAAAAAGTACCTCGCGAAACACAAGGTTGAGGCCCACATCGTCCGGCTCACTGGTTCCGTGGAAGTGATGATCGCGCTCGGTGTGGCGGACGCGATCGTGGATTTGGTGGAAACTGGCAGCACGTTGGCCGCCAATCGGCTCATGATTCTCGACGAGCTTGGCCGCTACGAAGCGGCGCTCGTGCAGAATCCGGAGACGCGGCACACGCAATTGGCCGACCGCGTCGTGCGACGATTGGAGGGCGTCGTCATCGCCCGTGCGTACTCGCTGCTCGAATACAATGTGCCCGAAGCGAAGCTGGCCGAAGCGGAGAAGATTACGCCCGGATTCGAATCGCCCACCGTGAGCAAGCTGGAAGAGGCCGGCTGGTACAGCGTGCGGGCGATGGTCAAAAGCAGCGAAGTGATCGGGATCATGGAGCAGCTCGAAGCGCTCGGGGCCACGGCCATTCTCGAAACGACGATCACGAACTGCCGACTGTAGCAGCCGGTGCGTGGCATGCCTTCGCCGCCGCGGCGTAGGCATGTATGTTGCTCAAGAAAGCATGCTTACGCGGCGAAGCGCCGCGAAAGCATGCCACCCCATCGGCGGCTGCTAGCACGGATAGCGGGTCGCATTGGCGCACCGCCGGCGAGCGGCTAAACTTCGCCGCTTTTCGATTTTTCTCATCTGCCCACGCCTGCCGTCGAGGCACAACGTGTTCGTCTGTTCGGCAAGACCGCGCCGCTGGCTCTCGTCGTGCGCCCGCATTGCGCGGTTGGCATGTGCAATGTCGATCGTGTTGGCGGGTTGCCGCAGCGTGGAGAAGCGGATTTCACCGTCGAACTTTCGCGACTGGACGCCGGAGCAGGCGCTGCTACCGCGCGCCGAAGCGAGTGGCAATCGAGTGACAGTCCGAAACGTGCGCAATTGCAAGTATTTCGCCAATGACGTCTATCTCGTCGACTACTACGACAAGACGTTTGACCTGAGCTCGGTCCGCAGCGTGGATTTCATCGTTGCGCCGTTTGCCGGGTCGCCGGCGCTGGCGCACACGATGCTCAGCTTCAAGATCCGAGGGCCAGACGGCAAGCCAGATTATTTGGCGGTTAGTGTTGAAACGCGCAAAGAACGGACGGAAACGTACAATGCCGTAAAGGGCAGCGCAAGGCAATACGAACTGATTTACGTGCTGGCCGATGAGCGGGACGTGATCCAATATCGCACGAACTTCAGCGGTCAGGATGTGTACCTTTATCAAACCACGGCGACGCCCGAGGCAACGCGCCTGCTGCTGGTGGACGTGCTCGGCCGAGTGAATCAGTTGGCGCGGGAACCCGAGTTCTACGATACGATTACCAACAACTGCACGACGAACATCGTGAGCCACATCAACCGCATCCGGCCGAACCGCGTGACGGCCGACCTTCGCGTGCTGCTGCCGGGCTATTCCGACGAACTGGCTTACGACCAAGGACTCATCGCGCGGCGCGGCACGTTTCTTGAAACGAAACAGCAGGCGTACGTGAATCCGTTGGCGCATCGTTATGCGGGGCGAGAGGATTTTTCAGAATTGATTAGGCGGCGGTAGGTTAGGCTTCTAGCCTGACGTTTGAGGCGACACGCAAAATGTCAGGCTGGAAAACCTAACCTACAGTCACTCTCCGATAATCTTTACCAGCACGCGCTTTTTGCGGCGGCCGTCGAATTCGCCGTAGAAGATTTGTTCCCAGGGGCCGAAATCGAGCTTGCCCTCGGTGACCGCGACCACGACCTCACGGCCCATAATTTGGCGCTTGTGGTGGGCGTCCGCGTTGTCCTCGCCGGTGCGGTTGTGGTGGTAACGCTCGGGCGAGGGGTCGAACGGCGCGAGCGCTTCGAGCCATTTTTTGTAGTCGCGGTGCAGCCCCGGCTCGTCGTCGTTGATGAACACGCTGGCAGTGATGTGCATCGCATTGACCAAACAAAGCCCGTCGCGGACGCCGCTGTCGCGCAGGCACTTTTCCACCTGGGGCGTGATGTTCACGAAGTCCATTCGCTCCGGCAGGTTGAACCAAAGCTCTTGGCGGTAGGATTTCATTGCGCGTTCAAAGCCTCGCTACTCGAGCGAGCTCGGTTTATCGGCCGTGGGAAAATCCTTGGGCACATCGATCGTTACCTTGCCGGTGGCGGCCCATTCGGCGCCGCGCTGGAACGTGGTGATGAAGCCGATGCAGTTCATCGAGTAGTCGGCGTGGCCGAGTACGGTGTGGAAGACGCGGCCTTTGCCGTAGTTGAGCGTCATGAGCATCGGCTCGTGTCGGCGGGTGCCGTCGTACTGCGGCGCGGAATATGCCGTGGCGAGGACGTGCAGGTTCTCGGCCGGGCCGCGGAGACTGTCGTACAGTTCGTCCTTCGTGTGCATCCACAGATCGGGCAGGCCGCGCATGATGGGGTGCTTGGTGTCGCGCATGCGTATTTGGAACTCGTGTTGCGGGCCATGGTGACCGCCGGGGCCGGGCGACATGTCGTGCGTGACCGCTCCGGCCTTATTCACATACACGTAGGGTCCTGACTTCTCCGTTCGGCCATACCAGCCGCCGAGGCCGATCATGCGGTTATACTCGGGCCAACCCGGAAACGCATTATTGGCGGCGTGGACACTGACAAACCCTCCCCCGCCCGCGATGAACGCTTCGAATTCCTTCTCGGTTTCAGCCAGCCAGCGGTCGCCGTTGTAGTTACTTACGACCACGTCGTAGTCGGCGAATCGCGGTCTAAAGCCGCTCATGTCCGCTCCGGAGGGCGGCGAAGTCGCGACGTCCACTTTGAAAATGCGGGCCGATTCAAGGGCCTTGCGAAGGAGCGGAGTCGTGAGCTTCCAATCGTGGTTGTTCTGCCCGTCGATGATCAGCACGCGGATTGGTTTCGATGGCGGCTGCTTGTCCGACGCGTCGGACGCACCATAACTGATCAGTGGCAGTGTGAGTAAGACGCATGCGAATGCGAGATGTAGAACACAACGATTTGATTTCATGTGGAGTTACCCCTTGCGAGAGTGCAGCGAGTGGAGGTCGCCATTCTACCGCCCGAAACGCGCCTTGTCGCCAGCGGCGTAAAACGTGCCATCACGCGCCTCCCGAGCGCAGCTCGGCGGGCACGTCGCGCAGGGCAGTGTCGGGGAGCACGAACGAGCTGCCGACCAGTTCGGCGTTGTCGTTGATCAGGTCGGGGAAACGCATGCCGGGCAACAGGCAGACGGCGAAGATTTCCTGCACTGCTTCCTCAAATTTCAAGAAAGCGACAACCTGGCCGCGTTGGATGTCGACGACCCACACGCCGCAGGTGCGTTCGGTGTCTTGCAGGCGTTCGGTGATTTGGATTCCGCTGAAGACGGCTGTTTCGCGGACTTGCGACAGGCCAACAAACGCCAGGTTGCCGACCATTTCGAGGCCGCGGGTAAAGCCATCGAGGTGAACGATCGGCTCGTAGCGGCCGGTGGCCAGGTCGACGTGCCCCAGGCTGCCGGTGCCCGATTCGAGCAGCCACAGCCGGCCGGCGTGCCAGCGCGGCGAGTGCGGCATGGAAAGTCCGCGGGCGACGATTTCGTTCGACCCCATGTCGATGAGGATGCCGCCGCTTTTCTTGTTCTCGCGCCAGCCGCCGCTGGTGTCGGTTTCGCCGAGCGCGGTGACCCAGCGCGGTCGGCCGTTCACGAGGCCGAGGCCGTTGAGGTGGCAGCGGTCATCGGGCGTGAGCTGCGAGATAAACTTGGGCCGCCATACTGGGGCGAAGCTGTGGTCAGCGTCATGCGTGGCCAGGCATGAGAAGCGTGTGTTGACGAACCAGAGTACATCGTCGTGGGGCAGTCTCTCCGAGACTGCCGAATTCGAGTCTCGGAGAGACTCGACCACTTGCCGTCGGCTACGTGAAACGTAGGCCATTTCGTGAATTTGCACGTCGCCCGTGACGTGGGCCGAGCGCGGCAGGTAGCAGGCGTCGTGCTTACCGGGCGGATCGAGCTTGGCCGCGACGGCCGGCACGTTGCGAAACTCCCAGACATCGACGGCGGTGCCAATCGCCAACCGCCCGCGACCAATGGCCATGCCCATCGGCTTGTTGAACGCTCGGAAGTGTGTGTTGATGACGCCGCCATCGGAGCGGACAACGACGATCTTTCCGGCTTGGTAGGTCGTGACGAGCAACGAGCTATTGAGTTGATCGAGAATCGCCGGAAAGTTCGTCGTATGAACGCTGCGCAGCGGCGAAGGGCCGGCATCGGCGGGCGGCGAGTCGTTGCTTGAGTTGTTGGGCTCCATGATCGACTCCAGGCTGGTGTTTTAGCTGAGCGAGATTTCGCCGGTGCGAAAATCGATGCAAAGTCTACGGCCACGCAAGAAATCCAGCCCCAACAATCCGTCGACCCCCGCGCTGGGCGGTAATGTGTGGCATAACACCGGGAAATCGGTGCGCTCTAGGTCGAGTGCCTCGATCTTCGCTACGTTCAATTCAGGCACAAACTCTATGCCGCTACCTGTGGTTACTTGCGTTCGATGGGCACTTAGGGCGGGGTCATAGCCCAGTGCAACAAGTGGCGCGGCGTTTACAAGAGTAACCATCGCGCCCGTGTCCAAAGCCATCCGATGGATTGTGTGTCCATTGGGGCCCCACAACTCAACGCGGACTACGATTAGTCCAGAACCGGGGTTGAACTGGACAATCATAAAATGATGGCTGTGTTTTCCGGGATTTTCCCAGTGTAGAGATATGCGGAATATGGAAGGCGGAATTCAATGGCCTTACGATACATCTCGTCGCGATCGGGGCTGTGCCAACGAACCTTGCCGCTTTGCACTTCCAAGGCTTCGTTTGTGTATGGATCTTCCACCAAAATCCATTCATTCGGATAGCGAGCTTCGATTTCGGCGATTGTCAAAACTTCAGCCATGGCAGAGTTTCTCCTCGTTCCATTTTACTGCGCCGTCGGATGAAAACATACTATGCAGGCTGCTGCTCATATGGCATTAGGATCGCGTCGGCTTCGACGCCGGCGATGGAGCGGAATTGGCCGTCGGCGATGGCCGCGCCGAGTTCGGTGACGCGGCGGAAGTAGTGGTTCGAGGGGCGGCGGCCGAGGAGTTTTTGTCGCAGGTTCTGGCACATGATGTCGGCGGCGTCTTGCACGAGCGTGTCGGCTTGTCGGGCGCCATACATGCTCGTAGTGAGCATCGTGATAAGGTCCTGGCAACGTTGCGAGAGTTCGGCCATGCGGCACTGGCGGTCGGCCAGCTTCAGTTGGAAGCGGCTCATCGTGCTCGAGATTTCAAGCGCCATGCGTTGTATGCGATCGCACGCGTATTCGGCGTGTTCGCGCAGGGCTTTCGGCATGTTGGGCAGCTCCGCGGCGGCCACGGGACGCAGTCGCCGGGCCATCATCCATTTCATGTAGGGCAGGGCGACGTTTTTGAGCGCCCAGGCATGCGCCGGATTGAATGGATTCGGTTGACGGATGCCAGCCGCGGCGAGCGCTTTGCCGATCGGTTCGAAGTACGTTTTGCCGTGATGCTTGACGAGCGATTTGAAAAAGCCCATGCCGAGCATCTCGCCCTCGCCTTCGTAGATGCAGGGCGCCAAATACTCGTGAATGTTGTCGCCGAAGTTGTGGCCCACGAGGAACGACCGGCCGCCGTGCGTTTTCATGTAGTATTCGATGGCGGCGTGCTTCTGAGCCTCGCTGCCGAAGATTTTGGCGACGATGCACTCCATTTCGCCGCGATAACCGCGGTCAATGAGGCCGGCGCACCAGGCGACAAGCGCGTCGCACGCAACAACGAGGCCGGCCAGCTCGCCGAGCCGGCGCTCGACCAATTCCCGCGTGATAATCGGGGCGCCGTAGGTGCGGCGGAACTTGGCCCAGGGGATCATGTTGGCCATCATGAGCCGCATGGTGCCGGCCGCGTTCGCACAGAGCGAAACCCGGCCGAGGTTCAGGCCGTGGTAGGCGATCGTCAGGCCGTCGCCGCGTGGCGGCGTAAGCAAGTTTTCGGCGGGCACGCGGAAGTCGCGGAAGATGATGCCGCGGTTGTACGTGCGCCGTAGCGCCCAGAGGCCATATTTGCGGAGTTGGAAGTTCTCGTTCTCTTGACGGGGCAACTCGACGATCAGCACGGCGGGTTCGCCCGCCTGTAGGTGCCGCGAGCCGAGCGGCACGGAGTTGGGCCCCTCATGTCCGCCTCGGCTCGGCGGACCTACTGGGTCGATGAGGCAAACCAGGCCGATTGTTCGTCCGGGCACGACGTTGGTAATAAAAAGCTTCTCGCCGTTGACGACGTAGTGGTCGCCTTCGAGCCGCGCGGTGGTGCGTAGCGCGGTGAGGTCGCTGCCGGCACAAGGCTCGGTGAGAGCGAACGCGCTGAGGCGCGAGCCGTCGGCGAGGCCAGGCAGGAATCGCTGTTTCTGTTCAGCGTTGCCGAACGTGCGGACCGGGTCGACCGCGCCGATGCAGCCGTGGACGGAGGCCAGGCCGGCAACGGTCGGCTCGATGAGTGCCATGCGCGTGAGAAACGGAGCGAATGAACTGAACGGCGCGCCGGCGCCGCCGTACTCGTCGGCGACCAACAGGCCCCAGTAGCCAGCGCTCCCCAAATCGGCCAGCACATTCTCGGTGATCTTGCCCTCGTCATTGAGCAGCGTGCCGGCCTGCTTGTGCCGTTGCACTACCGCGATCGAGTCGTCCATCACGCGCTGGACTTCGGGTGGTGTTTGCGGCGTCGCGCTAGTGAACAGATCGACCGGCACGCCGCGGTCCCACACGGCCCGGTGCACGGGGCTGTTGACAGTTTGGTACTCGGGCGCAAAGAGCGCTTCGACCTGGTCGTCGGCCGTGTCGATCGCGCCGGTGCGGCGGGCTTCGTCGGCGCTCTTGCCGCCGAGGGTGAGGGCGGTTTCAGCGAAGGAAGCCGTTTCCCGGGGACGATTCGTGGGCGGTGATTGGGTCGGCATTCGCGGTCCTCGATTTCTACTACTGAATTGCGCCAAGAGTCACCGTCTCATTGTGGGATACCTCAAGTTCTTCGAGAGGGGACACTAGGGGACAGTTTAGTTTATTGTATGCCCTCATGCGCAACTTGCGTTCTACAATTTGCGCACCTGCAGCGTGCCGGTTGCGTGGCAAGGGCGAGCGCAGCGTAAGCGCTGTCGCGCGACACAGGCGACCGGTTAAAGGAATGATGTACCTCTGTATACATAACGTAACGCATGTAGTGGCCAAAAGCGAGAGGGTGAGTTTTGCGGCTGCCTGTTACGACGATGTGTTGTTTGCTGCAAGTGGAAAGCGTATCATGGTGGGCCTTGTTCGCCCATGCGAATTAGCGCCGCAACCTGTGAGGTCGCGGCTATTCTCGGGGTTTCTAATTCGTGGGCGACGCGAAGAAATCTTGCACGTGTCAGGCTAGATTCCTCGCTTCGCTCAGAATGACAGGGTCTGCGATGCACGATCCACGGATTGATAAGCTCGCCGATTTGTTGTTGGATCACAGTTGCCGCATCAAGCGGGGCGAGCGGGTTCTGATTGAGGCATTTGATTTGCCTGAGGCGACGCTAGTGTGCCGGCTGGTCGAGGGGGCGGCCGAGCGCGGGGCGGTGCCGCTGGTGTCGTGGAAATCCAACGACGTGTTGCGGTCGCTGTATCGCACGGCGAGCGAGGAAAGCATGAAGCTGGCGGGGGAGTTTGAATCGGCCCGCATGGAGCAGGTGCAGGCGTATATTGGCGTTCGTGGGGCTGCCAACAGTAGCCAGTTCGCGGACGTGCCGCACGAGAAGATGGATTTGTATCAACAGCATTGGTGGAAGGCGGTGCACACCGACGTACGCATCGCCAAGACGAAATGGGTCGTGCTGCGCTATCCCACCGATTCGTTCGCCCAGGCGGCCAACATGAGCACGACCGCGTTCGAGGATTTTTACTTCGACGTCTGCACGGCCGACTACGCGGCAATGAAAGAAGCCCAAAAGCCACTGGCCGAGCGGATGCGCAAGACCGACCGCGTGCGGCTCGTCGCGCCGGGCACCGAGCTCGAGTTTTCGATCAAGGGCATTCCGGTGATCGAATGCTGGGGCGAGCGCAACATCCCGGACGGCGAAGTGTTTACCGCGCCGGTGCGCGACAGCATCAACGGACGCATTCGATTTAATGCGCAGTCGCGTTACCAGGGCACGGTGTTCGACAACATCGAGTTCGAATTCAAAGCCGGTAAGGTCGTGAGCGCCAAAGCGAACGAGACGGAAAAGATCAACAAAATTCTCGACTCAGACGACGGCGGGCGATATTGCGGTGAGTTTGCCATCGGCGTCAACAATCGGATTCGTCACCCGATGCTCGACACGCTGTTCGACGAGAAGATCGGCGGCTCGATCCACCTGACGCCCGGCAACGCATACGAGACGGCCGACAACGGCAACCGCAGCCGCATCCATTGGGACCTCGTACTCATTCAACGGCCCGATTACGGCGGCGGCGAAATCTGGTTCGACGATACGCTGGTGCGCAAGGACGGGCGGTTCGTTCCAAGCGATTTGCAGGGACTCAACGAAGGGCTGTAGCGTCACAACGTTCGCTACGGCTGCATCGCCTTCGCGCTTTGCCGTAAATACGGGAACAGGTCGCCCATGGTTATATCGCCGTTCGGTTCGCCGTTTTCGTCGACGATCGTTTTTCCGCCGTCATCGTCGCCGTCAGGGCCGCTGCAATAGAGCGTGTACGCGTCGTCCGAGCGTTTGTATTTAATGGGGCCTTCGCCGTAGGGGTCATCCGGAATGCCGGGCAGATGCTTGGGCACGAGTTCGGCTAAGCTCGCTGTGAGCCGATTGTTATCGAGCTGGTAGGCGCGGATTCCCAGCTCGACGATCAGGACGCGCATTTCGGCGACGCGGCGTTCGAATTCGGTGCGGTTTCCTTCGTACATGTCGCCGCCGTTCCACTCTTGCAAGATCGAGCGCACGTGGCTTTTCCAGCCCGCGTTTTCATCGATGATCCGCTGGCGCTCGGCACGCACCTCCCAGGGTTCGCGGTTGCGATCTAGTGACCAAAGCTCCGCGGCGAGGCTTTGGGATTCCTCCGAGGAAAGCAGCGGTTTTAGTTCCATGATGTAGTTGTGGCCCACCGATTCGAACGTACCGAGGAAGCTGACTGAGAACGTTGCCATGCCGCGGCTTTCGGCGTGCGCAAGCCGCAGCAACAGCAGCGCATTTTCAAGTCGCTCTTGCTTGTTTCCCGTATGAAAGATGAACGCTTGCTGTGCGAACAAAGCCTCCTGCAAGCAGCGGAGCGCGATGAGGTCCTCTTGCACCCATTGTTGGAAGATGTAGGGATGCAGCGTCGGCTTCTTCAGGCCGTCGCGCATTCGCTCGAATGCGGCGCTATGCTTTGCCAGTTCGGCGCCGAGTGCTTCACTGGAAAGCTGACGAACAGAGCTCAATTTGGCGGCCACGGCGGGGCCGATCATTTTGCCGGCGGCCACGAAATGGTCGAAGCCGTTGGGGTTCGGCAGTTCGATCTGCGGGATCGGCGTCGGCGTCATTAGTCGGTAGAAAAGCGCGAGAGGAAACACCGCGGCGGCGCCGAACAGCGCCACTGCGCCGACTCGGGCCCACGCGATCTGGCGTCGCGAGCTTTGGGTTTGCGGTTGGTCTCCATCAAGCTCCTCGAAGGGATCAAACCATTTCGCGCGGCGCACCAGCAACAACCAGGCGCAGAGAATCACCATGCCGAGAACCGTGGCTTTGGCGAAAAACCAGAGGCCGTATGTGTCGCGCATAGCGGCTTGCATGAAGTCGTAGAAAGACGTCAATGGATTCGTCACGCGGGACCATTGATTGATAAGGTTGCCGGCCCATCGCAACGCGTGAAATGTCAACGCCAGCACGAACGGTAGAATTGGCGCGGCTGCGAGTCGAATCCACCAGCGGGAGCGGCCGCAGACGATCCATACGCATGTCAGGCAAGTCGCGGCGGCCGTGACGCCGTTGAAAACGAACCGATACCACTGTTCGACCGTCAATTGCGGCGCTCGTGTAACGACCGCCGTCACAACGGCCACGATGACGACGGCAAGCATCAGAGTTTGCATCGACAGTTGCAGACGAAACGCGGATGAAGACGTGCGGGCGGATGTTGCGGTGGGGCGGCGACGGCGTCTGCGCCAGATCGCGATGCCGGCGACGACAAGCAGGCATTCGACGGAAAGCAACATCACGACTTCGAAGGCCGGAATCAGCAGGGCCACAAGAAGCGCTCCGCCGACGACGGCAGTGCGCACGAACCAGTGCCGTTTTGATGCGGCCGCCCACAGGGCGAACATGCCGAAGAGTGCTACGGGGGTGGCATCGCTGAGGAGATAATAGTTGATCATTGGGGCCGGCGACCCGTTGGGTCGCGGCTATTTTTGCGCGCGTCGATCCTGGCGCATCGGAACTACGCCGTTTCATCGGCGGCTTTGCATTATGCGACTACGCTCCATGGCGTCTTCGGCGAGGCGGATGTATTGCATGTTGTTGGTGCCGGCGAACGCGCGCTGATAGGTGACGCTCAGCGCCGTGTAGCTGAATGGGTCGTCCGGTTCCAGCTCGCACGCTTTTTGCGCGTGCTGGATCGCTTCCTCGTGCCGGCCGAGCTTTTGTAGTACGACCGCAAGCGCCGAATGGGCGAGCGCGTAGTTCGCGTCGGCGGCAAGCGCTTCGTTCAGCTTGGCGGTTGCTTCGTCCAGCTGGCCGGCATCTTTGAGCTTGTCGGCTTCGTCGTAGAGGGCGTGAGGATCAGCCATGGCGATGTTCCTGAATCGGTTTCTGAGACGCTAGCGGTCGCAATTGCTAGCAGTTCTGTCATCGAGTGTAACACGACACGTGCGGCGTCGCCCATAAGCGCGTGGGCGCGGTCGGGAAAATCGGCACCTCCGGCTAAGGCGCTCCATTTGATACGCCCGATAGTGATAGAGGCATGACTCGATCCGTTGGCGGTGTAGCGTCCTTTGGCGACGCCTCGCCGCCTTCCCGCATTGGATGGGTGTCAGGTGTCGGGTGTCAGGTGTCGGAATTCTGACACCCGACACCTGACACCTGACACCTGAAAGGACCCGCCCAGTGTCGATACATCCGCTTGCTGTCGTCAGTCCGCATGCCGAGCTTGGAACCAACGTGCGTATCGGCCCCTTTTGCGTCGTGGAAGCGGGCGTGGTGATCGGAGACGGCTGCCATCTGGCCGGCCGCGTGACCGTGAAGTCCGGAACGGTCGTGGGACGCGACAACCTGGTCATGGAAGGCACGGTGCTGGGCGGCATGCCGCAGCACGTTCACATGCCCGAGCATCCAGGAACGACGGCGATCGGCGACGGCAACGTGTTTCGCGAAAACTGCACCGTGCACCGGGCGCTGGAGGCGGGGCACGAGACTCGCATCGGCAACCGCTGCCTGTTTATGGTGGGTGCCCACGTCGCTCATGACTGCGTGGTCGGCGACAGCGTCGTGCTCACCAACGGCACGATGCTTGGGGGCCACGTTACGGTCGGTGAAAAGGCGTATATGGGCGGGGCTTCCGCGGTACACCAATTTTGCCGCATTGGCCGGCTGGCGATGATCGGCGGAATGGCGCGCGTGGTGCGCGACGTGCCGCCGTTCGCGATGCTCGACGGCGACACGGCGATGATCGTGGGCCTCAACAAAGTGGGCCTGCGCCGCGCCGGTTTCACGGCGGACGAGATGCTGCAACTTAAACAGGCCTACCGCGTCGTCTACCGCAGCGGCCTGATGTGGCAAGAAATGCTCGACGCCCTGCGGCTCGAGTTCCCCACGGGACCGGCGGCCGAATTTCTGCCGTTTTTCCTCGGCGGCAAGCGCGGCTTCGTGCAAGAGCGCCGCACGCCGCCGGGCGCGGTCGTTCGGCTTGTGCGCGACGAAGCCGACGAGACGACCGTGGCGATTCCCGAAGCGGAAAAGAAAGTCGGCTAAGCCGACTCTGTTGGATCAAACGAATTAGGCCTCATTGTTTGAAGCCCTTTTGCTTGAGTAGTTCTTCCTTGAATTGCTTCAGCTCATCGTTGATCCGAAAGAGCTCTTTCTCCGAGTCGAAGAACCACATGCTCAACGCAATGAGGCAGATTGCGGCGCCCACCGCGATTGCGCCTCGCCAATTTGCGAATCGCAAATGCCACGCGTGATGCATCATGCACACGCCGAGGCTGAAAATTAGCACGGCGTCAATGTGCCAAGGCCATTGACGTACAACAACAAGACAGCAGCACACCAGGGTAATCCAAACCAACAGCATCTGAAGGCTGAAGCGGTTTCGATTCTCCATCGGGTCCATGCCGAGCTGCACCCTTAGCTAATTTGCCTGGCGACTCTCTGTCACTCGCCTTGTCTACCGCTGTCGGAGCCGGCTTGTTTGAGCGCGGCTTGGGCGGCGGCCAAGCGGGCGATGGGTACGCGGAACGGGCTGCACGAGACGTAGTCCAGGCCCACTTTGTGGCAGAACTGGATCGAGTCCGGGTCGCCGCCGTGCTCGCCGCAGATGCCGCACTTGAGATCCTTTTTCGTGGAGCGGCCCTTACGCACGGCCATGTCGACTAGTTGTCCGACACCGGACGTGTCGAGCGATTGGAACGGGTCGCGCGGCAAAATCTCCTGCTTGAGGTAATCGGGCAGAAACGTGTTGATGTCGTCGCGGCTGAAGCCGAACGTCATCTGCGTGAGGTCGTTGGTGCCGAAGCTGAAGAAGTCGGCCTCGGCGCCGATTTCGTCGGCCGTCAGGCAGGCGCGCGGGATCTCGATCATCGTGCCGACCGTGATGTTGAGCTTGCCCTTGAACTTCTTCTTCTCCTGCACGTCGGCCATCGTCTGGCGGACTTGCTCGGCGAGCGACGCCAGTTCGCGCTTGGTGCCGACGAGCGGGATCATGATCTCGGCCTGGGCGTCGATATCCTTCTGTTTGCAGGCGATGACCGCTTCGGTGATGGCCGTGACCTGCATTTCCAAGATTTCGGGATACGTGACGGCCAGCCGACAGCCGCGATGACCGAGCATCGGGTTCATCTCGTGCAGTTGGCTGACGCGGGTCTTGACGTCGGCCGGCGAGATACCGATCTCCTTGGCGGTTTCGGCTTGCGACTTCGCCTCGTGCGGAAGGAATTCGTGAAGAGGTGGGTCGAGCAGGCGAATCGTGACGGGCAAGCCGTTCATGGCCTTGAAGATGCCGATGAAGTCTTTTCGCTGATGTGGCAGCAAGTCTTTCAGAGCGGCTCGGCGCTCTTTCTCGCCGTTGGCCAGAATCATGGCGCGCATGTCCTTGATGCGGTCGCCCTCAAAGAACATGTGCTCGGTGCGGCACAGGCCGATGCCTTGAGCGCCGAACTCGCGGGCACGCTTGGCATCATCGGGCGTGTCGGCGTTGGTGCGTACCTTGAGCGTGCGATACTTGTCGGCCCAGCCCATTACGGTGGCAAAGTCGCCGGACAGCTTGGGCGTATGCGTGGGGATCGAGCCGGCCATCACTTCGCCGGTGGAGCCGTCGATCGAGATGGTGTCGTTTTGCGAGAACGTCTTGCCGCCGACTTTAATCTTGCGGGCTTTTTCGTCGATCGTGATTTCGCCGGCGCCGGCGACGCAGCAGCGGCCCCAACCGCGGGCGACGACGGCGGCGTGGCTCGTCATGCCGCCCGTGCTGGTGAGGATGCCCACGGCCGAGTGCATGCCTTCGATGTCCTCTGGATTGGTCTCCTTGCGAACGAGCAGCACCTTTTCGCCATCGAGGGTGCGGTCGACGGCCTCATCCGCCGTGAACGCGAGCTTGCCCACGGCCGCGCCCGGAGAAGCGGGCAGGCCGATGGTGAGCAGGCGTCCTTCTTTCTTGGCGGCCTGCTTGCCGGCCGGCGTGAAGCTGGGCAGCAGCAGCTGCGTGAGGTCGGCCGCCGGAATGCGCAGGACGCCCGTTTTTTCGTCGATCAGCTTTTCCTTGACCATATCGCAGGCGATCTTCACGGCGGCGGCGCCGGTCCGCTTGCCGTTGCGAGTTTGCAGCATGAACAGCGTGCCGCGCTCGATGGTGAACTCGATGTCCTGCACGTCGCGGTAGTGGTGTTCGAGCTTGTCCTTAATGGCCAAGAGTTCCTTGAAAACGGCCTTGTTCCACTTGGGCATTTCGTCGACGTGCTGCGGCGTGCGGATGCCGGCCACGACGTCCTCGCCCTGCGCATTGATGAGAAATTCGCCGTAAAACTTGTTCTCGCCGGTGGCCGGGTCGCGCGTGAAGGCCACGCCGGTGCCCGAGTCGTTGCCCATGTTGCCGAACACCATCGACTGCACGTTGACAGCCGTCCCCAACAGGCCGGTGATGTTTTCCACCTGACGATACTTCACGGCCCGCGGCTGCATCCAGCTCTTGAACACGGCTTCAATCGCCAGCTCGAGCTGCTTGATAGGATCCTGCGGGAACGGTTTGCCGAAGTGCTTCTGGAAGACCTTTTTGTATTCGTCGCAGAGCTGGATCATGCCTTCGACGGGCACGTCGGTGTCGTTTTTGACTTTGTACTTCGCTTTGATCCTGTCGAACGCGTGCTCGAAAAGTTCGTGATCCACGCCGCACACGACATCGCCATACATGTTGATCAACCGGCGATAAGCGTCGTAGGCGAAACGCTCGTTGCCGGTGGCGTTGGCCAGGCCGACGACGGCTTCGTCGTTGAGGCCCAGGTTGAGAATCGTGTTCATCATGCCGGGCATGGACATGGCGGCGCCGCTGCGGACCGATACGAGCAGCGGATTCTTGGTGTCGCCGAACTTCTTGCCGAGTTCTTTCTCGAGCATGGCGACGTTGCGCGCGACTTCGTCCATCAGGCCGGCCGGCAACTTGCGGCCGCTCTTGTAATACAGGTCGCAGACTTCGGTCGTGATGGTGAATCCCGGAGGCACGGGCAGGCCGATGCTGGTCATCTCGGCAAGGTTCGCACCTTTGCCGCCCAGCAGCAGCTTTTGCTTGCCGCTGCCTTCGGTCTTGGTGCGGCCGAAGTAATAGATCATCTTGGTCGGATGGCCATTCGAACCGGCCGCGCCGGCGGTTTGAGAAATATCTGCCTTGGCTTTACGACTTAAACCTGCGGTTGCCATGTGATCACCATCCGAACTGTTAAAGTATTGAGGCGGACGAAAGTCCGTAGCGTGTTCAATTGACGAACGCGATTGTCCGTCGTACCTTGACGCCGCGGGAAGTGGAGCTTCTCCGAATTGCAGAATCTGGAGAACCTGCGGCAGATGCGAATCGATTAATCTAGCCCTGATTTGGGGTGGTCGTCAAGGCGAACTGAATTGGCGCCTTGACTCGGAGCGACGATTTAGCCGCGACCCGACCACGGCAGCCGTGGTGCCCGGGTCGCGGCTATTCTCCAACGACGGTATTTTCGATTGTTACGCGTCAGGCTCGACGTGAAGATAAGAATGTCGAATCCATCAGCACGCACCGATGGTTTCCCACTGGCCGTGACTATCGAAGGCGCGTTGGCTTTGCTCGCGGTCGCGTTGGCGTGGTTGTTCAGTGTGCCCTTGCGCGATCAAATTCCGCCCTTTGGCGCTTCGCTGGCCATGGCGGTCGCTCGCGGGCTCGTCGTCACCGCGCCGATGCTGGCCGTGTTCTGGTGGCTGGTGCATTCCGACCGGCCGACGTTCAGCGAACTTCGCCGGCAAGTACAACGGCTGATCGGCGAGATGTTTCCGTCGGCAAGCGTCGGTCAACTTGCGATGGTTGCCGTGTTGGCGGGTGTCGGCGAAGAACTTTTGTTTCGCGGTGTGTTGCAAACGCTGATTGGCCGTTGGACAACGCCGATCGTCGGGCTGGCGATCACGAGCTTGCTATTTGGTCTGGCGCACGCGATGTCGAAGGTTTACTTCGCGCTTGCTACCTTGATCGGTCTCTGCTTCGGATGGATGACGTGGTACTACAACGACCTGGTTGGGCCGATGGTAGCGCATGGTGTGTATGATTTCGTGGCGCTCGTCTATCTCAGCCGCCGACGGCTCAGCGCGGTCGGTCGAAAATGAGAAGATCGGCCAGGCGCTCGCCAAGTTTCGTCATCTGCTCCGACTCGCCGTCCGTTTCACTATTGAGCTGCACAAGAAGCGCGGCGCGGCGCTGAGGAAACCGTTGGACGCACAAGCGAAATCCGCGCGTGTCGCCGTTGTGATGGATGCGCGGCTCGCCGCGATAGGAATCGATGAACCAACCGTAGCCATATTGGCTGCCGTTGCAGTCGGTGACGACGTGCGGGGCAAACATCGCCTTATAGGACTCCGGGGCGAGCAGTTTTTGCCCTTCAATTCCCGCGAGCCACTTCTGGTAGTCGCGCACGGAAGTGTAGATGGCGCCGTCGCCGCGGATTGCGCTGGTGAGGCTTTGGTCGGCTTGCACCCAATCTTCGTTTTTGCGCGAGTGGCCGAATGCGCGGCGCGGAACCTCGTTCAAGCCGCGCTGGTACAGCACGGAATCGTTCATGCCGAGCGGCCGCAATACTTCGTCGGCCATGAATTCGTGAAACGGCTTGTCGGCCGCGATCTCGACGATGAGGCCGAGCAATGCGTAGCCGGAATTCGAATATTCGAACTTCTCGCCCGCGGCGAAGCGCGGCTCCTTGGCGTCCATCAGGAGTTGCAGAACGTCAAGATCGTCGAGCTGGAGCGTCGTGCCTTCAGGGATCAGGTCTTCGTATGCTCTCAGGCCGGAAGTGTGGGTGAGCAGGTGCTTGACCGTGATTTTACGCGCGTATTCGGGAAAGCCGGGGAAGAAGTTTTCGAGGGCGTCATCAAGCGATAGTTTTCGGCGATCCACCAGCAGCAGCACGGCCGTGGCTGTAAACTGCTTCGAGACGCTTGCCATGCGGAAATTGGTGGCCGTCGTGCACGGCGTTTTGGATTCAATGTCGGCGACACCGGTGGCGTGCTCGAACACCACGTGGCCGCCGTCGATTGCCAGTACGCAGGCGCCCACGTGCGGCGGTAAAGCCGCATTCACTTGCCGAACGAAGTCGGACGATTGACTGGCCATGGCTGTAGCGGGAAGCAGTTGCGCGAGGATGGCTAGAAACAGAGGTTTGTAAAGCATGCGGGCATGATACTTGACACGTGTCGCCGTGACAAACCGTCGCGGCCGCGACGACTTGTCAACGAAGCTTGCTAGCGAACCCGGTCATCGAAATGAGAATCTGACCTTGTCGGAAAAATGCCCGGCGAATTAAAACAATGGCATTGCGTTGCAGCGAGTAGTGGAACGGAACACCACGATGAGTCGCATGCGACTTCGGCACGGATGACGCTCGCTCCAAGACCGTAGAGCGGCAGTGGAGGAGTGGAGTCGAGGAGAAGTAGCAATTCGTTCGTGTTCGGCTACTCCTCTACCGTTCTACTCCACTACCGCTCTTCGAAGAGGAGACTCGTCATGCTTGTTCTGTCGCGTGGCCGTAACGACAAAGTTGTATTCCCAACCTTGGGCATCAGCGTGGAAATTCTGCGCGTGGCCGGCAATAAGGTGCGGCTGGGCATCGAGGCGCCGCAAGAAATTCCCGTGCATCGGCACGAAGTGTCGGAACGGATGGCGGCGAATGAGTCTTCTGCGGCCGGGGTCTCCGAGCCCGGCCGCAATGCGATCATCAAAATGCCGGCCGCCAAGAATTCGACAACTGCTCAGATGAACCACGCGATTCGCAATCGGCTCCAAGCGGCCGCGCTGGGTCTGCACCTGCTCCACCACAAGCTGGAGTCGGACGACCTGTCGGACGCCGAGGCGACGATCTTCACGATATTCAACGAGCTCAAAGCCATCGAGATCGAGCTCGAGCCGGCCACTGGAGCCGGGGTCTCAGACCCCGGCTACAAAAATGACCTCAGCTACAAAAGCGACCCCGGCCACAGGGAGCCGATCCACCGAGCGCTAGTGGTCGAGGACAACGATAACGAGCGCGAGTTGTTGGCCGGCTACTTGCGTGTGAGCGGATTCGACGTCGACACCGCGGCCGACGGACTGCAAGCGATGGTTCGGCTCACCGAGCATGCCCCCGACGTGGTGCTGCTCGACATGCTAATGCCGCGTTTCGACGGCCGGAAGACGATTTCCGCCATCCGCAATAATCCCGATTACCGGGGAATGAAGTTGTTTGCCGTCAGCGGAACGCGGCCGGAGGACATGAACGTGACGCTTGGTCCCGGCGGAGTCGATCGCTGGTTCACCAAGCCTGTAGATCCGAAACGCCTGCTCGAAGCGCTCCGCGCTGAGCTGCATGTGGAGCGGGTATTGGCGTAGACGTGCGACGAACAGGCTTTGCATCGCGCGGGCACCACGAAGTGGTCGGCGATGCGTGTGGGCCCGTCCTTTGGCTAGGCTCAGGGCGGGAGTTCCCACGGATTGGGACAACAAACCGCACGGAACGAGCTTGCTTGTTGCCATTCTCGCGGAGCGGGGGCGAAGCATCGGCTGTCCCCGCTCCGTGCGTTTTTCGTGTAGGGACGCTGCTTCGTTGTTGATGCGAAGGATCCTATTCGTGTGCCACTGCTCGCGGCGTACGAATGGCCTCCGTCATCAAGCGAAGCACTGCTTGCCACCCACGGCCGATCATTTCTTAACAGCGAGCAGTGCTGTGTGGTGCGACGGTGCAACCTGGTGCGCGGCAAGCAGTGGCACACCTCGCAACAATAGACGGCGGGCCGACTCATTCGAGTCGGCCCGCCTGTGGGTTTCACTTGACCAGCCTTCATCCCCTCACAGGGAAAGAAGGATCGCGTCTGCAATCCGATTAAGTCCGGCAAATACGCGCGCTGCCTCCATGAGCCAACCGGCATCGTCGCACGGCGAAAGCCAGCATTCCGAGGCAGGTGGTCACGAGCGGCGCCGGCTCGGGAACGGCGGCACTACCCAGACCGCTGCCGGCCATAGTCATGTCGCCGAAGTGTTCCCGCCACAGATTGTAGTGGTCCGCGCCGACGGTTCCGCCGAGGTCGCTATCGTTCGGCAGCGTGTTGGTCGTGTTCTCGTTTTTCCGCCACACGACGTAGTCGGCCGCGTCCACTTTGCCGTCGTCATTGAAGTCGCCCGGTAGTTCGGGCATCAGCGTCGCATCCACCGTGCTCGTCAAGAATTCAGCGTTGCTTGCCGTAATGTATCTGGCGTCGGCTGGCGAATAGCTCGCGTTCAGATTGGCCAGCACGCCTGTCAGATCAATGTCGCTGGTGGTGGAATCATCATAGATGATCCCGTAGAGCACCAGCGCCGTCAGCAGCGATCCCCGGTTTTGGGCGTGATAGATGTCGCTCGCGTACAGATTCAACGGAAAGCCGGCGTTTTCCCAGGCGTCTCCCACGGGTGCGTACGTGGCCGAACCGATTCCCGCGGCCGCGTTAATGTCTCCGGTCGAGAGATGGTAGCCGTCGCGCAGCTCCTGCTGCATTTGCGCGGGACCGCCTGGAAATGACGGACTTGTACCTGTGTAAAACGAATGACCCGGCCCACGGGCCCACGTTTCGAACAATACGGCTTCCACGTCCGGGCTGTGATTGTCCACCAGATCGTACAGGCCCAGGGCGCTGGAGCGGTGCAAGGCCAGATTGCCGATATGCGTCGGCTGCGTGGAAAAATCCTGCAGCACGACGTGCTCCCAGCTCTCACCCGGCGCGATGCCAGTGGTGATCACGGCTGTATTGTTCAAGCGATGCCACTCGAGACCCTGGCCGTTCACCGCCGCGTTCCGATTGCGCGGGGCCGGATGGCCGGCTGCCACCGCGATATCCGCGATCACATCCGGCACGGAGCGATTGCCGCCGCAGCAGAGCGCGTTCGTAAAACTGTTGCCGTAGTACAGAATGTCCTTCGGGTCCTCCGCTCGGCAATCATTGCCGAGCCAGAGGCCGAAGACGGTACTCAATAGGCAGACTGCAACTAGCCTCTTCAAGCGATCCATGCGTTTGGACTCGCCTCACGTTCCAAGGTTGTGTGAAGGTCCGCTCACGCACGCCGGCCAGCTCCACGATGTCGCTGCACCATTAAAACGCCCACCACTCCCAGCATCAACAGCACGCCACTTGCCGGTTCAGGGATGCAATCGATGCGCAACGCGCCTAGGTAGTAGAAAATGGACGCGTTGCCACTGTTGTTCGGACCCGGGTCCACGAGCAATTGGATCTCCCCCGCTCCGCTGGGAGAAAGGCCAAGCAATTGGGCAACGTTGCTGGTATTGTTGGATGCGTTGAGCAGGGCGCCCGTGTTGTTGGGGGTCCCAAGGACCCTGTATTCCGTTTCACGGATGTCCGTCGCGCTCAAGCCCACTCGGGAAGCGAAGAACGTGAAGTCGTATGTGTTTAAGGGATTAAGCCCCGTAAACGTGAGCAACGCCTCCGGTGTTAAGGGATTCGTCCCAAAGGGACCCGCGTGGCCAAAGGCATTGTCGCGCGTGGCCTGGGGGTGGAAGATCGCCGCGTCGCCGGTTGGCGCCGTCGTGCCGCTCTGATTCGAGCCCTTGAAAAAACCCTCGGCCGATAACGAGATGCCCGTGTTCGCACCCGTTTCGTCGATCAGGTCGGCGATGAATAGCACATCATCGAAGGGGTTGGTCATGTCGGGGTTGGGGGGGGTCGTATCGTTCACGAAAATGTGGTTGTAATTGCCCGGCGTCGGCTGAGCGGAGTCGCCGAAATCAATAAACATCGCATCCTGCGCCCCAGCCGGCACCGCGAGTGCAGCGCCAATGGCAACTGCAAGCAGCAGCGCTCTACACGTGTTCAATTTCATTAGTTCGATCCTTTAGACAAGTCACTTGAAGAAGCAACCCGAGGCAAGCGGCAACACCACTTGTCCTCACACGCACTCTTTCTCTTCCGCGTCAAAAATCAATCCTCGTTGTTCCTCTTATTCCTCCGCAGTTCGGCTCACACACAACTCCTTCGATTTCAGCATCGATGAAATCAGTTTGCATGCCCCGCAGATCGAATTTGTCCGTGTCTCGACTCCCGGCTTTCCAACGCCTCGATGATGATTAATCCTCTCCTGCCACGGATTCGCCACGATAGGCAGAATGAAAGCGCTTTCATTACCTATTTCTACGTTAACTTAGCCCGTAGGAATTGTCAACAAACTTTTCCCAAAAAAGACGTAAGTAGTGTTAAACCACTTAACGTCCAGCGATTCAATGTGCAGACGCGAAGTCAATCGCACCGTCGGCGAATCCCAGCGACGCCAAGCAGCCCGATCGAAGCCAGTAAATATGTCGCCGGTTCCGGCATGGCCGCGGCGCCTGCCCCGCTGCCGCTTCCGGACATGTTGCCAAAGTTGGCACGCCATAGGTTGAAGCGATCAGCCTGAGTGGCGAGTCCATTGTCATTCGGCAGTGGGTTGTTGGCCGTCTCGTTCTTCCGCCAACGGACATAATCGGCCGCGTCCACTTTGCCGTCCTCGTTGAAGTCGCCTGGCAGGCCCGGCAGCAATTCGATCAGCGAGAAATCGTCGAAAAACGCCGACTGCGAAGTATCCGGTAAGCCCGTGGGAAACGTATTGAACATTCCGAGTCCCGCCGCGGTGATCCGCACGAACGCGGTGAGCGCCGGCGCGGTGCCGTTCAGGGAGAACTGCCGCCAGTCCGCTTCTGTAATCGGGCCGTCGTCGGCGTCGTTTATTTGGCCATCATTGGTATCACCAGGCTGCCCAGGGAGTATCCCATCCGGTCCGCGGAGAAGGTCCAGCACCAAGGGCATGCCAATCGGCATGCTCGAAGAGTCAAGAAATTCCATCTTCATCAACGTCTGGACCGAGGGATCCAAACCGCCGGAGTAATGATTCTCCCAGGCCGACCAGGCGGAGAAAGTGTAGTCGCCGCCCGGGGCGCCGGGGACGGTCTGCGACACACTTCCATCAACGGTTAACACGTCAGGGTCGTACTCGGTTGTATTACCAAACGCCGCCAGCCACATGCCCTGCGCGCCGCTCTGCCCGGGAAGGAAGTGAGTATGATCCGCAAAGCCAATAAACCGGACGATATCGCCGGGCTGTCCCTCTGGTGGTAGTGTCGACCCCGGCCCGGCAAGTGGCCCTTCGGTGATCGTATAGCCGTTGGGCGGCCCCACCGTGTTCAGGTTGTTGTTGGACAGCCTTTCCGTGGTCGTCAGAACGTTATCCTTCAGCGAGAAGTTGTCGAAATATAAACTCTGGAAGCCGAAATTTGTGATCATGTCGTTCGCAGCGGCGGTGACCCGCAGCTTCGTGGCGCCCGTCGGAGGTTTCCCCTGCCCAACGGTATTAACCCCCCCCACCGTGTGCATCCGCCACATGGCGTCGTTGGCCGGGCTCGACTGCGCCTCGCGGTCGGTGCGGATATCGAGCGTTACCGTGCCTGAGGGAAGGACGACGTCGCTCGCGTTGAGAAATTCCATCTTAAACGTGGTCACCGTCGGCGAGGCAACGGTTGCCGGGTCGTCCGGGTCCATCGGCGTAGGGTCGGAGGGGGAACCGCTGTGCAGGAGGGTGACGCCGCCGGAGTAGCCGTCACTAGCAGTTTCTGGGAGCGCATCGCCCCCAAAAAACGAGTGCCCGGTGAACGTGTAGAACCGGCTGGTGTTGACGCCAGTAAAGGTTTGCGAGAGGAGCACATTGGTCTTGTGGTTGTCGCCCGCATAGACTCCGGAGTTGCCGGAAGTCGGTTTAACCAAGAGGCCCAGCTCGCCGCCAATAGTCATCGGTTGATTGGCGAAGCTAATTTGCTCCGTCGCACTCACGGGCAATAGAGACTCGTTCTCCATCGTAGCCGGGTTGTCCGTGATCGTTTGCGTGAGCGTCCAACCCGGCGGAGAAATGGACGATTCCAAGTTGCCGTTGACCAAAAGCTCGACGGCCGCGGCAGGCGGATTGCAGACCCCGCACGCCGCAAGGGTGATGACCACGGAGAACGCCAGTTGTTTTCGCAATCTTTCCATTGTTTTGTTTCCTCGGAAACCAAGTTGTCGATTCGCGCTCAGTTTCGATGCCGTGCTCTTGGTCGACTCGTAAATTGCAACTGACGACATCGAGTGAATTCACGAACCAGTTCGTGGAAGCCAACCTCGTCCGCTCTTCCATCCCGTCAGAATGCTCAACGGCTTGAGAGCCAACGCCTCAGCGAAGCGATCAGCGTATGCTTGACCCCAGGCGATACGACGCGTCAATGCGAAGCGCCATCCCATGAAAGGGCGCCTGACGAAGTTCAATACCATCCACCCAATCGAACAGAGGAGTTGCCACCGACCACCTGGACTGCTTTAGCGCGCTGAGCAACCAACTAGCCCCGACTGTATTCTATATCACACCGCACGGACTGCAAGCGCTTTCATGCCTTTTTCCTAGGGGAAACTGTCGGCGGCACAAACTCGCAGTAAAGGCCTTTACTGCGACTGTTCGCGGCTGCCGGATTTCGGAACACGGCTCGCACGAATGTGAAATTTGAAACTTGTAACATTGGCGTTGGCTCGTCACGCTCGTCGCCCTTCCAATCTCGGGCAAGGCGAACGCCTTTCGCCGAATCCGATAATCAGCCGCGATGACGATGCCATCGTTGGTGTCTTCGAGGGCCAGCGCGGTGCGCGAAAAAAGGCGGGCCGACTCATTCGAGTCGGCCCGCCTGTGGGTTTCATTGACCAGTCTGCTTCCCCTACGTGGGGAAGGAGGTTTCTTCTTTTGTAGGCGGGGTCTCAGACCCCGGCTACAGGCTAGTTGCCGCAGCCTTCGCCGCAACCTTCGCCGCAGCCACCGTTGTCGCAGCCGCCGCCGCAGCTATAGCACGGGCAGCATACACACACCGGAACTTGCTTGCACACGCAGCGGGGCACGCAGCGGGTGACGGTGTAGGGCACGCACTTCGGCACGCACTTCGAGACCTGGATGGTCTTCTGGTAGCACACCGGCTTGCACACCGTGTAGCACACCGTGCGGGTCCGTTGCTCGGGCACTAACTTGCAGACCTTGTAGCAGCAGGTCCGCTGTTCCGGCACCATCTTGCAGACCTTGTAGCAGCAGGTCTTCGTGCGTTGCTCGGGCACCATCTTGCAGACCTTGTAGCAGCAGGTCCGTTGTTCCGGCACCATCTTGCAGACCTTGTAGCAGCACGTCCGTTGTTCCGGCACCATCTTGCAGACCTTGTAGCAGCAGGTGCGTTGCTCGGGCACCATCTTGCAGACCTTGTAGCAGCAGGTCCGTTGTTCCGGCACCATCTTGCAGACCTTGTAGCAGCAGGTCCGCGTGCGTTGCTCGGGCACCATCTTGCAGATCTTGTAGCAGCAGGTCCGTTGTTCCGGCACCATCTTGCAGACCTTGTAGCAGCACGTCTTGGTGCGCTGCTCGCAGACCCACTTCGTGCAGCAGATCTCTTTCTCGACGCACTCAGACACCCACTTCTTGCGGCAGCATTTGCGCGGCGGGCACTGGCAGCAAACCGTGTGGCACTTGCCGGGGCAGTAGCAGCAGCGGCAGGTGCACGGATTGTAGACCCAGCAGCCGGGCTCGCGGACGCACTTCTTCACAACCGGACCGGGGACGCAATACTCTTCCGTCTCCCAGTGTCCGCACGGAACCTGGATCGTCTTCGTGTAGGTCACCGGCTTGCGCACCGTGTAGCAAATCTCCTTCGTGCGGGTTTCCCACACCGGCTTGCACACCGTGTAGCAGCGGGTCCGCTCTTCCCACACGGGCTTGCAGACCGTGTAGCAGATCTCTTTCGAGCGGGTTTCCCAAACCGGCTTGCACACCGTATAGGTGCGGGTCTTGGTTTCCCAGACCGGCTTGCACACCGTGTAGCAGCGGGTCTTGGTTTCCCAGACCGGCTTGCACACCGTGTAGCAGCGGGTGCGGGTTTCCCAGACCGGCTTGCACACCGTGTAGCAAATCTCTTTGCTGCGGGTTTCCCAAACCGGCTTGCACACCGTGTAGGTGTGGGTGCGATTTTCCCAAACCGGCTTGCAAACGGTGTAGCAAACTTCCTTCGAGCGAGTCTCGGGCACGTATTTCACACAGTTGATGACCCGATCTTCGCAAACTCGTTCCCAGCACGTCTTGTAGCAAGTAACACACTGCCGCTCGTATTCCACGCAGCGAACAGTCTTCATCACGGTGTGACACCGCATCTGACAACGCGGGGCACAGCAGCTGTAACGCGCGATTCCACAGAACCCGGCTTCCGCTTTGGCTGGGACAAGCGTAAGCAACGAGGCTGCGGCGAGCGCAACCATCCATCCTCTCATGTTTCGATCGCCTCCTCAAAAACGTTCGTAGGGGATTCCAAATAGGCTGGTCGTGGCAGGGACACTCGGTCCGCCGCTAGTAAATTCGGGCTGGAAAGTCATCGCACCTTAGCCTAACTACGCAATTTCTATTAATGACGCATGTTGTCTCAATTGCGCTATCGGACGATTTTTCGTGAGCGTAAGTCCTTAACAACCCAGTGGTTGCAGATGTCCGTCACTGCCAACGCAGCAGGTTATGAGGGGCCAACTGCGCCAGCCGTGGCAGTCGCGCCGAAATGACCGCGCGAAACGAGAATTCGGTGCAGCGCGGTAGTGCCAGATTTAGCGCCGAACGCTCGGCAACTGCGGCAAATAGGAGCACAGCGGTTACGCAGCGGCGGAGCAATTCTTAAGTTATTGGCAGACAAGGCGTTTATCGGCGCGCGCAGTTCGCCGCTTGTCGCGTTACGCTAGTTCTCTTAGAGTGGCGTGCGAACGCCGCCGGGGCGGTTCTCTCAATCCATGAGGCAACGAAAAAAGACGTGCCATCGTCCAGAAATAAGCCGCACGCATCGCCGCCACGCGACGTCCCGGCCGTGGTGGTCAGCCGGCTTAGCCTGTACCTGCGCGAACTGCGGCAATTGGTCCGGGAAGGCCGGTCCACCGTCAGCTCGAGCCAGCTCGGCAAGATGCTTGGCGTGACCGACGCCCAGGTGCGCAAGGATCTCGCGTATTTCGGCCATTTTGGCCATCCGGGCATCGGCTACCGCTGCGACGAGCTAATCGCGGAAATCCGCCGCATTCTCGGCACCGACCGGCAGTGGATTGTGACGATGATCGGCGTCGGCAACATGGGACGCGCCCTGCTGCGCTATAAGGGCTTCGCGGAGCAGGGGTTTCGCATCGTCGCGGCATTCGATACCGATCCCCGCATCATCGGGACCAAGATTGAGGGCATTCCGGTCTACAATCCCGACCAACTTCGCGATGTCATCCGGCAGCAGCGCATCCAGCTAGGCATGATCACGGTACCGGCGCCACAGGCCCAACACGCGGCCGATCAACTGGTGGCGGCCGGAATCGCCGGCATCGTGAACTTCGCACCCGTAACGCTGTCACTCCCAGAGAAGGTCGGTTTGGTGGGCGTCGACCTGACGACCGAGCTGGAGCAGCTGGCCTTCTCGGTTGCCAATAGAAACTCGAAGCGCTAGACTGCGGGGGAAATGCCGAATGACGAAGCACAAATGACGAATGCCGATCTGGAGTCATTCGTTCATTCGACATTCGGTAATTCGTCATTTTCCCACTACCCGGTGGTGTAATGGTAACACTAGGGATTTTGATTCCCTCATTCCAGGTTCGAGTCCTGGCCGGGTAGCTTGCGAGGGGCTGTCGGCCTTCGGCTATCGGCTGTCAGGATGAAGGGTGTTTCTGGCCGATAGCCGATAGCCGATAGCCGAAAGCCTTTTTGCAATGTTCGACTCCCCTGAAGCTCAGTTTGCCATTGATGCGGTGCGCGAGGCATCGCTTTTGGCGCGTCGCATTCAGCGCGACATGGTGGGCAGCGGGCTGACGAAGGACGACCGCTCGCCGGTGACGGTCGCCGATTTCGCCGTTCAGGCCCTCATCGCGCGGCGGCTTGCCGAGAATTTGCCAGGCGCTGTACTGGTCGGCGAGGAGCAGGCGGACGCCCTGCGGCTGGAAGAGGGCGTCGCGACGCTCGATCACATTACCGAGTTCGTGCGCGCGGCGATCCCCGACGCGACGCCCGAAGAGGTTTGTGGGCTGATCGATCGCGGCAGCGGCGAACCGCCCAGCACATTCTGGACGCTCGACCCGATCGACGGCACAAAGGGCTTTCTGCGTCGCGAGCAGTACGCGATTGCGCTGGCACTCGTCCGCAACGGCCAAGTCGAATTCGGAGTCCTTGGTTGCCCCGAACTTGAAAAAGGCTCTATTGCAAGTGGTTCCAAGCCGCCGGCTTCCGCCGGCGGTTGCATCGTCGTCGCGGCGCGGGGCCATGGTACGTGGTTTCATTCGCTTAAGGGTAGCGGCGAGTGGCAAAGACGCGCGGTTTCGACGCGTCGCGACGCCACAGACGCGCGGATCCTCCGCTCAGTCGAGAAGTCGCACACAAATGTCGACGAAATCGGCCAACTAGCCGTCAAACTCGGCGTGACCGCGCCCCCGGTCGGCATAGATAGCCAGGCCAAATACGCGGTGCTGGCGGCCGGCGAAGGCGAAGTGCTATTGCGATTGCTGTCGCCGTCGCGTCCCGATTACCGCGAAAAGATCTGGGACCAGGCGGCCGGGTCGATTGCTATCGAAGAAGCGGGCGGCCGAATCACCGACCTTGATGGCAAGGCGCTGGACTTCTCCCACGGCCGCACGCTCGCCAAAAACCGCGGCATCCTGGCCACCAATCGCCACCTTCACGACGCGTTTCTGTCTGCTCTGCGGACACTCGACGTTTAATTCCGGTTACGGCTTGGCGACGCCGAATCGCCAATTGACCGACGCCCGGATAGCCGGATACCATACAGGGCTACCCGTTTCCTCGAACGGCCCGAGGATTGACGGGTTTTACTCAAACTTGGCCGACGTTCGACCCAACGCCGGATGCCCACGTACGTTAGCCTTTCCAGCCTGACGTCGCACGTAAGTCAGCCTGGAAAGGCTAACGTACATGCGGGACTTAGCCGGTGTGCCACTAAGGAGTTTTTGTGTCTGCACTTGTAAAAGAGCTTGTCGAGGCGGGGGTCCACTACGGGCACCGCGCCAGCCGTTGGAATCCGAAGATGCGGCCGTATATTTACGCCCGCAAGAACCTCATCCACATCATCGACGTCCGCGAAACGGTCCGCGGCCTGTTGCGGGCGAAGAAATACCTCACGCAAATCTCTTCGCAGGGCAGCCTCGTGCTGTTCGTCGGCACAAAGCGCCAGGCGGGCGACGCCATTGAGCGAGAAGCCCAGCGATGCGGCATGCCGTATGTCAACGACCGCTGGCTGGGTGGCACGCTCACCAACTTCCGCACGATCCGCAGCCGGCTTACGCGCCTGGAAGAGCTCGAATCAATTCGCGACAGCGAGAAGATCAACACGTACTCGAAGAAGATGCAGTCGGCGCTCAGTCGCGAGTACCGCAAGATGTTTCGCAATCTCAACGGCATCCGCACGATGAACCGGCTGCCCGAGTGCCTGATCATCGTCGATCCGAAGAAGGAAAAGAACGCGGTGAGCGAGGCTCAAAAGCTCGGCGTGGCCACGGTTTCGCTGATCGATACCGACTGCGACCCGGACCTCGTGGATCTGCCGATCCCTGGCAACGACGACAGCATGCGTTCGATCGAGCTGATCGTGAAGATGCTGTCGGACGCGATCGTCGCCGGCAAGAACCGCGCGGTCATCGAGAGCCAGCACGCCGCCGAAGGCGCGGAAGTGGCAATGGTGTAGTCAGCCGCTCCACCCTCAAAGGGGTGCCATGCCCACGGCTTTGCGTGGGCATGCTGCATCATCAGCATGGCCACTCCGAGCAGTGGCCATGGCACCCGCTTCGCCAACCTACAAGCACCAACATACGGTCGAAATAGGAACCTATCATGGCAGAAATTACAGCATCGCTCGTCAAGGAGCTGCGCGAAGAAACCGGGTTGCCGCTGATGGATTGCAAGCGGGCGTTGCAAGACACCAGCGGCGACAAAGAGGCGGCGCTGCGGAAGCTTCGCGAGTCTGGAAAGAAGGTCATGGCGATGCGCCAGGACCGTAGCACCGACGAAGGCCGGATTGCGACTTACACCAGCCTCAAACCGGGCGTCGGCGCAATGATCGAGCTGCAAGTCGAGTCGGCGCCGGTCGCCAAGAACGACGAAGTCATCGCGCTGGCCAATGACTTGGCAAAGCAATTGGCGACGGGGCCTGGCGCAAAGACGGCCGAGGAACTGTGGAAGCAGCCCGCGCCAAGCCGCAACGGCACGACGCTCGGAGAGTGGAAAGACGAGCTGGAAAACAAGATCCGCGAAGTGTTCCGACTCGGTCGCATCACGCGCATCGATGCCCCGACCGGCGGCTACGTTCATCACGACGCCAAAAGTGGCGTGCTGCTCGTGGTCGAAGGCGGCAACGACGAGTTGGCCAAGAGCATCGCGATGCACGTGGCCGCGATGCGTCCGAAGGCCACGACAACGGCCGAGCTCGACAAGGATCTGGTCGAAAAGGAGCGCGCGATCCTGAGTGAGCAGGCCCGCAAGGAGGGCAAGCCGGAGAACATCATCGAAAAGATGATCGAGGGCCGGATGCGGAACTTTTACGCGGAGCACGTACTCGCCGAGCAGCCGTTCGTGAAGGACGACAAGCAGTCGGTCGGCAAAGTTGCTGCGGCCGGCGGGATGAAGCTTGTGAAATTCATTCGCTGGCAGCTAGGCGAAACGGCCGGCGAAAAGTCGGTCGCTTCCTGAAACGCTAACAAAGCCCTGGCGAAAGCCGGGGCTTTTTTAATGGGCGCAGAAAATGCAAAATGCAAAATGTACAATGCAAAACGCAAAATGAGATCGACTGGTCCCACTTCTTCATTTTTCATTTTGCGTTGATCATTTTGCATTTTGCATTAGTTTCGCGACAAATTGAGCTT
>JAKEIB010000390.1 GCA_022614705.1 Planctomycetota bacterium | reverse complement strand
CGCCCACAAGGCGTCGCACGAAGGCAAAGTCGCCGCCGAGGTGCTGGCCGGACACGCGGCGGCGTTCGAGCCGCAAGCGATTCCGGCCGTCGTGTTCACCGATCCGGAAATCGCCTGGGCGGGACTTACTGCGGATGAGGCCAAACGCACGCATCGCGATGTCTCCATCGTGCAATATCCCTGGCAAGCGAGCGGCCGGGCGATCGCCATCGGCCGCACCGATGGACTCACAAAATGGATCGTCGATCCAACCACCGACCGCGTGCTTGGTTGCGGAATCGTCGGCGCCGGCGCGGGTGAATTGATCGCCGAGTCCGTCGTGGCAATCGAAATGGGCTGCACCGTTCGCGACGTCGCCGAGTCGATCCATCCGCACCCCACGCTCAGCGAAACGCTGGCCTTCGCCGCCGACGTATACCTCGGCACCGCAACCGAAGTGTACCGGCCGAAGAGAAAATAGGAACCGAATGTTTTACCACGGAGGACACAGAGGACACAGAGAGGAGCAAAATGCAAAGTGTAAAATGCAGAACGAGCCCTCCGCATTGAAACTTTCATATCTATGATTTTGCATTTAACATTTGTGCCATGCTCTGTGTCCTCCGTGTCCTCTGTGGTTAATAAAAAAGCGTCATGACAGGCAGTAAGCGATGAACTTATCTCCCGAAGAAAAGCAGATCGGAAAGCAGAATTTTGATGAGGCGGTCGGCACGACGCGGCGCGATTTCTTGAAGGGATCGGTGCTAGCCGCGGGCGTCGCCGGAACGGCAGGGCTCGGCGCGGCCTACTTCCATTACACGCCGCTGTCGGTCGACCAGCGGCTGCGCGTCGGCATCATCGGCACGGGCGACGAGGGAGGCGTGCTGATCGGCGCTCTCAACCCGGCCTACATCGACGTGGTCGCCATCGCCGACATTCGCCCCTACAGCCGCTATCGTGCGTTCCACGGCGACTGGTATTCGCCTGGCGCCCACGCGGCACGGCCCGGCTTGCTCGAGGTGTACAAGGAAGAAGAATGGGCTGCCGACGAGGAGAAGGCCAGAAAGCACGTCAAGGTCTACGAAAACGGCTACGCGGAATTGCTCGATGACCAGAACGTCGAAGCCGTGATTATCGCCCTGCCCCTGCACTTGCACCATCCGGCGTCCATCGCCGCGATGCGCAAAGGCAAGCACGTGCTCACCGAGAAGTTGATGGGGCACGACGTGGCTCAGTGCAAAGAAATGGCACGAGTCGCGAAGGAAACAGGTCTCATTCTGGCGGTCGGGCATCAGCGGCATTACAGCATTCTGTACGACAACGCCGTCGAGCAGATCAAACAGGGCCTCATCGGCGACATCCATCACATCCGCGCCCAGTGGCATCGCGGCAATCTTCCGGGCAACGACAGTTGGCAGCCGCCGTTGCCGGAAGCGTACGAAGGTTACGCCGCGTTCGTGGCCGAAATAAAACGGTTGGAAAAAGCTAAAGACCGTCGCGGGCGCGATCTTTACGCGCGCGAGCATCCGCTGTACGCGCAGCTGATGAGCTGGGAAGGCGCGTTGAAAAAGGCCGAGGCCGATCCGGAGAAAGCGGGTCTTGTCGAGTGGCAGAAGAAGGTCGAGCAAACCCGGCGACAGATGGACGACGTGGCGATCAAAGACGAAGTCGGGCCCAAGTATGGCTATGAATCCAAAATGCTGAAGCTTAGCGGCAAGGAATATGAACGCACGCCGCTGGAGGAGCTGATTCGCTGGCGGCTGTGGGATCGCACGGGCGGCGGCCTGATGGCCGAGCTCGGCAGCCACCAGCTGGATGCGTCCAGCATCTTCATTTCGGCCGATCACAACACGGGGCACAAAGTGAAGCCGCTGTCGGTTACGGGCGTCGGCGGCCGGCACATTTTCCCGGCCGATCGCGATTGCGACGACCATGTTTACTGCATGTTCGAATTCCCCGGCAAGGGCTACTACGACGATGACGGCAAGACCATTAAAGACAAAGAAAAAAAGATTGTCGTCACTTATTCCTCGATCAACGGCAACGGCTACGGCGGGTACGGCGAGACCGTTTTCGGCACCAAGGGCACGCTCATCCTCGAACAGGAGCAGGATGCGATGCTCTTCAAAGGCTCGGCCACCACGACGCGGATCGAAGTGAAGCCCACCGGGCCGGGCAAAGCCGCGATGGACACGTACGAAACGGGCGGCGGCGCGGCTGTCGCCCAGGCCGCCACCGCCGGCAACACCAGCCGCGGATACCGCGAGGAAATCGAGCATTGGGCCTGGTGCATCAAGAACCCCGACCCGGCCAACAAGCCGCGCTGTACGCCGGAAGTGGCTATGGCCGACGCCATCATCGCGCTCACCAGCAACATGGCAATCAAGGACAGCAAGCGGATCGAGTTCGACGAAGCCTGGTTCGACGTGGATCGCTCCGAAACACCCGAAGGCAAAGCGCCGCGCGAAGCAGCGCAGATTACGTGAGTGCGAGCCCCAGCACATAAGAGAAACTTCGGCCATGCGGCCGACGCCAAACTTACGAAT
>JAKEIB010000389.1 GCA_022614705.1 Planctomycetota bacterium | reverse complement strand
TGAGGCCCTCACCGCCAAACATCAACCGTTTCCAGAATCCTCCGACCCTAACCAACTGAAACTGTTCGACTTATAGCCGGACACTACTGTTGCGACATCTATACGCGCATTTACGTAAATCGCGACGAGACGGCGTACGAGGGAAATTGCCCCAAGTGTGCCAAGCGGGTGACGCTGCGCATCGGACCGGGCGGTACGGATGCGCGATTTTTCACGGCGCGATAGTCGCTAAGGCCCGACGTTTCGGTTGGAAATAGCCGCGACCCGGGCACCACGGCTGCCGTGGTCGGGTCGCTGGCGCGCGCGTTGCAGGTTTTCCGGCGACCCATTGGGATAGCGGCTGCTCCACTTTATGCTTGCACCGCCTCATGCGGCGCTGTGCTAGCGTCTGGGGCATTACGGACTGGAGCCCCAGGCACCCCGTCCCGGTGCTGGCTTGTCTTGTGACGCGGCGACCAATCTCCTAACATTCGCCGCCCGTCGCTCCCTGCTCCCTGCTCCCTGCTCCCCGCTCCCAGCTTGTCCGCATGCTTCTCGATTTCGAAGTGCAGCGATCGTCGCGCCGATGCGCGGCCACCGATCTTCCGCTCGAGCCGGGCGACGTCTGTTATTCCGTGCTCGAGGTCCGCGGCGCCGACGTGATTCGCAAGGATTTTTCGAGCGCGGCTTGGACCGATCCGCCCAGTGAGGCTTTCGCGTGGTGGAGGACGCGGATTCCCGAGCCGGTGGCGAAGAAAATCAAGCTAGCGCCGAACGACGTGCTGCTGGAGCTGTTCGACCAGCTTACCGACGATCCGGCGCATCAGGATATGCGCTATGTCTTGACTTTGCTGCTGGTGCGTCGGCGTGTGTTTCGACTGGAAACGGCGGCGGAATCTTTGAGGGCTCAATCAGGTTTTGAGCCGGCCGAAGCGACGGCTGACGTGATGTGCGTTTATTGCCCGAGGCGCGAGGCGAGCTACGAGGTGCCGGCGGCCATGCCGGACAGTGCTCGCATCGACGAAATCCAGCAGCGGCTGAGCGATCTGTTGATCGCCGGCGCGGAATGAGCACGGAGCATGGAGCACGGAGCACGGAGTGAGGGCTATCACGTGGGACGTTGGTCATCATCGCTCGCGCGCTTGCTGGTGGTAGCGCTACTCGTCTCTGCATCGGGCGCGACGTGTCAGCGGCCGCTGATGACGAACCCATTCGTGGCACAGGGGCCGGCCGCTCCGCAAGTGCTTCAGCCGGGCGCGTCGCGCGAGCAAATCGTTGCGGCCGTAAATCAGAACAGCTCGCGGGTGCAGTCGCTGACCGTGACGAACGCAGCGATCACAATTCCCGACATGATGGGGCTGCCGATTCTCAACGGCAATATCGCGGCCGAGCGGCCGGGCCGGTTCCGGCTCACGGCGGGTACCGTGGCCGGCCAGGAACTCGACTTGGGCAGCAACGACGAACTGTTCTGGCTGTGGGTGCGGCGGAATCAGCCGCCGGCCGTGTATTTCTGCCGACATTCGCAATTCGCCAATAGCAACATCAGGCAGATGTTGCCGGTCGAGCCGTCGTGGTTGTTGGCCGCGCTGGGAATGGTCGATCTCGACCCGGCCACGGTGTTCGACGGACCACTGCCATCGCTGCGCGGCGCTGGCACGGTGGAGTTGCGGGCGTGGCTGCCGTCGGCTGGCGGCAATTTGCAACGTGTGCTGTTGATCGATGCAACTCGCGCTTGGGTCGTTGAGCAGCATGTATATGACCAAGCGGGCACAACGCTTTTGGCGAGCGCGGTGGCTGAGTCGCATCGATACTATCCGGTGGAGCAGGTGTCGCTGCCGGAGCGAGTTGCCATTCGGCTGCCGACAGCGAACCTGGCGCTCCGAATCAATTTGGGCACGATGCAAATCAATCAGCTTCAAGGCGACCGGCAGCAACTTTGGACATTGCCGACGTATGACGGCTATCCGCAATACGACCTCGGTGGCGCGGCGCCGGGCACGCCGCTGCCGGGGCAAGCGCCGCCGCGACCGTTGTCGAGTGGCGTCTTGCCAACGTCGTATCCGAACTATCCGACAACGCCCTATCCAGTCGTGCCGGCATACGGAGGCGCTGCTTCGCCGGCGTCGCCTGTGACAACGAGCGCGAACATCGGTCCGCTGCCGATGTATGGCGAGCGAAACCGTTCGTTGCGGTAGTTCGGTAGGTCAGGCTGTGCCTGACGATAATTGGCTGATACGTCAGGCAAAGCCTGACCTACCAGAGCTACGTCGTTATTCATCGAGAATCGCGACGACTCGACATGGCGCGCCGCTGCCGCCGCCAATCTTCATCGGCAGCGCGACAATGCGGAATTTGTTGGCCGGTAGCCTGTCGGTGTTCGCGACGTTTTCCAAGGCGGGCACGTTGTCGCGAAATAGCCGTTGATGCGTTGGATAATTTCGCGTCTGCCCGTGGTCGATGCTGGCCGTGTCGATGCCGACCATGCGAATGCGCCGCCGCGTAATGAGCCAATCGGCGGCGGACGGATCGAGACCGGGAAAGCTCAGCTTCGCGACGGCCGCGCGGCCCGATTCACTGGTTCCCAAGTACTTTTCGCGATCGGGCCAATAACGCGCGAAACCCGTACGGATCACTACGATGCGGCGCTCAAGCGTCGCCTCGTTGGCCGCTTCCCATGCCTCGAAGTCCTCGACGGTCACTTGGTAATCGCGGTCCATTGCGCACTTCTGCGATACGTCAATGCAGGCGCCCAGTCCGACCAGCCGTTCGAGCGGAATCTGATCAACCGTCTGCCCGCTCTTCCAAAAGTGTATCGGCGCGTCGATGTGTGTCCCGCCATGTTCGGCACATGCGAACCGATTGGCTGCATAGTAGTAACCACCCTCGGTTATGCCGGCCGGCCCGCGGAGCAGTTTGAAGCCTTGTTCCGTGGGCCAGTAAATCGTGGTTTCGTCGAAGGAATGGGTGAGGTCGACGAGAACCCTCGTTTCGGTCGACTGAGCAACCGCTGATTGCGGATAAGCGGCCGTCATCGCGCACGCCAGCGCGACGAATTGACGCGAAAGATGCATCTGTGATTCACACTCCGACCTTGCAGCGCAAGAGTTGATCGCAAAACTCGAGCGCCATGCGGTTATTGGGCCATTTCAGTAGGGACATGGCTCGATCGAATTCCGCCCATTCGTACCAATCATGTTCGAATGATAATACTGGATAGGCATCGTCGGCGATCTCCGCAAGAAACACAAATTCGTCGAGTTTCTTTACGTCGGGGTGATAAGCCCACTTCCATTCGTCCTCAACGGGGAAGGAGTAGCTGAAATCAACTTGGTAGAGGTCCTTCGGCGAAAGCCGCGTTTCTTCAAATAACTCTCGCCTTGCTCCATCCAAAAGGGATTCATCGCCTTCGGGCGCGCCTGTGACGCCTTGCCAAAATCCGCCATAGCGGGCTGTGCGTCGCAACATCAGATATTCAATGTTGTCGGACCGCCGCCTAAAGCAATAAACGAGGACCTGTGTTGGATGTCGATACGGCTGTTCCATGTTGTGCGTCGCCTTGCCAGTTACGTTTCATACACAATCCGTCCTCGTTGTTGGCTGCGGCTGATCTGGTCGGTGGCGTACAGGCCGGCGAGGATAAATTCGACGCAGGAGGCGCGGACGGCTTCGTTGTCGCTGGCGTTCACCTCGAATGCCTTGTCCCAGATCGGCGGCACGCGCTTCACGAGCGCGGCGTAGTGCGACGAGGGGAGCATGTCGCCGACTTCGATCTTGACGCCGCGCGAGAAAATCTCGGCGATCTCGGCCAGGCCGTGTTTGTCGACGTATTCCTTGAACACGGTGGCAATCGCCTCGGCCAACACGGCGTCGAGCACTTGCCGTTCGCTCATTTGATGCGAGCCCATCATGTCGAGCTCGAGCTTGCCGAGCGATGAGGCGTACAAGTGACCCAGGTCGCTGATTCGCGGCACGGCCGGCTGCTCGCCGAGGACTGCGGCACGCTGTCGCGCGGAAGCCACCATCGTGCGGTAGTTGGCGATCGATAGTCGCGCGCTGACACCCGATTGTTGGTCGACGTATTTTGAGCGCCGCGCGGAACGGCTGATCTCCTCGACCAGCTCTTTCATGAAGTAGGGAACGATGACGGAAGGTTGGGAGGATGCTGAGGGCGCCCGCTCTCCGGCAAATGACGAATGACGAATGTCGAATGACGAATCGGTTCTTTCGTCATTCGTCATTCGGATTTCGTCATTCGTTTCTCGCTCTTTGACTTCCTGTTCAACGATTTGTATCCCCAGATCGCGCTCAAGCGGGTAGTGCGTGTGGATGATCGAGCCGATGCGGTCCTTGAGTTGCGGGATGACCTTTCCGGAGCGGTTGTAGGTGGCGGGGTTCGCGCTGAACAGGATCAGCACGTCGATGTCGAACTTTATGGGGTAGCCGCGGATTTGCACGTCGCGCTCTTCGAGGATGTTGAACAGGCCGACTTGCACGAGTTCATCGAGCTCGGGCAGCTCGTTCATGGCAAAGATGCCGCGGTGCAGGCGCGGGATCAGGCCGAAGTGCAGGGCGTCTTCCATGCCCATGCTGACGCCGGCGGCGAGCTTGGCCGGGTCGATCTCGCCGATGATGTCGGCGAACTTTGTGCCCGGCGAAAGCCGCTCGGCATAACGGTCGTCGCGGTGCCACCAGGCGATGGGCACTTCATCGGCGGGCACGCTCGACGTGAGCTGCCGGCCGCGACGCGTGATCGGCTGGTACGGATCGTCGTGCACGGGGATGTGCGGGTCGTCGATGTACGGAATCTCTTCGTCGAGAAATGAAACCATGAGCCGCATCAGCCGGCTCTTGGCCTGGCCCTTCTCGCCGAGGAACAGCATGTCGTGCTGCGCGAGGATGGCAATGTTGAGCTCGGGGATGACGGTGTCGTCGTAGCCGACGATGCCCGGATAAAGATCCTCACCGGCCTGCAGCTTGGCGAGGAAGTTGTCGTGAATCTCTTGCTTGACGCTCTTGGATTGCCAGCCACTGGAGCGAAGCTCGGCGAGGGTGGAGGGTTTGGTGGATATTGAGGTCGCCATCGCTGTGGATCGTTCGTTGGAGTGGTCGAAATCGCACTGAACGATTATAGCGCGAGCGTCAGCGGCGGGGCAGGGCTGGAAAGTAGCAGGCACACTCCGTGTGCCGTAGCTGGCGCGTTGCAAAACGGCACTTGCTTCGAACGTGCCACGTTAGATGCGACTTTTCTACTTCTGCTACGGCACACCGATCCGGCACCCGGCTGAGCCGGCCGCCGGGTGCCCGGTGCCTGCTACATTTCATTCATCCGTCACGCAGCCTTCGGAGGCGCTCTTTACGTTTTTGATGTATTTGTAGAGCGTGCCGCGGGTGGACTTATAGGGCGGGGCGGTCCAGGATTTTTTGCGGCGGCCTAGTTCGTCGTCGGCGAGGTCGATGGTGATCTTGTTGGCCTCGGCGTCGATGGTGATGCGGTCACCGTTTTCCACGAGCGCGATGGGGCCGCCGACTTGGGCTTCCGGGGTGACGTGGCCGACGATGAAGCCGGCGGAGCCGCCGGAGAAGCGGCCGTCGGTGATGAGGGCGACGTCGGAGGCGAGGCCGGCGCCGACGATCGCGCCGGTGGGCGAAAGCATTTCGGGCATGCCTGGGCCGCCTTTGGGGCCTTCGTAGCGGATGATCACGACATCGCCTTTGTTGATTTTCTTTTTCTGCATGGCGGCCAGCATTTCCTCTTCGGAGTCAAAGCAGTTCGCGGCGCCGGTGAAGCGCAGGCCTTCTTTGCCGGTGATCTTGGCGACCGCGCCGTCGGGGCAGAAATTGCCGCGCATGATGCGGATGTGGCCGGTCGCCTTGATGGGATTCGAGACGGGCCGCACGACGTCCTGCCCAGCGGAGAGCGCCGGCAGCTTGGCGAGGTTTTCGGCGATCGTTTTGCCGGTGATCGTGAAGCAGTCGCCGGTGATGAGCTTTTCGTCAAGCAGCAATTTCATGACGGCCGGCGTGCCGCCGACGCGGTGCAAATCTTCTTGCACGTACTTGCCGCTCGGGCGCAGGTCGGCCAGATACGGCACGCGGTCGCTGGTGCGTTGGAAGTCGTCGATCGTGAGCGGCACGTCCACCGCGCGCGCCATCGCGATAAGGTGCATCACGGCGTTGGTCGAGCCGCCGACGGCCATGATGAGGGCCATCGCGTTCTCGAACGCCTCGCGGGTCATCACGTCGCGCGGCTTGATATCCTTTTCCATGCAATGGCGAATCACGTCGCCCGCGCGGCGGCATTCTTCGAGCTTGCCTGGGTCAGTCGCGGGCAGCGACGAACTGTACGGCAAGGCCATGCCCATGGCCTCGATGGCCGAGGCCATCGTGTTGGCCGTGTACATGCCGCCGCACGCGCCGGCGCCGGGACAGGCGTGGCGGACGACTTCGCGTCGTTGGGCGTCGGTCATCTTGCCGGCCAACTGCGCGCCGTAGCATGTGAAGGCCGAGACGACATCGATCGGTTCGCCGGCGGCGGTGTGGCCGGCGCGAATCGTGCCGCCGTAAACCATGAAACCGGGGCGGTTGAGCCGGCCGAGCGCCATCAGAGCGCCGGGCATGTTCTTGTCGCAGCCGGGCAGCACGATGCACGCATCATACCACTGGGCGCACATCACGGTTTCGATCGAATCGGCGATAAGGTCGCGCGATTGCAGCGAGAAGCTCATGCCGTCGGTGCCCATCGAGATGCCGTCGGAAACGCCGATCGTGTTGAACCGCATACCGACGAGCCCGGCCGCCTGAACGCCCTTTTTCACCTCGGCCGCGAGGTCCAAAAGGTGCATGTTGCACGGGTTGCCGTCGAACCACATGCTGGCAATGCCTACCTGCGGCTTCTGCATGTCGTCTTCCGACATGCCAGTGGCGTAGAGCATGGCCTGGGAGGAGCCTTGCGTTTCGGGCTGGGTGATTTTGCCGCTGTATTTATTGAGATGAGCGGGCACGAAAGTTCTCCGTAGGTGCCGCGAGCCGAGCGGCACGTTTGGGCAAGGAGCAGGGAGCTAGGAGCAAGGAGTGAACGCTCTTGCTGCATGCTCCGCGTTTTTTGTCCGCCTCGGCTCGGCGGACCTACTGGTAACAAGGTGCCATTGTACCGCGATCTGGTTCGCAGTGCGCGCGGAGCGCGGGACAAGTCCCGCAGCTAATTGGCGCATGGCATTGCCGGCCTCCCTCACATTTGGCGGAAAAATATCAAAATCCTCGGAAGGGGACACAAGGGGACAAGTTTCTTGGGGTGACCTCCGTTCAAGGTGACTCAATCGGATCGGCGCGCAGTCCGAGCGCAGGCTGCGTCCGAGAGCATGGGCATACCGCGATCGCGTGCGCAAGCTCGGCCGGAACAGCGAACGCGCGCGCAAGGTAGTAAACGGGCGTACAGATAAGAGCATAACGGATCGGGTGGCCAAAAACAAGCGACGGTTGAGCGCGGGACGCTGTTTTGCGCGGGTCTCCTGACGCGGCACATGACGTGGACCGAAGGTCTCCAAAACGCAGGAGGCGGTGAGACCTACGGTCGTGCCGGTGGCATGGTCGGGAGACCGTGTCACGAAGACTCACCTTACTTGACTGGGCAGGTGTGGGGCATCCTCAGCGCCCATTCCGCTACGGACGAGGTGTTTGTTTTTCTTTGGCGAATATCAGTTTGAATTCAACCGGCTGATTCGGGCGAATGTAGCGGATGCCGTCTTCGACCTCGGGTTTATTCGGATCGTCGGTGATCCGCAGCGGCTCGGAGGGCGTTCGCTTGATGAGCGTGTACCCAACGCGCTGGTTGTTGCCCACCAGATCGATGTCGTGCGTGCCCACGCCGTAGGGCGAATTTTCGGATGGTTCGCTGCGCTCCACCGGACCGAATTTGATACCGAATACATTACGGCCATCGATCCCGCCGCCTCGGGAGCGCAGATTCGTCTTGCCGCCGTTGATCAGCACGCCGACGCCGCCGTAGACCATCGACTTGCCGTCGTCGCCGATGGCGGTGCCGGTGATTTGGAAGGGGTCCTGCAATTCCAGCAGCTCGCGCGTCGAGATTCGCAAGTTGGTCGTTTCGCCAGGTCGCACGTCCGCGTGGCCGATCTTGGGATACGGAGATTGGCCCGCGAAATTGTTGTCGTTGATGTCGATCACATACCGGCCGGGAAAGAGCGGCTCGGAGGTGAACGATCCATCATCTCCGGTGGTGGCGTAAACATGGAAGTCGCCGGTTTCCTTGCCTTCGTCGAAGCCGTTGTAAATCCGCAGATCGAGCTTGGGCACCGGTTGGTCGGAATCAGGGTGCAGCACGACGCCGCTGATCTTGCCGCCGCGCGTCATCGTGAGATTAAGCTCTTCGACGTGCTCCTTCTTGTTTAATACCCTAAGGTCCCTCCAGGATTTACCATCGGCCGGCACCATTTCGGGATGTTTGAACTGGATGCCAGTGTATAACCATGGCCCGTCGTTGTCTGAGCGAGCCATGGCCGCGCCCGTCTCAAGCGGTTTGAATTCATATTCGCCGTTCTCGTTGGTTTTCGTTTCCTGCCCGCGGAAGCGAGTCGCAATTCCACCATAGAGAATGATCTCGACACCGGGAATCGGCTTGCCGGCGTCGTCGATGATACGGCCGCGAAGAATTGGGCCTGATCTTGATTGCTCCTTTTCGTCGGCCGCGTTGCCTTTGGGTCGTTCCGACGCGCCGCGGTCATCGCGTAGCGGTTGCTTTGCCTGATACAGTTTTAGGTGCTCGCGGAATTTCGAATTGTCGGGCTTCATTTCGATTGCCTGTTGCTGGGCTTTGACTGCTTCGTCGAAGTCGCCGGCTTCGGCATAGGCGGCGGCGAGCGTGTCGACGATGTCCGGCATCGGTTCGGTGCTAAGTTGCTGTGCCTTCTTCGCCAGTTCAACGGCGCGCTTACCGTTGCGGATCGAGTCGTCTGGAGCCGTGCTGAGCAAATAGGCCAGGTTGTTGTGGGCGATGAGGTTGCCAATCCCGTCGGACTTCAGTTCGATCACTTTTTCGTAGTCGGCCATCGCGTTGCCGTGCTCGCCTACCGTCTCAAACGCCAAAGCACGGTCGAGCAGGGCACGAACGTTGTCAGCTTGTTCCTGCAAGGTTTTCGAAAGCGATTCGATGGCCTCGCGCGGGTTTTGTCGCACATTTAACGGCCTGACTTCTACTCTATCCATTGCGACCCCGCTCGCTTTTGTCCCTTCTTCGGCCTCAGTGACGGGCACATCCACCTCGACGGTTTCGCCCTCGACGACATCGACCATGATGCGAGAATCTTCTCCTAGCTGCGCGGCGCCAAGCCATTTGATCTCATTGCCCACGCGAACGCCGCTAACCATGAGCAGTCGTTTGCCGGCCGGCGCTCGCAATTCGAATCGTTTGTCGGCGTTGGCAGCGGCGAAGGGCTCGTGCACCGGCCGGCTGAGCGCCTGCAAGGGAAACTTGTGCGCGGCGATGGCCGCCGTTGTATCGAGCGGGACGTCAATCGGCTCACCCGACTTGCTGTCCACCAGCCGGATGCTGATGACGCCGCCCTTGCTCAACGTCAGATCAGGCGCGGAAACTGATTTTCCGGCGTTGGTGACGAGCTCGTTGATACCCGCGTTGACCCAGCCATCCATCGTGGCAGACAGGTCGTACGTTCCGGCCGGCATAGTTGTGAAACGATACGTGCCGTCTGGGCCCGTGCGGGTGACGGCCCGGTGCATGGAGGTAAACTGTTCGGGGGCAACCTGACGAACCTTTGCGACCGACGTAATCGCTTCGACCAGCGCACCAGCGGCCGGTTCGCCGGACGGTCCATAGACGACGCGGCCTTCGAGAATCGCGGCGGGCTCCAATTGCACAGCCTTTTCTCCAGGAACCTTTTCGACACCAATACGCATCACTGCAAAATCCGGGTGCTCAACCCTCAAAAAGGGCGGCGAGATAAACAGCGCGGCGGAGTATACGTCCTTACGGCCTTTCTCTTGCGCCTGGCGTTGTTGCTCCGCGATTTGATCTCGATATTGCTGCATGTCGAACGGAGCGATGTCATCGATCTCGTAGTTGCCGTTCTCATCGGTGCGTGCCGCCATGGCGCCATCCCACGTGGCGGTACCAAGGGTGCCGAATGAGACAAGCGCGCCGGCAACTGGCTTACCATCTGGACTCGTAATACGACCACGAAGTATAGCGGCGGGCGGCAACTTCATCTCACGGAATTCGCCCCATTGCGCGATGTGTTGTCGAGTTTGCATCATGTGCTGGGTGACTCTTCCCGGCGAACGCACGATAACTTGCAGGAATTCAGCGCCAACATCGTGTTCCGGCGGGAATTTGCCATCGGGAAACTCTTTCGCGATGTCAATCACGTTGTCGAACTGAAACCGCCCGTCGGCATCGGTCGCTTTTTGGGAAACAAGTTTTCGCGACGCGTCGCTGTGTTTGGTCCGGAACAAGAACACTCCAACTCCGACCACCGGCTTGCCGTTTTCGTCAACAGCGCGGCCCGCAAAAGTGTTCGGCCGCAGCTGCGGTATGGAATCGGGGGCGGTGGGATCGTTCGAGCGTGCGGCAAGCGGCTTTGGATCGCGCTCCGCCGGCTGGTCTTGCGCGTCGGCCCGCCGCGGTGGTTGGAGCGTGATCGTTGATAACGCGAGCGCCGATGTGGCAGCCAGCAGGGCGGCCGCGATGCGCCAGCTCCGCGTGCAACTTCGCAGCACGGTGAACTGCGAATCAATTAGTAGGGCGATGCGCGCTCGCAACTGCGACGGACTTTCCCATAGGCCGACGGCGGAGGATAGGCGCGGCGTTGGCCGGGCTGAGACGACGTGCGCCCAGGCGACAAGTTGCTCGGCGTAATGTTGACGGCTCGTGAGTTCCGCGGCAGCCGCGTCGGCGAGTGCTTCTTGGTCGAGCCGCATGCGTCGCCGCACGAACCAGTACAGTGGTTGCGCCCAGAGCAGGACGTTCAGCGCGCGGCTCAGGGCGAGCCATTGCAGGTCGCGGTTATGTATGTGGGCGGCTTCGTGGGCCAGCACCGTGTGAAGGTCGTCCGTTGTTTGTGTTTGCAGCCACTTGGTGGGCAACAGCACGGCCGGTCGCCGGATGCCAAGGGCGACGGCAACGTCGATTTCGGCTGACGTTAAAAGCAGCGGCGTTTGCGCGTGTTTGTCGTGATTGGTTAAAACCTCGCGGAGCATTGTGACGAGATTTGCCGGCGCGGGTTGCGCATTGTGGAAAAGGCGACGCGCGGCCCACCAGCCGATTGCGAGCCGGAGCAGCGCCAAGGCGGCGCCGGCGCACCACGCGAAGACGGCAAGCGATGACCAGGGCAAATGGCGGCGCGGTGGTTGGGGCGGCGGCACGCTTGTGTTTACCGCCGGAGAGGTGTTGCCGGCCATTGTGTGGAAATCCGGGGGCGACGAACCCTTCCCTGGCCCCTCCCTAATAGGGAGGGGAGGAGAGGCGGGCTGTTCGATTGTTTGGATGTTGAGAGATGCGGTTGGTCGATTTGATGTGAGGCTCATAAGCGACCAGCCGGGGAGGGCACAAAGTGCCGCCAAGAGGACTAGCCCGATGAGCGTGGATTGAGTGACGGCCCGACGTTTCGCGGGCTGCTTGACCGCGACGAGCGCTGCAACTGCTAGAACCAGCAACACGGTCGAGAGAAGATAATAGTCGGCCAGCCAGTGTGCGAACGAAGTAAAGAGTGGGGTCATGTTTGACCTCCTTTGCGGCCGCGTTTGGTGGCGCGCTGACGAGCGGCGGCGAGCATGGCTTCTAGTTCGTCCAGCTCGGCAGCCGAGAGCCGTTTGGATTCGAGGGCGTGAACAAGGTATTCGCCTACCGCGCCGTCGAAGACTTTTTCTAGGAAGCTGCCGGCCAGTTGGCGGAAGGTCGGCTGCCGTTCGACGAGTGGGACGTAAACGTAGGCCTTTCCCTCGCGGCGATGGTCAACTAGCCCCTTTTGCTCCATCACCTGGAGCAGGCTGAGAATGGTGGTGTAGGCCAGCCTGTCGGCGGACCGATTGACGCCGTCGTTCATGGCATCGGCCAGGTCGCGGACGGTGGCTTCGCCGCGCTGCCAGAGTACTTTCAGCGCCTCCAACTCGCGGTCAGTGGGTGTCTCGCCGGCCATCGCGGCCTCCTACGGGTTGACCAGTAGTAACTACCGCGATTCTACTGGTGGATCAGTAGATGTCAAGAGGCGATTTGGAAACCGCGGCAGCGATAGGGGTCGGGCCGGTGCAGACGAGGCTACACGGTCCTCTTCCGCATCATGCCGTAAAGGAAGAGCAGCAGTAGGGCGCCGAGAATCGAGCCGATCCAGCCGACGGCGCGACCGTCGAAAACATT
>JAKEIB010000065.1 GCA_022614705.1 Planctomycetota bacterium | reverse complement strand
TCTGAGCCACCGCCAACGCCCGCGTTCGCGTGAAACAATCGCGACACGGCCGATCGCAGGTCCGCCGAGTTCACCGGCTTCACCAGGCAGTCTGCCGCTCCAAGTTTCATGGCTTCAACCACGGAATTAACATCGCTACCCTCCGTGATGAACAGAAACGGCGTGCGCGGGTCCTGTGATTTCCACATCCGCATGAGTTGCAGGCCGCTGAATTCGGGCGACTCAAGCTCGCTAACAACCAGGTCAACGTCGTCTGATACATAATTCATCGCCTCATCGGGTTTTTCGACGCCGATGACGCGATAGCGGTCGCCGAGCATGTTCGTGATCGCTTCCGATTCTTCGGACCCACCCCCCACCACGAGTATCACTGATTCTGGAAACATGGCTTCTTCTTTCCGTTCGCAAGTAAAACGCAGAACTCCCTATTGCGACGATCTGACCCGGAAGTTCCGCAAACGGCATACCGGCCCCGTGTGAGCCCGCCGCATGTGGAAGTCGTTGCAACGGCAGCAGTTAGCTGAGGTGCGATGTCCGACCTGTGAACGCTGAATGGACAATGTGACATGCCTGCGACCAGCCGGCCGAAGCAGTGGCCGCGAACTTATGGAGCCAGATGAGTCATGCCTCGCAGCGATGCAACCGCGTTGGTTAACTTGCGGCCATTCAGGACTCACTCCGCATTACATCGCACCGCCGCCGGGGACTGGCTCATTTTGCGGAGTCCGTCCGCGGAGCAAAATGTGCCGGGCACCGTCCGCCGCGGATGGTCCCCTTCGGACTGGCTCCACCCGGTAAATCGCTCGGGACATCGGCACAACGATTGCACAAGTTTGTCGCGCTCGTTGCGAGCAATCTTTTTATCCATTAGCAAAGGCCCATACACGGGGCGGTGTTCCCGCCAAGATCAGCAATCGCGCAAAGAGATTTCTCGGCAGTTGCCGTACACTCTCCAGCCGATGCCGCCGTCCCGTGTATCTTTTTTTGTCGACTGCCTCCGACCTGGCGATTCCGTTTGCGACCGTTGGCACGACGTATGCTCATTGAGCTCGATCGTCGGTCGAATCGTTGACCGACGAAGGAACGAAATCTAACGGAAATACAATGGAGGATCAAAGCGATGGGAATCTTCACAAGCGAAAAACTCAATTCCTTAGCCGACTTGCTCCAGCACGAATTGAAGGATTTGAACGATGCCGAGCATCGAATCACGGATACCTTGCCGCAAATGGCCGAAAAAGCCAGCAATCCCGATTTGAAGCGGGCCTTCCAGGACCACCTGCGGCAAACCGAAAAGCACATCGAACGCCTGAATTCCGTGTTCGAGCACCGAGGCATCGTGGCCGGCCGTGTGAAGTGCGACGCGATGGTCGGACTGATTAAGGAAGGCAGCCATGTCCTGGACGCCGACGGTGACCCCGACACGATCGACGCCGCCCTTATCTGCGCGGCCCAAAAAGTCGAGCACTATGAAATGGCCGGCTACGGAACCGCCCGCGCGCTCGCCCGGCAACTCAACGACGACTACTCGGCCGAGCTGCTGCAAGAGACTCTCGACGAGGAAAAGGAGACCGACCACAAACTCACCGAAATCGCCGAAGGCGCCGTCAACCCAGCCTCGGCCTAGTGACTCCATGCGTCATTCTGAGCGAAGCGCAGCGTAGCGAAGAATCTTGAACCAATTGGCTGAGGGCGTCATTCTGAGCGAAGCGAAGAATCTCGGCGGGACAAGTAGATCCTTCGGTCGCCGAGCCTCCCTCAGGATGACAAGTGAAGCTTCCGCTCCACTCACGGCAGCCGCCCGCACGGTCGCGTCCCCATTTGGCAAGCGATCGGGACACGAACCCCTCGCGGGCCGGCTGCTTTCCTTTGCGCATTCCAATGGCCCGACGATAATCCGAGGAGTTTTGTCGGCAATGGATCGTCGTCACTGGCCTGTTGGCCAAGCCGTTCGTGGGCCGGCTACAATCTTTTCGGGTAACTTGGCAGTCGCGGCTTTCAGACGTCGCATGGACAGATAGAGGCCTTGTGAAAGGTGGTCTGTCATGAGTGGTGAAATACCGGACGTGAAATCAATCTATGGCCGGGCGGCGGAGATCGCATCTCCGACCGAGCGGGCGGCTTATCTCGCGGAAGCCTGCGGCGGGGACGCGGGGTTGCGGGGCGAGGTCGAGCGGCTGCTGGCGGCAGCGGGCGAGGCGGGCAGCTTCATGGAGGGGCCGGCCGTGGCCACGCTTCACACGGCGGCGTTCCAGCGCGTCTCCGAAGGGCCCGGCACGCTGGTCGGGCCATACAAGTTGATGGAGCAGATTGGCGAAGGCGGGTTCGGACTGGTGTTCGTGGCCGAGCAGCACCGGCCCGTCCGCCGCAAAGTGGCGCTGAAGATCATCAAGCCGGGGATGGACACCCGCGACGTGATCGCCCGCTTCGAGGCCGAGCGGCAAGCGCTGGCGCTGATGGACCACCCGAATATCGCCAAGGTGTTCGACGCCGGGGCCACGGACTCGGGCCGGCCGTACTTCGTGATGGAATTGGTCCGCGGCATTCCCATTACAGAGTATTGCGACCAGCATCATCTCACGCCGCGGGAGCGGCTGGACTTGTTTCTCTCACTTTGCCACGCCATCCAGCACGCGCACCAGAAGGGCATCATTCACCGCGATGTAAAGCCGACGAACGTGCTGGTGACGCTCCACGACGGCCGGCCGGTCGTGAAGGTGATCGACTTCGGCGTGGCCAAGGCGCTGAGCCAGCAGCTGACCGAGCGGACAATCTACACGCAATTCGCCCAGATGCTCGGCACGCCGCTCTACATGAGCCCCGAGCAGGCGTCGATGAGCGGCCTCGATATCGACACGCGGAGCGACATCTATTCACTGGGCGTGCTCTTGTACGAGCTCTTGACCGGCACAACGCCATTCGACCGCGAGCGGCTCAAACAAGCGGCGGCGGACGAAATCCGCCGCATCATCCGCGAAGAAGAGCCGCCCAAGCCGAGCACGCGGATTAGCCAGTCAGGCGAGCGGCTGCCGTCGATCGCCGCCCAGCGCAACACCGAGCCGGCCAAGCTCTCGAAGCTGGTCCGCGGCGACCTGGACTGGATCGTGATGAAGTGCCTGGAAAAGGACCGCACGCGGCGGTACGAGACGGCCAACAGCCTTGTGCGCGACGTGGAGCGTTACCTGCGCGACGAGCCGATTGAAGCCTGTCCGCCGTCGCTGGGATATAGATTCCGCAAGCTTGCCAAGCGGAACAAGCGGGCCTTGGCGACTGCCGCGCTGTTTAGCGTCGTAGTCCTCGGCGCGCTCGCGGCCGTGGCCGGCAGCGTCGGCTGGGCGGTGCGCGACCGAGCGGCGCGGCAGACGGCTGTCGAGAGAGAAGTCTCGCTGGCAATCCAAGAGGCACAGTCCGCCTATGAGAAGGACGCACTCTCGGACGCAATGGCAGCCGTGAAAAAGGCTGACGCCCTGTTGGCGAGCAGCGCACCACAGCCGCAACTGCAGCGACGCGTTGAGCAGTGGAAAACTGACCTGCGCCTGGTCGAGCGCCTCGAGGAAATCCGAATGGAAAGGGGCGATCAGCACCCATTTTCTACTTTCTCTCCCGGCACGGTCGACGCCTATCTGATCGCTCTCCAAAACTTCGGATTGAAGCATCTACCGCAACTCCGCCTGGCATATCGTCTTGCCGATGCCGGTCGCTCGCATCTTCTGCCTCCCCATCTCCAAGAGGTAGACGTGTCTGAAATCGCCGACGTCATTCGCGGCTCGCCAATTAAGCCGCACTTGGTCGCAGCGCTGGACGATTGGGCGACCTTGGCTCCGGACCATGATCGTAGAGTGTTGTTCGCAATCGCTCGTGAAGTGGATGATGACGCCTGGCGGAACCGGCTCCGTGACGCGATCCAGCAAAACGACGTCGAAACGCTTAAGAGCCTTGCGCAGGAAGAGGAACTGGTTAGCCAGCCACCAGCTTGGATCGCGATCCTCGCCACGCAGTTCGTTCGTTCAGAGCAGTATGAACTGGGCACCGATGTACTCCGACGTGCTCAGCGACGGCATCCGGGTGACTTTTGGATCAACCTGGATCTCGCTAAAATCCTCTGGATACCTTCTGCAGACCAGGACGACGCAGTTGGATTTGCTCGCGCTGCAGTAGCACGTCGTCCTAACAGTCCTGGCGTCCGGCTAGTTTTGGGTGCTCTACTCGAGAAATCCGGCAAACTGGCCGCGGCCGAGGCAGAATTCCGCGAGGCCGTACGATTGAAGCCTGATTACGCGAGCAGCTACTTCCGTCTTGGTTACAACTGTCTTGAACAGGAGAAGTGGCAAGAGGCGATTTCCGTTTATGAGATGGCCATCCAAAATGTGCCAACTCCGCATCGGGGTTCGATGTACGTCGAATTGGCGGAGATACTCGCGAACGTTCCGAGTGTCGAACTGCGTAATCCGCGTCGAGCCGTGGAAATAGCCGGCGAAGCAGTTCAACACCAACCCAAGAATTGGCGGGCCACGGACGCCTTGGGCATTGCTCTGTACCGAGCCGGCGATTGGCAAGCAAGCGACGACGCACTGGAGAGGTCATTCGCGCTCACGCCCGGACCAAAAGGCCGCTACTCCATCGATGCGAAACGATGGCTCTATCTCAGCATGGCCCACTGGCAGATGGGCCACAAGGACGAGGCTCGCGAGTGGTATGACAAAGCGGTAGAGTGGATGGACAAGCACCCGGGCTACAAGGAATTGATCCGTTTCCGCGCCGAAGCCGCCGAGTTGCTGGGCGTGCCGCATCCGGAAGCAAATCAATCACCGTCGTCATCCGAATTTCCGGCACCGACGGCGGACGATCAATAACCGCGGGGAGTCTAGGAAGCAGGAAGAGCAAATTGCCCCCGGTTCTACCATTTACTTCCCTCCGCGCCTCCGCGTCCACTGCGTGAGACTACACAACCGCCCCGCCTTCCAGCCCCCAAGTGGCCAAATTCGATATCTATACATGCGTATAGAATTCGGCTATGCTCAGTCCGAATTACATTCAGCGGAACTCAGCCGCTGACGGACGCCAAGCGTGCGGCATCAACCGGCTGCACCGCCCGTGCTGCCGGTGTGCGCCTCGTCAAGGATGCGAACATACTCAGCCTTCACTTCGATGGCCCTGCGCAAATGCCACACAAGATTCTCGCGGATGGCCCTACACAGAACTTGTCCCCTTTGTCCCCTTTCGAGGATTTCAAGGCTTCGACTGGCCGTTTGGATGGTGGCCAAAAATCGTTGCTGAAATCGGCCGCCCCTTGTGCTACGTTGATTCTTGCCTCTGTGCACTAGCTGTTTGGCATCTCGATTGGCTGTGCGCGTTCACTGGCCGTGAATAGGCGCTGCCGGTGCGCGCACGAACGCGAGCGATAGCCTTTGCCGGTTCTCGCCCGAAGTGTCACGCGAACTGTCACTCCTAACGTGCCCGCCGTGGACAAAACTCGGGGACTTTTGTCACCCCCCCGCGTCGCGAAACGCCTTTAAATGCAGGCGGAACACTCTTTTGGGGGTGACATTCATGGGGAGTTTTGTCCCGAAAAATCGTGTTCGACAGGGTGTGACAAAACTCCGCCGTGTTAGCCAATAAGTCGGCCTTAGAGAGGTCAGCTACCGATTGCACAAAAAATCGCTGGCCAGGCGGTGGGGGAATCGCCCAGCCAGCGATCTAGGATGGCGTGCCGGCAACTTTACCGGCACGTCACGATTCCAATTTTGTCACCCGCCCGATTCGCTCGTCGACGACCTGGCGGGCTGTTCCCGTTGCGGCTCCTCCGCTTGCGGTTGATCTTCCGGTTGTTGCGGCGGATTGAGCTCAGGACTACTTGCATTCGTTCGGCTCTGATTGGCCTGCCCCTGCTGTTCTTGCTGTGACGCTTCGCGAGATTCGGTTCGTGCCTCGATGGCTTGTTCCTCGTCTCGCAGTTCACTGCGCTCCGCGTCAGCTGGAATCGGCATGGGCCGGGTCGTTTCGAGAGTCCGTTCCGATTCCACGCCGCGATAGCCGGTTTCCCGTTCTTCACGCGCGCCTTGATCGGCGTCAACATGACCTTCATGTCGTTCGCCGTAATGGACTTCGCCCTCATGGGAGCCGCCGTTCGAAGAGTAGCCACCATGCGATCCACAGCTGCCGTTGGAGCTGTATCCGCCGTTCGAGCCATAGCCGCCACGAGATCCAAAGCTGCCGTTGCGGCGGAAGAATCGTCCGCCGAAGCTGCCGAAGCTTCCGTTGCTTCCGTTTGAGCCGTAGCTGCCCCACGATCCATTGCTGCCGCCATTGCGCCAGCGCCGCGCTTGCGCATCGTCGGCGGTAGCGAACGTCGCGAGCGCGGTAGCGATCGCAACTAAATACAGACCCAGTTTTCGCGACATGATCAAACCTCCTTAAATACGGGGAAACCGAGAACCACCCCCAATCCTTGACCCGCTCATGCGTTGACCACTTCACCGCCATTCGGGTGCAGCATTTGGCCAGTCATGTACGACGAATCCGAGGATGCCAAAAAAACAAACGAAGGTGCGACTTCATCCGGCTGCCCGGCCCGCTGCATCGGCACGTCCGAGCCGAATGTCGCGACCTCCTCCGCTCCGAACGTCGACGGAATAAGCGGCGTCCAAATGGGGCCAGGTGCCACGCCGTTCACGCGGATGTCCTTGTCGGCCAGCGACAAAGCCAACGAGCGCGTGAACCCGACAATGGCCGCCTTGGTCGAAGCGTAGTCGACTAATCGGTCGCTGCCCCGATACGCGGTTACCGAGCTCGTGTTGATGATCACGCCGCCCGGAGGCAAATGTTTGAGCGCTTCGCGCGCCATGTAGAAGTACGCGAAGATATTCGTGCGAAATGTGCGCTCCAATTGCTCGGGCGTGATATCGAGCAGCGACGCCTGCGGATGTTGCTCGGCCGCATTGTTCACCAGGATATCGAGCTTGCCGAATTCCTCGACGGTCAGCGATACGGCATCCGCGCAGAACTCGGGGTCGCCGACGTCGCCTGCGATAACAATACAATGTTGCCCAATTGCCTCGACCTTGCGCTTTGTTTCCTGCGCGTCGTCGTGTTCGTTGAGATAGACGATGGCCACATCCGCGCCTTCCTTGGCGTATGCGATGGCCACCGCGCGGCCGATGCCGCTGTCGCCGCCCGTGATGAGCGCTACCATGTCGCGCAGTTTGTCGGCGGCCCGATAGTCCGAGCCTTCCGACTCCGGCTGGGGGCGCATTTGCGATTCAATCCCCGGTTGTCGCGATTGCGTCTGCGGGGGTCGTTGCTTGGTTTCGACGGAAGAGTTGTTCATCGCAGGTTGTCCTGTTGCGTCATCAGAAGAGTTGAGTTTGAGTGCCCAAGTTTTCCACACTACGGATTTGGATTTTCGGCGTCGCGACTCACGTCGACATCCACTCCCTGGCCACCGCCAACGTCCACTTCCACACTTGTTCCCGACTCCGGCGGCGGCAAGTTGGGCTCGACCCGATCCACTTCAACATCGCGTTCCTCGATGATAGTCGTGTCGTCATCGGCGTCGGGATTAACGACCACCGGCCTTGGCTCGCAACCCAAGGGAATCACTGCAAGCACGCAAATCAGCGCGCATTTACCGAGGGGATGCGTCATGGTGAGGTTCCTCCCGTTCAACTCAACCATTGCGGATTTTGGTGGCCGATCGGCGGCCGTGCGCCGCCGAAGAAGGTTTCAAGCCCGACACGCACTTGCCGTGCCGTGGACCGCGGGCCAGCCGGTAATTGCCCGATAAATCGGCCAACTAACCCCAGATTTAACGACAGGAGACAATGCTCGGAGTTGGCATGAGCGCGGCGAAGTCACTATGGCTGACATGGGTCCAGCCGATGCGATTTGGATCGAGCTGCTCGTCGCACCGATCAGCAGATCAGAAGACGCTCGACGTCCGGCCAGTCTCCACAGAATTCCGAGCAATTCGCCCTATCGTTTGGGCGCGTTGGCCGTTCAACCCTCCGGTAACGGCACGGGTTTGGCGCCGGCGTCGTCGAGAATTTTCGCGGCACGCGATAATGACGCCTCATGATTCGGCCCATGATCCTCGGCCGCGACGAGAATCAGACCCCCGACCACCGCTTGTTGATAGTAATTGGCTAGTTCCTTTTCAACTCCGCGCGTCATCATTGCGCCAACCAAGCCGCCGGCAACGCCGCCGGCCCACGCAGTGATAGGTCCAGCAGCCCACAGTGCTAAGCTGCCCGTGGCAACCGCCGAGGCAATTACCGTAAATCCGCCCAGGGCCGCCCCGATCGTGCCGCCGACCACCGCCGCCGCGGGAGTGTATGTGCCGGCCGGATCTTGATGCTCAAATTCACGAAAATAGCGTTCCTTCGTGTCGTCGGAACAAACGACCGTAATGTGGTCCCGCGTGAATCCGGCGTCGAGCAATGCACGCACTGCGCGCGATGCGTCGTCAACGCTGCTGAACACACCTGCTTCGAAAGTTGCTCGCTGGAGATCCGCGTTTGCCATGGTTTTGCCACTCTTGAATGATAAGCACGTTAATCCGAAACTCGTTTATGGCGAATTACGAACGGCACGTCGTGTGCCATTTTGACGGCACCGACAGGAGTGACTTGCGCAACGAGGCAGAGCCGACGCTGCTCGTGTTTAATGTAGTTGAGCAACCGCATTTCGCAATAGCTGTGTCGTTGGACCACTTGCTGCGCCCGTTTCCCCGCCTGACGTCGCCGTCGGTAAGCCGGCATAGCAGTTGCAATACTCGCTCTCCGGAAGCACGATTTTCAAGCTGTTGCGGAGAACTGCCTCGATGCACATCCGCGAGGCCTGGAAAAATCCGATGGCTTAGAAAGGACCAATTTGGCTGGTTGCCGTCCAAGGCGTTCAGTCGACTGTCGGCCAAAAACAGGGTGTCGGAAGCGCCAGGCAGGAGAAAAACATGCCCCGCGGAGATAAATCCAAGTACACAAGCAAACAAAAACGCCGGGCCGAGCATATTGAAGAGAGCTACCGCGAACGCGGTGTGCCGGAGGAAGAGGCTGAACGCCGGGCATGGGCCACCGTGAATAAGATGGATCGCGGCGGTAGAAAGCCAGGCGGCTCCGGTCGCGGCAAAACCACGAACAAGGAGCCGGCGAAGAAAGGCGGAAGGCTCGGCGGCAAGGCGGCCGCATCGCGATCCAAAGCGGCTCGCTCCGCTTCGGCAAAGAAAGCGGCTCGGACACGTAAACGCAAGGCCGCCCAACGCAAGAAGTCCAAGTAATTATCGAATGCTCGGGTATAAGCTCCCGAGGTTAACCAAGGAGTCGGACATGGCCACGAAGCATCGCAACACCGATTTGCAGGAAGAAGTGCGTCGACGCGCGGCGGACGTACGTCGCCAATGGTCGCCACTGGAGACAATTCGACGCACCGGGCTGCCTCCCGATGTGCCCGCGTTGTTGCGCCAATTCATTCTAGGCGAGCGGCAACCGGCCTGGAGCACGGCCGTCTGCCGGCGCGAGCCGAAGGCCGACCGACCGGTGCGGGCATTATAATTGGGGTTCGTGGCGTAAGTCGCGATTCGCGCCCAAGCGAAGTATCATTTCCAATAGGGGAGCGCGAGCTTTCGGTCACTCGATCACTTGGGTCTTCAAGGGCGCGGACGCGATGGGCACTAGAGGTAATTCGGCCGATCCCGTGCTCGATCTTGACGGAGCGCTGATTCGGCTGGGCGGCGACAAAGAGCTATTCGCCGAAATGGTGGACTATCTGCTGGAAGACGTGCCCGGGCTATTTCGCGATCTGCGTTCCGCCGTTCACGCCAACGACCCTATCGCGATTCGCATGCAAGCGCACGCGCTGAAGGGCCTGGTGGCCGGTTGCGGCGGCGCTCGCGCGGCCAGCGCGGCGCAATTGCTGGAGAACGTCGGGGATTCTAGCGAGCTCAGCCGCGCCGATGAACTCATCGAATCGCTGGACGATGAGCTAAATCTGCTAACCGAAGCCCTAACGAATCACAGGCGCTAGTAGTCCGACTGAACTTAGACTTCCAACGGCTCGCCCTCGACCTGCACCAGCGTGTCGATCGAAACCTTAAGCGAGCGGACTTTGCTACGCAGACAGCCACGGGTGATGCCAAGCATTCGTGCGGCTTTCGACTGGTTGCCTTCGCACACGCGGAGCACGCGAGTGACGACATAGCGCTCCATGAACTCTAGTGAGTCGGCGTACAAGTTACTCGATCCGTGCTCAAGCCGCTCGTCCACGAAATGACGCAGGTCGGTGCCGGCAAAATCGCCGGCCGCGCCGCCCCCCGCGGCAAACTCCGGCGAGAGAATCTTATCGGGCAGGAAATCGGGAATGATCACTTCACCGGCCGAGCGGAGCAGCGTTTGCTTCAGTACGTTCTGAAGCTCTCGCACGTTGCCCGGCCAGGAGTAACCCAACAGCAGGTCCATCGCCTCTGGCGAAATGCCGTGTACGTCCTTATTCAGCTCTTTGCTGAACACCGCGAGGTAATTTTCCAGCAGCGGTTGAAGGTCTTCCGGTCGTTCGCGGAGCGGCGCGAGTTGAATCGTGAAGCCGCTTAACCGGTAGTAAAGGTCGGAGCGGAACTCGCCATCCTCCACCATCTTCTCGAGATCGCGATTCGTGGCGGCGATGACGCGCACGTCCGTCGTAATCGTCTGATTGCCGCCGACACGCTCGAACTGCTGCGACTGCAACACGCGCAGGACCTTACTCTGAACGAGCGGCGACATGTCGCCGATTTCATCCAGGAACAACGTGCCGCCCGAACATTGCTCGAACTTGCCGATGCGGCGCTGATCGGCGCCGGTGAACGAACCCTTTTCATGGCCGAACAGCTCGCTCTCCAACAGCGCATCCGGAATCGCCGCGCAATTAACGGCCAGGAACTGACCCTTTACGCGCGTGCTGTGTTGATACAGCGCGCGGGCCACGAGCTCCTTGCCCGTGCCGCTCTCGCCCCGAATGAGGACCGTTACGTCCTGCGGCGCCACGCGGCCAATCGCCTTGTACACTTCCTGCATTTGCGGGCTGTTGCCCACGAGTGTGTCGATCCGGCTCTCCGAAGCCTTGCCGTTGCTGCGCACGATTCGCGCGCCGGGCATCTCGACCGGAATGCTCATCAAACGTCGAATCTCGAGCGCTTGCCTAACGAGATCGCGAATGCGCGCGAGGTCAAGCGGCTTTAGCAAATAGTCGAACGCGCCCAGCGTCATTGCCTTGATCGCCGTTTCGCTACTGGCGAGCGAGGTGATAAATATCACCGGCAACTTGGAGTCGGTTCGACGGATACTCTCGAACAGATCGAGGCCAGACGTTTCTGGAAGGAGAATGTCCAGCAGCACGGCGTCCATGGGCGACTCACCCATCAGTCGCATGCCTTCCTCGGCCGTGGCCGCGGGCAGCACCACGACGTCTGTGTCCTCGAATGCCTTGGTAATCAAATGCCGCACGGAGCGGTCGTCGTCGATTACAAGTATGCTCGGCATGACTAAACACTCCTGAAAGGAAGCGATTTTTATCGGCCGTTGGTCGCATTCATTAATTCTCAACAACGGCAGCCCCTGAACGCAAGCGTGGGTGGCCGCCATTCCGCTCGGATTTAACCGTACATTTTACCCAGGCGGATACGTCCCTGAGAAAACGTCCTGTTTTTAGCCGCTTTGTACTACCCCAGAACACTACGGGGCGGCTGGTCACTTGGTTTGCGTCAACAGATCCCGCAGCAAACTCAAGTCGGCTGGCTTCACCAGGTGATGATCAAATTCCGCCCGGCGCGCATGCCGATTCACGTCGTGCTGCCCGTAACCGGTCATGGCCACTAGCATCGGCGCATTGCGTCCCATTTCGGACCGCAAGCTGCGCGCGACTTCGTATCCGTCCATACCGGGGAGGCCGATATCGAGAAGTACGACCTCTGGGTTGAATTCACGCACTGCCAGCAGCGCCTCAGGACCGTCGGCCGCCGCGCGGACTTCGTGGCCCAGCTTTTCCAGTAAGGCGACCGTGACCCGCGCCAGCGCGGGCTGGTCCTCGACCACAAGTATCCGACGCGGCTGCGTCGTCGCCTCGACGGTCGGCGCTGATTCCGAGGGCTCGACCGTTGGCGCATCAACGACCACGGGGAGCGCGACGAAAAACTCAGCCCCGTGCCCAAAACCGGCGCTCGTCACCCACACGCGACCGCCATGCAGCTCGGCCAGTCCGCGAACGATCGTCAGTCCGATGCCCAGCCCTCCCTCCGCGCGATGCAACGAGCGGTTGGCTTGAGCAAATAGATCAAACACGTTCGGCAACAAATCTGCCCCGATGCCGATCCCCGTATCCTTGACTCGGAACACGACGTCGTGACCTTCGCGCCATGCCCCGAACCAGACTTCTCCGCCCGGGTCGGTGTACTTCGCCGCGTTGACGAGCAAGTTAGAGAGAATCTGCTCCAGGCGATACGGATCGGCTTCGAGCAGGATTTCCTCGTCTGGAATGCTCAGGTGCAACGTATGATGGCGCGAGCTGAAGAGCAGATAGTTCGCCTCCGCGACGCGGGTCAACACGTCGCCGGCGCTGACCAGCGATTTTTGCAACTGCACGCGGCCGCTGGTGATGCGAGACACATCCAACAAATCGTCCACCAGCCGCTTCATCAACGACGCCTGCTGACGAATGATCTCGAGCGATTCGTCGAACGTGGGATCGGTGGGCTCGATCAGCTTGGTGAGTTCGCCGGCGTTGGCGATGGCAGCCAACGGGTTCCGCAGCTCGTGGCCGAGCATGGCAAGAAATTCGTCTTTTCGACGTTCGCCATCGCGAATTGTCTGGAATAGCTGGGCGTTGTCGAGCGCGGTCGCGGCGCGGCTGGCGAGATTCTCGATGAGGGCGATATCGTCGTGCTCGAACCGCCGCTTGGCGCCCATCAAGCAACATATGATCGCACCCAGCGGCGCGTCGCGCGCGATGAGCGGCGCGACGATCGCGCTGGACCATTTTCGTTTGGACCCTAGGTCGGGCGCGCTCGTCAGTGATTCCAGCGGGATGGGCTGGGCGTGACCGCTGGCGGCCGCACTACGCACCGCCTTCGCCAAATCGTGATTCACCTGCTCCACACGGGCATGCGAACCGGACGTGGCGCCGTCGCCGTTCGCTTTACGCGAGCTCACGTGGGCGAACCAGATATCGTTGTTTGCGTCGTAGAGCACGAGTTGACAGGCATCGGCCAGCAGCGGAATGACCGTTCGGTGCAAGCTTGCCAGCGTAGTGTCGAAATCCAACGAACGACTCAGCAAGCGACTTGCCTCGGCTAGGAGCGCCGATCGGCGCATGGCCTTCTCGGCGACTTGACGGGCGGCTTGCTCGCGCGCCAGCTGCACACGATGCGCCGCCTGCTGGCGCACGGCTTCGGTTTTCTGGTAAAGTTCGACGAACACACCGACCTTCGTGCGCAACACATCCGGGTCGATCGGTGTGGAAATAAAGTCCACCGCGCCGAGCGAATAGCCCTTGGCCATGAGCGCTTCATTGTTGAATGCCGTAATGAAGATGATCGGAGTGTGCTCCGATCGTTTTCGCTCGCGAATCAGGGCCGCCGTTTGAAAGCCGTCCATGTGGGCCATGTTTACGTCGAGCAAGATAACGGCGCAATCGTCCTTCAACAGCGCCCGCAGCGCGTCGCGACCGGATTGGGCCTTGATGATGTTCTGTCCCAACTCGGCTAGCGCGACCTCGATCTCAAGTACGTTTTCCGGAACGTCGTCGACAACGAGTATGTTGACCGGATCGCTCGTCTTCATCGGATTGGTGTCTCACGCTTGCGAGTGCTGCACATCTCGCTTCGGGCGAATCTTAACTCGGCCGCCGGCTCGCACAGTCGCCGACAAGTCGCGAAAGTAGCTCGAGGATTCGAGTGCCTTCTTCATTCGCATTATAGTCGCCAGTCTGTGCAACTTCGAGTATCTGACCCGACGCATGGCGGCGTTGCGACGTTCCAAATTGACTGAATCTCAATTCGAACCAGCGTCTGGCGGGGGCAATAAGGCCGAAGTCCAAACTCCGAATAGCCGATGAGCGGCGACACCGCTTGCCGCCCATCTCCGATCTGTCCCAACGCACATTCAGGGCTCACGGCACCACCTCCGCTCGTTCGGCATAATCACGCCCAAAGACGAAAACGATTCCTCGCAGCGCGGTCACTCTCTCGGTCGTCGGTTTTCAAACGATCAGGCTGTTCACAACGCGGCCAGCACCGCGCGCTGGGCGCTCACCGTTAATCCCCCTAAACGACATGTCGGCACATCGTTTGCGTTTCACCTCATTTAACCTTTGCTTTCTACTCGAGGCGCAAGCGGCCGCCCGGGCAGACGGATCAATGAAAATGAAGAAGTCACCACCGATGAATCAGACCACTTCGGAAAGTGGGCTAAAAGCGGCGCTGACGGCCTTCGAGACGTGTCTTGCGACGCCGATCGTGTCAGGCGAACTGTCCGACTGGTTAGACAGGTTAGGACAATCTTGGGCCGAAGCCTCCGCCCAGGTTGGCTTCGAGATCGAGCATCGCCATCCACGTCAGTACGAGCAAATCGGAAAAGTGGATCCCGAGTTGCTGCCGCGCGTCGAGCAATTGCAGGGAGAAGATGAAGCGATCGAGGCGGACCGCAACAAGCTCGGCCAAACCGTGGCGCGTACCGTAGAGCATGCCCCAAAGTTGGAGCCCGACGAAGAAAAGGCCCAACAACACACGAAGAAACTGGTCGACGATGGAACGGCGTTCGTGGCCCGAGTGCGAAAGCAGGAAGTCGCCGTCGAAACGTGGTTCGTGGAAGCGTTCAATCGCGACCGCGGAGCAGGGGACTAG
>JAKEIB010000388.1 GCA_022614705.1 Planctomycetota bacterium | reverse complement strand
TCGCCGCATAAACCGCACAGCGTGACCTCGAATTCCTCATGATGCGTGTGCGGTATACCCGCGGGCTTCTCGCTGCAGCCGGGAAGCGCGAACAACAATGCTGCCAAAGCCGGTAGCAAGAGGCACGACTTTATCGTCATCGCCAGGCTCCTTGAAAAAAGAAAAGGTCGCCGTGCTGAACCAGTCGGCGATATTCAGGATCCATGCCCCGTGTATAGTATTTCACACTCTCGTTTGTCGTTCAACATGATTTGGCTGTTTTTGCCAGGATTACTCCCGCTGGAGAACGCCATTCAAGGGCTCAAAGTATCGGCATAAGCCCCGCAATCCCCGTACCTGGTGTCAGGAATTGGAAGTTGCCCAGCTATCGACCGTGATCGAGCGTCGAGTGTGCAAAATTGCAATCGCCCGGAACTTCATCGCACGAGGAGTCAATGGCGACTTCTTGACTTGAACCGCGCGAACCAACTTCGCATTCGGGCGAGGCCCTGATTCTTAATGTGCGATGCGTCGGTGCATTCGATTCGCGAGACGATCGACGACAAAGTCTATTTCGCCTTGGGCACCATGAACGGCGAAGAAACGATGCCCGAGTTCTGATCCAGTGCCATCGGGGACTGGCCGGGCACCATCGCGGCGATGGTCGTGCGGAGTCTTCGGAGCAAAATGTGCCTGTCCCCCTTCCGGAAACGTGGGTGGCTGGGGCAACGCCCCAGATTTCCACACACGTCTGGGGCGTTGCCCCAGGCACCCGCTGCATTCAATTTGGAAATGCCCTAATCGATGATTCGGTAATACCGCCCCATCCAATACGGCAGCAGCCAGTGGACGCTGCTCGATTCGCTCGATCCGCCGCTGCCATCGAACGCCTGATAGGGGTTTTTGTCCCATTTGTTTAAGCCCCGTTCGCTGGCTGGCAGCAGCCGGTTGACCTGCAAGTGCTCGATCACGGGCAAACGCACCAGCTTCACGTCTTCGCGCTCGCGGTTGTCTACCGTCCAATCCACCATGTCGAGCGGCGAATCGCGCAGGAACTCAACGCAGCCCGCCGCACCAAAATCGCCGCCCATCGCGCCGCCGTAGACGAAGGCGTACAGCGGGCTGTAATCGCCGCGGACCACGTCGAACCAGCGCTGCAGACTCTTGAGGTAGACCGCGCGGCGCTTTGGCTCACGGTCGTAGGCCAAAAGTCCGCGGTAGCTCAGCGCCAGCAATTGGTCGTCGATGTAGGTGAACTCCGAAGGGGCCGATAGCTTGGGCTCAAGAATTAATTCGGCATAGCGCTTCTCGCCAAACAATCGAACCAGCTCCCGCTGGTACTTCTCATCGCCGGTGACGTGGTGGGCCACCGCGAGAAATGAAAGGATTTCCACGGAGTTGCAGCCTCGCTCGGGCTGCCATTCTGGGTCGTTCCACAAACGCTCGGGCGCCCACACGCCCCACAGCGTCGGCTGCCCGTCGATATCGCGGAGCGTATAGCCGCCCGCGATGATGTGGTCGGTGACGCGGCGCACGTGTTCGGCCACTCGGCGGCGCTCGCGCTCATCGGCCACCAAATCGTAATACAGCCCGTAGGCGAAATAATGCCCCGTGATTTCGTCGCTGCTGGTGTCGCCTTTCCAGAGCCACTTGCCGTCGCGGCTTTTGCGCCAGCGATTTTCCACTCGTTTGAATCGAGGGTTGACGATCCGTTCGGCCACTACTTGCTGCGGCGTGTAAGAGCGGTTGCGATCGGCCATCTGGCCCCAATCGCTGGGAATCACGGTGCGGGCCACGAATCCGGGCGTGTCGGTCACCGTCTGCAAAAATTCCATCGCCCGATAACTCTCGCGGGCATGTTCCGCGGCTTGCGGATCGCGAGTCACCGCGTAGCGAAGCGCTTCGGCGCCGACGTACAGGCCCGTGAACAGTCCGTCGTTGTCGGTATCCGTCGGCGCGTGGCTCGACAAGTCGCCCGCCTGCTTCAAGATACAAAGCTCGACGAGGCCGGGCGGCCGCACGTGTCGCGCGCGCACTAAATTTTCGTAATGCTCGGCCTTCTCGGCCAACGTCATGTACTTTCGCTTCAGAATCGACAGGCCGCCGGTGGTGGCGACAAAGGCCGTGCCATCGTCCGCCGGGGCCACGTCGCGGACGTTGTCGTTCGGCAACCAGCGGGCACTGTGCCGCCAGGTCCAACGCGCTCCGTCGTAGCGGCCGAGCCCCTGAACCGTGGCCACCCAAAGCACACCCTGCGGGTCGAACTCGAGCCGCAAGACGTCGCTGCACGGCAGCCCTTCAGCGCCGCCGAAGTGCGCGACTCGCTTGCCGCGTTGATAGACTTCGATGCCGCCGCTGGTGCCAATCCACAGCCGACCGTCCGGGGCAACGGCGAGCGAGCGCACCGCGCCGCTGGCGATATCTTGCGGCGCGAAAAAGCGGCGCGCTGCTCCGTCGCGAAGCGCGAACAAGCCTCGCTGTGTAGCGATCCAGAGAGTGTCGTCCACGACGGCGACATCCGTCAGACTGCGAGAAAAGTGCCCGGCTACAGCTTTCCACTCATCACCTTTGCGCTCCCAAAGTCCGTCGGGGCCGCCCGCGAAAAGCCGTCCGGCGGTGAACCGCACGACTCCCAGCGGCTTGTCTTCGAGCGCGTCGCGAACCAGCCTGCCATCCGCAATGCGATACAGCCCATCCCATGCGGCGACCCACACCAAGTCACCTTCGGCGGCAAGTGCGAACGCCGGGCCATTGAGTGCATCGCCTTCGGACGCTTGCCACTTTCCGTCGACGAGCCGGCTCACGCCCCACGGACCGGCCGCCCAAAGCGCGCCGGACGCATCCAGCGAAACGGCGATTGGCGCATCGTCGACGGCTTGCTCCCACGCGACGAACGGCTCGCGGTACTCCTGAAGAAACCGCTTATCCGCAATCGGCTCAATCGGCTGCAACGGCGGCGGTTGGTCGGCCTGACCGCGGACACACGGCACGCACATGAGAACAATAGTCGCGGCCGCACTCAGTCGCCGCCATGTGATTCGAACTGTAAGCCTGTTGCTCATAGTCGCTTGCCCATGTAGATGGTTTCGTCGTCGCCGTTACCGCGCCGACATAGTTCCACGAAGCCAAGTGTCGTGTAAAAGCGATACGCCCGATCATTGCTGGCAGCCATCCCCAGGTGTACGCCGGGCGCGCCCTTGGCCTGCAACCGGTCCATCAATTCGTTCATCATTCTCTTTCCATGACCCTGCCGATGCACACGGGAAATGAGGTCGATGTGCAAGTGGGCCGGATAAATGTCGTACGGCGCGGGGCAGAAGTAATCTGGATGGTGGTAGAGATAATGGATTGATTGGACCCGAGTCCAACTCGACGGGTCGCCGGCCGGGGCGGGGAATTGCGCACAGAGCCCCGGCCGCCACTCGCGTTCGTAGCGCTCGTAATAGCTTCGCGAATCGAGCGCGCCTAACGCGTAGCCGCAAATGCCTTCGTCATCTTCGAGGACGAGCGCCAGTCCCGGCTCGAACCGCAGATATGGCCCGACGAAGAGTCTTCCCAGGGCATCCGGATCCTCTCGATAAAAGGCTTCGCCGTCGTCGCCGTGGTTTCCAGTTTTCAGGCAGACGAAGTAAGCGGCCGCCTCGTCGCCGGGCCGATAATCGCGTACTATCGTCCCCATATGAACGCTCTCTCCGTCAAGGAGTTGTCCGAGAGCGGACCTTGCCCTGAGAGTCCATCGACAAAAAGCGCTGGAGTTTCGCTAGGATCCCGCCGCGAAACGTTCCTGGCAGATAGTTTTCCAGCTCAATGCCCTCAACAATATCGCGGCCAGCCTCTTTTTGGGCAAGTACCGCGTCAATAACCTGTAATTCCTCTTTAAGCTCCCAAACGCGGCGGCTCCAGGCGTCGAATAGTTCGCGATCGCGCAGCTCCGAAAGTCGATCGAACAATCCTTGGATGCGAGCATTCATGACCGAGAATTGTTCGCGGGCATTACCCCAAGTGCTAACTGGCTCCGCGAGCAGGCGGTCGACCAGCGCGAGCAGCGTTTTTGCTTCCGGGCCCTCCGTAAGGGGCAGGTAGAAACAGTCGCCCAACAGAATGAGATCCTCCAGAGGCAACGGGCTGGAAACCGTTTCGAAACAAGGCAGCCATTCGGCGGCGGCGTTCAGGAAAGCCTCGCGAGGATTCCACTCGCCGTCGTGCTTGAGGTACTTCGTCAGGGTGTGCAGCGGAATAAAGTTGATCGCGTATTCGTTGTTCGGGTTTACTAGGATGCCCCGCACAGCGCTACGCAGGTCGCGCGGCCGACCGGAGTACGGGCCACAGTATAGGCGACGGAAGTCATAATCATTGGCAAACAAATTGTCCCATACGAGCGGCGAACGGCGAATGCGGCGCGAAAGCCGTTCGATCGACTCGAGCGGAATCTCCGCCGAAACGATTTCCGGTCCGGTCCAAAGTATATCGATCTCGGAGTTAAGCAACCGACCGACCTCATCCAGATATCCGGCGCCGCCAAGTTGCGCGCGGTCCATGCGGTCGCAATACGGCGTCGGGCAAAACAAGAATCGGGCACCGTCGAACTGCCCGCGGGCCCAGGCGAAAATGGCATTGGTCACGTCGCATTGCGCTGCCGCCAGCGACTCGTACGCGGCGCGATCGGCATCGCTCATCTTCCCGGGCAGGTCGTCGAACAATAACGCGAAGTGCCGCACGCCCACTTTCCGCAACTGGTCGAATCGCGACTTGATTCGGTTTCTCTCCGCCTCTTCGGAAAAGCGGATGTCCAAACCGGGACTGAGGCCGTAGATGAAGTTCGAGCCGTGCCGGTCGCAAGCCTGGACGAGCTCGCGAAGCAACATCAATTCAGTATCGCTGTAATATTCACGCCAGATGGCTCGGTGCTTCAAGTCGTTTTTCGGCGCGTAGAAATAAGTGTTTAATCCCAACGCGGCCAACTGGTCGAACAGATGCAGTCGCTGGGAGTGCGACCAAGGCCGACCGTAGAATCCTTCCACTACGCCGCTGAGAAAATCGGCTTGTAGCATCGCGCCGGCCTTAGGTTGATTGACGAAGGGCCGGCGCATTGGCCACCACTTTGCGAATGGCCTCGGCCAGGCGGAGGATTTGTGGTTCGTCGGCAAGCAAAACGTTGTGCGGGATCCAAACGGCGTCGCTGCAAACCTCCTCGCACACCGGGCAGGAAACGTCCCGATAATCGACTCCCATTCCGGCCAGGGGAGAGCGAATGCCATGCGGCGGCCCGATGTGGGCGTCGGCGAACACGCCGTTGCGATACAGCGGCCGGTACCATCCTTCCGACGCCGGCACCCCTTCGGCGTGGAGCGCCTCGAGAAACCGCCCGCGCGAAATACCCAGCTCGGTTTGGTTGAGGCGAAAGATATACATGTGATAACTTCGCCGCGCCATACCAGGAGCTGGGGCCAGTTGGCGGATTGCGGGGATGTTGCTCAGCGTTTCGTCAAGCAGCGCCGCGCTTAGTTGCCGGCGGGCGACTTGTTCCTCCAGCCGCGCCAGTTGTGCAAGCAAAATCGCCGCCTGAAATTCCGTAATGCGGAGATTGCTTCCCAGGTTGTAGTGATCGTACCACTCCGATCCCTCCGTTCGGCCGCAGTGCGAAAAGCTGCGACAAAGATCGGCCAGGTCCTTATCATCGGTGATGAGGATGCCGCCTTCTCCCGCCGTGATATTCTTGGAAACCTGAAAACTGAACGTACCGCATCGACCGAGCGTGCCGGCGCCGCGGCCGTCGTATTGGCTTCCCCAAGCGTGCGCGGCGTCTTCAAGCACCGTTAGATTGTGCGCTTCCGCCAATTCGTTGATCCGTGCCATGTCCGCAATGCGTCCAGCGACGTGGACCGGGATGATGGCCCGCGAGCGCGAAGAAATCTTTCTTGTCGCGTCATCCGGATCGAGACAGAGCGTTTCGGGATCGATATCGGCGAAGACGGGAACGGCGCCGATGGTCACCGCGGCGGTGGCCGTGGCGATAAACGTGTAGGGTGGCACGATGACCTCGTCGCCGGCGACGATTCCCAGCGCCCTCAGGCCCATCTCGATGGCCGTGGTGCCGTTGGTGCAAGTCACACCGTACGCCGCGCCTTGGAACGCAGCGAACTCGCGTTCGAAGCGGCGCACTTTCTCGCCATACCACCACTGGCCCGATCGCAACACTTCGAGCAATTGCGATTCTTCGGTCTGGTCGTGGACCGGCCAGACAGGCCATGGAAAGTCGCAGACCGCTTTGCCGCCGAGTAACGCAGGACGATCCGACGAGGAGAATTGTCCGGGCATGGCCTTGTCCCGAAGCGGCTGGGCAAAATTCACGTGAACGAATTATGATAGGTGCAAGCGAATTCTGAAAGGAGGCAATGTGGAGCACGCCACCAGGCTATTGAACAAATACGTCGTGCCCACCCTGAGCGCGATCAGCGAAAACACTTATATGTCGGCGATCCGCGCCGGGATGGTTTCTATCGTTCCGCTGACCATCATTGGCGGGCTGTTCATGATCGTCGCTTATTTGCCGGTGCCCGGATGGGAAGCGGCGGTCAAGCCGTATCTTCTACTCTTGCAAGTTCCAGTGAC
>JAKEIB010000064.1 GCA_022614705.1 Planctomycetota bacterium | reverse complement strand
CCGCCTCGTCGTTTTTCTTTGCTCAGAAGCCAATACCTATATCACGGGCCAAAGCATTCTTGTGGATGGGGCCCTGGTCGGAAGCTACTAATTTGGACACAGATTCCCAATGCATTGGGCGGCCAAACGGGACACGCGGTAGTAAGGTAGCCGTTCTTCGCCGCGATCACAATTTAGTGAAGACGAAACAAATGTGGAGCGAGACAATGAATACGACGCGACGCCATTTTCTAAAATCATCCTCTGGGTTGGCTGTCGGAGCGGCATTCGCCGGCACGCTTGCCGTACCCCGTGCCGTGCATGCTGGCGTGAGTGAAACCGTCCGCGTTGGCCTGATCGGCTGTGGCCTGCGCGGCACGAAAGCCGTTGAAAATGCGCTGGATGCCAGCCCGGATAACGTGTTTGTGGCTGCAGGCGATGCGTTCGCCGACTCCGCTGAAAGCAGCGTCAACCAGCTTCGACGCATCGAGAGTTGCAAGGACCGTGTGCGCGTCGATGCCGATCACATTTTTTCCGGGTTCGACGCCTACAAGCAAGTGATCGATCGCGGCGTCGACGTGGTGATCCTGGCCGAGCCGCCCCATTTCCGGCCCAAGCACTTGGCCTATGCCGTGGAGAAAGGCAAACACGCATTTGTGGAGAAGCCTGTGGCGGTCGATGCACCGGGCGTCCGCAGCATCATCGCGACCTGCAACAAGGCGAAGGAAAAAGGACTCGCCATCGTTTCAGGCCTGTGCTGGCGTTATCACCCGGCCGTCCGCGAGACAGTGCGCCGTGTTGTCGAGGACAAAGCCATCGGTGACATCGTCGCAATCCAATCATGCTTTAATGCCAACACCCTATGGCATCGCGGCGACAAGCCAGAGTGGAGCCGCATGGAGTATCAAATCCGCAACTGGCTATATTTCCACTGGCTCTCCGGCGACCATATTTGCGAGCAGGCGGTCCACAGTCTCGATAAGACGGCGTGGTTGCAGGGCGACACGCAGCCAGTGCGGGCGTTTGGTCTGGGCGGCCGGCAGCAGCGCACAGGCGCTGAGTTCGGCAACATCTACGACCATCACACCGTGTTCTATGAATACCCGGGTGGCGTGCGGGTTTACTTTACGTGCCGGCAGCAGCAAGATTGCACGCCGTACGTCGACGATGTCGTGCTTGGCACGAAAGGTCAGGCGCAGATCCTCAAATTCCGAATCGATGGCGAGAATCCCTGGCGCGCGGAATCGGACCGAAAGATCGATAAGTACACAATCGAGCACAAGCACCTGTTCAACAGCATTCGCGACGGCAAGCCGATCAACGACGGCCACTACATGGCCAACAGCACGATGATCGCCATCATGGGCCGGATGTGTACTTACACCGGCCAGACGCTCACCTGGGACCAGTGTTTCAATAACCAGGAAACGCTGGGGCCGAAAGAGTACGCGTGGACCAACGACGTGCCGCTGAGCGAGGTGGCGATTCCCGGGAAAACAAAGCTAGTTGAGACATCTGTTGCTCAACGAAAGCCGTCTTGAGCGATTGGCACATGCCGCACTTGGACGGTATACAGCAAGACCTTCATCAACGGTCGCCGATTCGCTTTGTCGCGGCAAGCGCGGTTCACCAAGTCACTTGAGCCCCGTCGATGCGATTACAACTTTTCCTCATTCCTTTCTTGCTCACCGCTTGGGCCACTGCCGCGGTCGCCGAGCGGAGTGTTCCAACGATTCCGCCCGCCGGCCAGCCGATCCGCGTGATCATCGACACGGACTGCGCGACCGAGGTCGACGATCCCTTCGCCGTGGCGCTCGCCGTGTTGGCGCCCGAGCGATTCCTCATTGAAGGCTTCGTCGCGGCCCACTTCGGCGACGCCGGCGGTCCTGATGGGATCGAGCGCTCGATGGTCGCGTTGGAGACGGTTATGGATCGGGCGGGGATGCCCGGGCGGTATCGGATCAAGCGCGGATCGCATCCGCTCCGTTACAGTCAAGTCGCCGAGCCTTCCGAGGGTGTGGACTTCATCATCGAGCAGGCGATGGCCTCGAAGCCAGACGACCCGCTTTGGCTGGTCTGCCTTGGACCTTGCACCGACGCCGCCGCGGCCTATTTGAAGGAACCACGCATCAAGGATCGCATCGTGGTGTTTTGGCATGGCCGCACCAATTGGCCGAAAAAGGCAACCAACTTCAACGCGTATAACGACGTGAAAGCCGCGAGGCTGGTGTTCGCCTCCGAACTGCCATTGGTGCTGTTCGACACCGGTACGGATCTGACGTGCCCGGTGGAGGAATCTGAGCGTACGATCCGCACGCGCGGGCCGCTGGGCCGTTATCTGCACGAGATCCGGCTGACGACGCCTCGCTACCGCTCGCCCACGAAGGGCTTCTTCGATCTGGGCGACATCGCGTTCCTGCTCGACCCGACGGTGGCGGAGCAGAAGATCGTGCCTGCTCCGGCCATCAAACGGGACCTGACGTACGACCACCAGGACGCACGTGGCCGGATGCTCCGCGTATTCGACATCGACCGCGATCGGACGTTTGCGCTGTTGCGGAACAAGTTGGCCGAGGCATATCCGGATTGAGAAACACCCTTTCGCCAGTATCCGTTCCAACGACTGCCTCTTGACGCCCGTGCTAGGCTGAGGATTTCGACTCTAGACCCGCAGGAGTACGAGCGATGGCCAAGCGTGTGAGGTTTGGCGGGACGTACAAACACAGCCGGAAGGCTGCAGGGTAATACGGACCCCAGTGCGGTGGAGCACCCAATCAAGACTGACGATCCCTCGCGAAAGCGTTTATAGTATGATGTATCGAGATTGACCGATCCATACTCGACCGCAAAACGGCGGTAATGTTTTGCCGCACTTCGGCGGTCGAGTACCTCTTGGCTTAATGCACGCAGCGTCTCCGTCTGAGCGCCGGCGGCTCGCCGACGTCGATGGAAAAAAACGCCTTGCGAGGACGAATGCAGTTGAGTTCTGCCGGCAAACCTTCGATGATACGTCCTGTCGCATCGCCACTCGTTAGGTACTGAGCCATGCAATTCAAATTGTCGATGACCCGTCGGCGAATCGCCCTCTTCGCTGCGATGAGCTTCCTGTACTTGATAGGATGCTCACGCGCCGAGGACGCGCCCCCCGTGGCGTCGGTCGCCGATGCGGCGGACGAAGCCAAAGCGATTACCCTTCGCGTCGTCGATCGTGAGGGCCAGCCGGTCGCGGGCGCCATGGTTGGCGACTACGGGACTTGGGAAAAAGGGGGCGACCTTCCGGAACTTCACGGCTTCGGCGATCCGCGCGAAGACATCGATGGTCAGCTCACCGACGAGTACGGCCATTACAAGATCGACGCGGCGACGGTCGCGCTCGATCAAATGTATGGACCGCAGGCCGCCTACGCGATCGCCGCCGACCGCGAGCTGGTCGGTTTGGCGGAACTCTCGCAGGCGGATTCCGATGGCGTCGTGGAGGTCACGATGCATCCCTGGTGTGTCGTTGAAGCCGCGGTCGACAGCACGGAGCTCGCCGAGCTGGGGCACCCGCTTGAACTCGTCAAGTGCTACGTCTACTGGAAGGATTACCGCCCGTTCTTCACCCGGTCGACCAACAAGCATGTGCGATTCTTGCTGCCGGCCGGCAAGTACGAATTCAATGTCTACGGGACGGAAGTCGTTTGGGGGGAGGACCGCGAAGTCGAGATTGCACCCGGTGAGCGGACCAAGCAGCTCGAGTTCGACCTCCCAGCGAAACCGCTCGCCCGCATGCTGGGTCACGAAGCCCCGGAGCTCGACGCAATCGCAGCCTGGAAGGGGTCCGATCCGCTGAGAATGGCCGACCTTCGCGGCAAGTTCGTCCTCCTTGAATTCTGGGGATGCTGGTGCAACCCTTGCGTCGCGTCGATGCCTCGGTTGGTCAAGCTCTACGAAGAATTCCATGATCGCGGATTGGAAGTGATCGCCGTGCATGACTCCTCCGCCAAGTCTCTCGACGAGCTGGAAGAAAAAATCGCCCCGGTTCGCAAGCGATTGTGGGAGGATCGCGACCTGCCGTTCCCGATCGCGCTCGACGGAGAGACTGAAGAGACGCTTCCCGATTCCAAGGTTCGGATGCGGGGCAAGATGACGGCCACGTACGGCATCACAAGGTGGCCGACCGCGATCCTGATCGACCGCCAAGGAAACGTCGTCGGCGAGTTCAACTACCGCGCCCCCGACGCTCGGTCCAAGTTGCAAGAGGCCCTGGGCCTCCCAGTCGACGCCGCTGAATCGAAGGACGCCGCAAACTGAGCACCGGTTGTCGCAGCGCCCAGCGAAGTGCTGAAACGGTTACTCTAGCCCCGGGCTCCGCCGGGGGATTGCCCTTTGGGTTAACAACGCGTAACGCGCTATGTCGCCAATTGGTTTTCTTCTTCTCGCGGTAATTGTTCCCCTGCTCATCGCATGGCTTGTGGTGCAGTTTCGCCGAAGCCACATGCATGATTCATTTGACCGCCAGGTGACGAAGCGCTCACGCCTGAAACGAATTGGAAAATGGCTCGCCGTGGCGGCTGCGATGGGCGTCGTCAGTATTACGCTGTTACTCGCGTTACTTTGGCTGGAGCACACTCGACCTCTAGAGTTGCCACTCCCCACGGGCCCGTTTGCAGTTGGCCGCGTCAGAGCGGGATGGGTGGACGTGGCAAGTGTCGATCGGTTCGCCTCATCGCCAAACCAGAAGCGGGAGCTCGTCGTTTGGCTTTGGTACCCCGCGCGGCCGGATGGCCACTCGACCGCTGCCGAGTACCTTCCCGGCCCGTGGTCGAGCGCGCTTGCGGAACATGCCGGCATCTTACTGACGCAGTTTTTGAACCGCAGTCCGGCTCGTATTAACGCGCACAGCTTTGAAGACGCCGAACTGGCACCCGATAAGTCGACCTATCCCGTGATCATCCTCAGATCTGGGATCGGTGCTTTGGCGCTCGATTACACCACGATCGCCGAGGATTTGGCCAGTCACGGTTACATCGTCGTGGGCGCGGATACTCCCTATAGCACCTCTATTGTTGTGATGCCGGATGGCCGCATCATTCACAAGACTACGGAAGGCAATCCCGGCGACGCCCCCGTGTCAGCGGCCGAGCTGGAGCGCTTGCTGGAAGCGCTAATCAAGGTCTGGAGTGCGGATACGAAATTCCTGCTCGACGAGCTCTCACGACTTAACGCCGATGATCCATCTGGCAAATTTACCGGTCGGCTCGACCTGGGGGCCATTGGAGTCGTGGGCCATTCGTTTGGCGGTGCTACGGCTGCACAGTTTTGCCATGATGACGCCCGCTGCACGGCAGGCATCGATATCGACGGCGCACTCTATGGGAGCGTGGTGCGAGAAGGCCTCACGCAACCGTTTCTGTTTCTGCTGAGCGACCATGCCGATTTTTGGTATTCGCCCGATTTGCCCGATTTGCCCGATTACACCATCGCAAAGAATATTCGCTCCGCCGCGAATCGTATCCCCGGCGATCGACTGATCGTGACGCTTCGAGGCGCCGACCATTTTAGTTTCAGTGACCAAGCGTTGGTGAAAAGCCAGATTGTGATGAAGGCTCTCAGTACGGTGGGTATAGCGGACGGTCTGGATGCGCGTGAAGGCCTGGCGCATACGAGACGATATGTCTGTGAGTTCTTTGACGTTCATTTACGCGGCGCACCGCGTGAGGCACTCTACCGGGGACCGCTGATGTCGGCTGCACGTTTCGAAACGAAATGAGGAAGGCCGTGCCTTAGGTTGTGGTTCCTCGAATGGATATATTCGCCACAAATAACGGGGAAGACATGTTTAATTGGACTGCTTCGACACAGTGTCTAGCCGGCGTGCTCTTGGCGGTGGTTGTTGCTATTCTCTGCGGAGCTCAACCCAACAAAAAACGATCAGACGGCAAAACGACCGCCGATTTGAAATTGACCAATAAGCTGTCTCCGGACGCACGCGCAATCGCCCAGCCGACGAACGATGTTGCTCGTGCATGGGACGCATATGTCGAGCAATTCTTGAGCAGTTATTTTGTCTCGCACCCCACCTTTGCGGTTGAATCCGGCAAGCACGAATTTGATGGTCAGTTGCCGGATTGGAGTGAAGATGGTTTAAGAAAAGAAATTGCACGGCTGCACGCCGAGCGCGATAAAGCATCGACCTTCACTGACGAACAATTGGACGAACGTCAACGATTCGAACGCGACTATTTGATCGCGCAGATTGATAAAGATCTATTTTGGCGAGAAGTCGCTGACAAGCCGCACATTAGCCCCTTCTTTTATTCCAGCGCATTAGACCCCGATGTGTATGTTGCGCGGGAGTACGCGCCGCTGGAAATCCGCATCAAATCGTATACGGCTTACGCGAAAAATGTCCCCCTCGCGCTGGAACAGATCAAGGCGAATCTGAAGGTGCCGATGTCGAAACCGTTCATCAAAATCGGGCGGCGAACGATTGGCGGACTCGCTGAGTTTTACGCGAACGACGTTCCCGGCATTTTTGCTTCGGTGAAAGACCAGCAGTCGCAGAAGGAATTCAAAGCGGCCAACGATGCGGCAATCCAAGCCGTACGAGCCTTTGACGGCTGGTTGGCGCGGCAAGAAGCCAACGCCACGGGCGAGTTCGCGCTCGGCGCGGAGAAGTTCGCTCAAATGCTGAAAATGACCGAAGGCGTTGATATACCTTTGGGTCGATTAGAAGCTATTGGCAAGCGCGATTTGGAAAGAAATTTGCAAGCACTCCGGCGAGAATGCGAGAAGTTCGCGCCAGGAAAGTCCTTACAGGAGTGTATGACCCAGGTGGAGGCGAACAAGGTCGCCGGCAATAATCCCGTGGAAGCCGCGGCGAAACAACTCGGCGGATTGCGAAATTTCGTCCTGGAGAAAGAGATCGTAGCAATTCCCGGCACGGAAGAGGCGAAAGTCGCGCAAGCGCCAGCCTATAAGGCTTGGAATTTCGCGTACATCAACATTCCCGGTCCGTATGAAAACAATTTGCCCTCGATTTACTATATCGCGCCGCCCGATCCAACCTGGTCGAAAGAAGTGCAGGCCGCATCCGTTCCAGGAGAATTCCGCTTGCTGTTCACATCGGTTCACGAGGTTTATCCCGGCCATTTTGTGCAAAACCTGCACACCAATCGTTCGCCGTCGAAAATTGGGCAACTCTTCAGCGGCTACGCCTTCTCCGAAGGATGGGCCCATTACACCGAAGAAATGATGTATGACGCGGGACTCGGCGCTGGCGATCCGGAAATGCACCTGGCCCAATTGAAAGGAGCACTCGTGCGAAATGTGCGTTTCCTTTCGGCGATCGGCCTGCACACTCAAGGCATGACGATCGAAGAATCGAAGAGGATGTTTCGGGAATTAGCGTTCCAGGACGAAGGCAGTGCTGAGCGGCAGGCCAATCGCGGCACATTTGACCCGGCGTATTTGAATTACACGCTCGGCAAGTTGATGATTCGCAAGCTGCGCGACGATTGGACCGCGTCGCGTGGCGGCCGCGCGGCGTGGAAGCAATTTCACGACGAGTTCCTGCGATATGGCGGCCCTCCGATTCCACTAATTCGCCGAGCGATGATGGGGAGCGCCGACAACGGCTCGCTGTTCTGAGCGTTATGCGGTGCCGTCAAATGGATGATTTTTGGGCAGTGGCCCTGCGCCACCGCCGCAACCGTCCGACAAAACGTGTAGTACAGGTTTGAACGTCCACTAATGATCTCTGCGCGTGAAATGAACCGTATGGCGAGCTAGCACCGTATGAATCTGTATGAGAACCAAAGGCAGTGCGACGGAGCTGGAAGCTCGTCGTCGCGCTGCAGAGTATTTCCAGGAACGGAAGCCTCTGCGGGAGATTGCCCGTCGCGTCAGAGCGAATCTGTCCAGCGTGAAGCGTTGGAAGGCCGCGTGGCAGGCGGGCGGAGTGAATGCTTTGGCCGCCAAGCCGCATCCGCCGCGGGCGACCAAGCTTTCCGAAAAACAAAAACGGCAGTTGGTCGAACTGCTGCTGGCTGGGCCGCGAGCCGCCGGATTTCGCACCGACCAATGGACCTGTGCGCGGGTCGCCGCGCTGGTCCGCAAACGATTTCGCGTGCAGTACCATCCGGACCATTTGGGACGGATCTTGCACGACTTGGGATTCAGCCCGCAGAAGCCTCGGCAGGTGGCTCGGGAGCAAGACCCGGAAGCGGTCGAGCGATGGCGGCGCGAGGACTGGCCGCGCATCAAAAAAAAGCCAAGCGGCGTGGCGCTAGCATCGTCTTCATCGACGAAACTGGCTTTCGCTTGCAACCAGTAAACCGTCGCACCTGGGCTCCCTGTGGCCAGACGCCGGTCCAGCGGGCGTGGGACCGCTACGACCGCTTGAGCGTCATCGGCGCAGTAGTGGCTCTCTCGCCCACCCGCCGCCGCATTAGCACGCCGTTTCAGATTCACGATGACCATGTTCGCACGGATGAGCTTTGTGATGCGAGACGCGGCAAGTCGTTTGGCGGCCACTGCCTGTAATTCTTTTTGTCTCACGTCGGCACGATCGTTGAGTACTTGTTAGATCGGGGAAGCGATCCTTGTAGAGGACGGCGCAGAAATTGGCTCAATCGTTAGTCAGCAGCGTTGGCCACAAGCAGCCGGCCACTATGGGGCGGCATCACTTCCAGCACGAATGCGCGGTGATGCCAGCCCAGGTCCTCACCGCTCCAAAAGTCGACCAGGCGGCAAGGCTTGTCGAGCGCGACTTCGCGCCGTATCGAGTTATCCGACCAATTGAGTAGGACGTACAGCGTTCGATCCGCTTCTGAAATCCTTCCCGCGCCCAACTCCTGCGAGTCAAATGTCGCGGCGACGCCCTGGTGGGTCGTCAACTTTCGCAAGATGTCGATCTGCCCTTCGGATAATTGCGTGAGATCGTCGCCGCTGAGGATCATGCCGCCCGTGGCAAAGAGCACCGACTTGTGAAAAGCGAACTCGTCGGGCGACAGCTTGCCAGTGAGTAGAAGGCAATCGGGGTCATTCCACCAAAGTCGGTTGTTCTGCCAGTTGCGCATGAGATTCTCGCGCCCGGTATAGGCGAAGGTGTCCCACTTGCGCGCGATGTCGGCCGAGCTGCGCGAGCCATGAATCTCGCCGAGTGACGGCCAGAGCGGATGATTGCAGCCGAGCAGGAACGCATCCTGGGCGCCACGGCGGATGGCGGCCATCCCTTGGCGGTAGGCCTCGACACAGGTTGCCTTGGGATCGTGCCGTTTGCCGAACGGCATGGCGCCCCAGGCATTGGCGTCCAGTTTGAAGTAGGTGCAACCCCACTGCTCGCGCATCGTACGGAACACGTGCTCGAGGTACGCTTGCGCGCCGGGATGTGTGCCGTCGAGCATGTACCACGGTCCCAGCCGCCAGCCGCCGAATGTTACTTTGTTCGACGGAAGCGGAATGCCATCGTCGTCTTGGACGAACCAGTCGGGATGTTCGCGAAACAGGCGCGATTGGGGACTGGCCACAAATGGCGCCACCCAGATCGCCGGTTCCAGTCCGGCATCTCGAATGTTGCGGAGCACTTCCCGCACACCCCCTCCAAAGGCCTGGCCGGTTTCCAGCCAGTCGCCCATCCACGGTTGATAGCCGTCGTCGACTTGAACGAATCGCAGCTGTGGAAGCCTGCGACGGATGACATCGAGATTCTCGATCACGTTCTGAGCCGTCACTCGCGGGCCGAAGTAGTACCAGGAACACCATCCGGTTGGGTAGGTTGGCGATTTGAGACGGGGATGATGGCGACAGATTTGGCCTGCAAGCTGTTCGAGCAACTTGTTGCGGTCGTCGCCCTCTCCCACAAACAACTCCTCCAGTCGCCAAGAGTGTCCCGGTGGAAGTTCCAGGCCTTCGGTGTCGACCACGACCTGTATCCGATCGGCGTTCACATAGAATTTGCCGACGAATCGCTGGCACGAAGTGAATCCCAGAACCTGCGTCTGACTCCCAGGTGGTGTAATCGTCATCATGCCGTAGACGGCATGAAAGCCCTGAGAAACTGGCAGGCGGTAATGTTTGTGCTCCGAATATCTGGTGAGATCGACGATCTGGCCCAGAGTTCCCCCCGACTGACTCAGCATGGTGTAGCCTTCGCCGTAGAAAGCAGACTCGCTTGGCAAGCCGTGCTCCCAGTCAAAGAGCACGACTTCTCTGATGGCCAAAGACTTGTTGCTGCGATTGTGCAGTTCAAACTCAATCAGCTCACCCCCTTGGACCGCAGCGGGTGAAATTTTGCAATCGAGTTGCCATTCAAGGGTCGGTGCGTCATGGCCGTCGGCCAATACCACGCGGTGGGGCGCCATCCTGACAGAGTCGATGACATCGGCGGCCGCGGGTAACGTTAACAATTCGCACGTCAGCAATCCAAACAGAAGTTGTGCCTTCCGTCGTTGAAACTGGTGGTTTCTCATTGCCTGCCGCCCATGCCCACGCGGAGGCATGGGCATGGCATCCTGTTTCAAAGATGGCTCCATTTCAGCGCTCGTAAGTGGTGATTCCAATTCCCGAAACGAGCTTGATCTCATTTTGGGAAACTCAATATTCTCCGAAAGGGGACAAAAGGGGACGCTCTATCCATGGTCCTTCTGCGAAGTCGCGTACTCGGTTTTGCGCATAGTTTTCCTTGGCGGGTTGCGCCGTGACACGTTGGCGCACCACGAACGGGTCGACGCCTCTTGGGGAAAGCGTCGATGGGCCGAGGGTGAGTGTACGTTAGTATATATATCCTAACGATCTTGGTGGCCGAAAACAAGCCCGTTGGGTTATATTTTATCGACCTCTCGCGCGGGGCGATGACCTGGGAGGCGCGATGGCATTTGCTTTGAGCGGCCATGCATTGCCTGCCACACATGCCCACGCAGAGCCGTGGGCATGGCACCCAATTTCCAAATGGCTCAATATGGCCCATCGCAATAAATCTGCAACATTGGCCTGGACAAGTACATAATATCATGGGACAAGGCGCGCGCCATGAGCGTAGGCGCCTATTCGACGT
>JAKEIB010000387.1 GCA_022614705.1 Planctomycetota bacterium | reverse complement strand
GCGCAACTCGCTCGCCGTATCGTTCAATGAGTTGCGGCTGGCAACGAACGAGCTTGCCGGCGCGTCGCCCGCCGATCTCGAAAAACTCGGCAAGTCGCTCGCGGAGCGGCTCACGTATCTCATGGAGCCGATCAGCCCGATCGAGCTCGACGCACATGGCTGCGTCGTGCAGCTTCGCAGCAATCCGCCGCAACGCGACGACGATGGCCGCAGCTACTACGAGCTGCTCGTCCGCCGCGGCGGCGAAATCGCGCTGAAGCGATTCCGCAAAGAAAACGGCAACGCCCGCCAGCCGATCTCGGCGACGGTCACGCGCGAAGTATTGCTGCGGCTTGTGGGCGACTTTTGCGCGGTGCTGGACTAGCGTACTTCAATTCGGCATAATCCGCGCGGGATGGCAAATGCTTACATACGAACAGAAGCTCGACCGCGATTCTGCTTGGGCGTTGTTAGAGGGAAGCATGCACTTTGAGGAACGAAGCGCCGTTCATACGACGCTGCGGAGCTTAACGCAGGCCCTCAACGATTTGGGAGTCGACTACGCCGTGGCCGGTTCTATGGCGATGTTCTTGCACGGTTTTCGACGGTTTACGGAAGACGTCGATGTGCTGGTTACACGTGAAGGACTTGCAAAAATTCACGAGGCTTTGGAGGGCAGGGGATATATCAAACCTTTCGCGGCAAGCAAGAATCTTCGCGATGCACGAACCGGTGTAAAGATTGACTTCTTAATTAGCGGGCAATATCCCGGGGACGGGAAGCCAGGGCCGATCGCGTTCCCCGTGCCGCGTGAAGCATCCGTCGACCGCGATGGTATTCGCGTGCTTTCTATTCCCAAATGGACCGAGTTGAAACTGATTTCCGGCCGTTTACCCGCACGCCGTAGGGATTGGGCCGATGTTCAGGATGCAATCCGCACGCTAAATCTGTCCCGAGAGTTTGCGGATCAATTAGACGCATCGTTACGCGACGCTTATTTCCAATTATGGGACGAACTGCAAACAGACCCAGGTGACCACTGACCGGTAAACGCTATGATCAACTTTCCGTCGCCTCTCTTCCGACAAGAGGGCGTCATTGGATAACACCATCCTCTATTGGTTTCTCCTCACCGCCGCGGGCATGATGCTGGTGGCCATCGCCGCGATTGTTTACTGGCGACGATTAACTCATTTGCCATACCGTTGGTTCTGGTTGGGCGCTGGTTTGTGGTTCGTGGCCGTCGCCGTGAAGGTCGTTTTGGCGATACTCACCCATGAGGCTGTTGTCGCTTACCTGAAAGAACGATTGTCCTACTACGCGCTTCTCACTTTGGGTGGCCTGTATGGTGGACTTCTATCGAGCGTCTGCGAAATCGGATTGACGCTGCTGGCCGTCTTGCTCTGGCGACAATTGGGTCGCGACGCCGACCGGGCCATCGGCATCGGCGTGGGTGCAGGCGCGTTTGAGGCATTCTTGTTGGGGTGTGGGATGTTGGTCGGCGCCTTGGCGGCCATGGCGGGCATTGAAGGAACCGCGCCGTTGCGTCAAGAGCTCGAACACTCCGCCACTTCCACGCCAGTTGTGTGGCTTGCGCCGATCGCAGAGCGGATCATGGCCATCCTTTGTCACGCGTGCACGCGCGCCCTCGTCATACTCGGCGTCGTCCACCGACGCCCGTGGATGGTCGTCTGGGGATTCGTCATCTTTACTTATATCGATGCTGTCGCGACCGCTGCTCAGCTTTCGGGAAAACTGGGTTCGATGTCCGTCTGGTGGATTGAGTTGGCAATCCTTCCGGCGGCGCTTGTCAGCATTTCCATACTCCGTTGGTGCTTCGCGAAATGGGCGAGTGCGAACGCACCCGAAGTGCAACCGACCGCCGGCGCAATTCCCGCCGTATGATTCCACAAACACAGGCTCTACTACCCCTCAGGCTGTTACGGTAACATCTACATGACCTACGATCTGAAGTCCTTCTTCCGCCTGTTTCATGCCACGTCCCGCCCACACTTCTTCCACCGAATCGATCCCGCCCAGTCTCGCGCCGGCTGGCGGCGGATGGCATTGCAGCCATCTGTACTACTCGTTCGATCGCACGCGCCTCAAGCAGCTTTCGGCGGCCGAACGCGCCGACGGTTCGCGCGAAGTAGCTGCGGCGCTTGACCCGGCGGCCGCCCACACCCCGATTCGATTGCAAACGACGATCACCAGCGGCCACAAGGCCGACTTCGGTGTCATGCTTCTCGACCCCGATCCGCTCAAGATCGACCGCGTCCACCAGCGCCTGCTGGCCAGCCCGCTCGGCCCCGCGATCGTGCCCTGCTGGTCGTTCGTCTCGATGACAGAAATCAGCGAATACGTGCAGTCGCCCGAGCAATTCGGCGAGCGGCTTGTCGCAGAAGGGATGGACGCAAGCAGCGCGGAGTACAAAACGCGTGTGAAAGGCTACGCCGACCGCCTCGTCGAAATGAATCGCCAGCGGCTAACACCCGACTTCCCGCCGTACCGCGCCACTTGTTTCTACCCGATGAACAAGAAGCGCGAAGTCGGCGAGAATTGGTTCACGCTGCCCAAGGAAGAGCGCAGCCGGCTAATGATCGAGCACGCCCGCAGCGGCATGGCGTTCGCCGGCCGCGTGTCGCAGCTGATCACGGTCGGCGTCGGCCTCGAGGACTGGGAATGGGGCGTCACGCTTTGGGCGGCCAATCCCGAATTTCTCAAAGAGATCGTCTACCGCATGCGGTTCGACGAAGCTTCGGCCCGCTACGCCGAGTTCGGCCCGTTCTACACCGGCTACGTCGCCACGGCCAGCGAAATTCTTGATCATTGCCAAATCAAGTAGGTGTCGCGAGCCGAGCGGCACCAGATCCGCCTCGGCTCGGTGGACCTACTCCGCATCCGCCGGCACTTCCTGCTGGATCTGCCCACCCGGTTCGACCGCCTCATCAAGCGTGGCGATGTAGATTCCCATCGCGGCGAGCATCGCGATGACGGCCCAGAACCGCCAGTCGTGGTGAATCTTTTTCTTCGGCGCTTGATGCTCGTGGTGATCCTTCTTGTGAGAATGTTCGTTATGTTGCGACATGCGCCGAGAACCTCCAAAAGAAATCCAGTGTGACAAGAGTCCGCGTAACAGATTAGCATACGACAAATCGCGCTTCTTGGCAGCACGGTTCTGCCATGCGTGGCCGTAGCTGAATTCGCAAGAATTCAGCCCGCACTAAACAGTCTCACACAGGCACCTTGTCGCGTAATTCGATCAAACTGACCCACTACCATCGCCTCGCGACGCCTTCGCGCCGACCGTTATGCACGGTAGGATATAACGGTGGCGATCTTGCATCGCAATCGCAAAGACTACTGCTCGAGCAAACCATCAAAATGCAAACGGATGTCGGCCCCATCCTCCGGCTGTCTTTGGTGGTGGCCTGTGCCGCCGTGTTCCTGGCCTCGTTGATTGGTTTGCCGCTCGGACTCTGGTTGGGCCGACTGAGCTTCCGCGGAAGGAAAATAGTTTGGGCGGCGGTTTACACCGGAATGGGCTTCCCGCCGGTTGTCGTTGGGCTGCTAATCTACTTGCTGCTATCGCGCTCGGGACCGCTCGGTTTCTTGGGTTGGCTGTACACGCCCCGCGCGATGGTCCTGGCGCAAGTTCTTCTCGACCTGCCTTTCATTGTCGGCATCACCATGACCGCCGTGGCCGCCATTCCGAACGAGCTGCATTTTCAACTTCGCAGCCTGGGCGCTAGTGAGTGGCAAGCAAAGTGGGCCTTGCTTCGGCAAGCGCGGCCCGGTGTCGTGCTCGCCGTGGCGACGGCGTTCGGTCGCAGTATCTCCGAGGTCGGCGCCGTGTGGATGGTCGGCGGCAATATCCAGGGCCACACGCGCGTACTAACCACCGCGATCATTCTGGAAACCGGAAAAGGGCACTTCGCACTGGCACTGCTGTTGGGCTCGATTCTGCTTTCCATTGCCCTCGTCGTGAACGTGATCATCTTGCGGTTCCAGGGGCAACCAACGCCATGAGCGATGCCGCTTTTCGCCTCACGGATGTATGTCGTCGCCTGGGTGACACGTTCCGCCTGCAGATCGATGACTTGACAATCGAACAGGGCAAAGCCACCGCGCTTTTGGGGCCGACCGGGGCCGGAAAGACCACGCTCCTGCGACTTCTGACCGGCCTCGAGTATCCGGACGACGGCGTCGTCGAGTTCAACGGCGCGCCGCTGAACCGCACGACTCCGCTGTCCGTCCTGCGCGAGATTTCGATGGTTCATCAGCGGCCGATCCTCATCAACGGCTCGGTCGCGGACAACGTTGCGTTTGGCCTGCGCGCTCGACGCCGAGACGCCGACTCCCAAGTCGCCGCTGTGCTTCGCCGACTGGGCCTCGACCGATTGGCCTGGCAAGATGCCCGCTCGCTGTCGGGCGGGCAAGTGCACCTGGTCGCGTTGGCCCGCTCGTTGGTGCTCGAGCCGCAAGTCCTCTTGCTCGATGAGCCGACGGCCAATCTTGATCCGGCCTACGTGGTGCTTGTCGAGAACGCGATTCGCGAAACTCAATTGTCGCGAGCGATGACGGTGGTCTGGGCGACGCACAATTTGTTTCAAGCGCGCCGAGTCAGCCAGCAAGGTATCTTGGTGCTAAACGGCAGCGTGATCGAAACTGCCGACAGCGCGAAGTTTTTTGAGAACCCCACCGATTCTCGAACGGCAGCCTTTATCGAAGGAAAGATGGTGTATTGATGAAGCCGCGACGTTGGTTAGCTCTGTGTGTGGCCGTCGCTTTGACTCTGGCTCATTCCGCCGGCTGCAATCGCTCGGCCAAGACGGCGAACACAATCACTCTCGCGACGACCACCAGCACGCAGGACACTGGCCTGTTGGATTTTCTTGCTCCAAAGTTTCGCGAACAGACGGGCATCGAAGTGCAAGTGGTAGCCGTGGGCAGCGGCCAGGCCATGGAGTTAGGCCGCCGCGGCGACGCCGACGTCTTGCTGACGCACGCGCCCGCCGCCGAGCAAAAATTCATGGACGAGGGCTGGGGCCACGAGCGACGGCCGGTGATGTACAACGATTTCGTTCTCGTCGGCCCCAAGTCCGACCCGGCCATGATCGGAAAGCAGTCGACCGTCATCGAAGCATTCAGTCGCCTGGTCGATCAAGAGGCGCCATTTGTCTCCCGCGGCGATGATTCGGGCACGCATCAACGAGAAATCGAGATTTGGGGACTGGCCGGGCACCATCGTCGAGATGGTCGTGCGGAGTCTTCGGAGCAAAAAGTGCCTGTCCCCCTTTCTGCTCCTACCGGCGATTGGTACATCCACGCCGGCACCGGAATGGCCCAAGCCCTACGAATGGCCAATGAAAAGCGTGCCTATACGTTGACCGACCGGGGCACATTCTTGGCACTGCGCAAGGAACTTGACCTGCAAATCGTGTTCGAGGGCGACCCGTTCCTCAAGAACAACTACTCAGTCATCGTCTGCAGCAGCCAAAAACACCCCCACCTCAACACCCAGGCCGCCGAGCAGTTCGCCAACTTCTTAACCGATCCAACCACGCAACAACTCATCGCCAACTTCGGCGTCAATAAGTTCGACGAACCCTTGTTCTATCCCACGAAATCCCCCACCCCGGCCGAATCGTCGTCGGGGCCGTGAACCTACCGTCAAAGAATCGGCGATCGTCGACTGGGGGCACTGGTAAGCTAGTGTGTGGGAAAATTATTTTCGGGTGTACCAAGCAATGAATCCGAGCACCAAGGTGATCGCTGTCATTACGATGAACAGCTGGTGCAGTGTATATCGCGGACGGCCCTTTGGCAGCGACTTTGCGATAGCCATCAGCGCGACGACATAGCCGATGGCGAGAACGATTCCAAATGCGGACCACCAAAATATACGCAAGTTCAGCCTCCCCGCCATCCTACGGCGCCGCGCATGAAAAAGCCCGCCCCGATGGGCACTGGTAACCTAGTGTGTGGGACTTAAGATTATTTTCATTGCACTTGGGGCGCTAAAGCCATGATTATGCCGAGTAATATCGCAACAACGGTCATTACAATGAACGCGTCTCGCAGGCTGAATCGCTTTGCCCGCCCCAAAAACCATGAGCCTAAGCACACGAAAATGAACGTGTAGATCGGGATCAAGAAAGCAATGATTGTGTATTCCCCCATCGACCACTCCCCACTCATTGTCCCGTCAACATCCTACTGCGCCGCGCATGAAAAAGCCCGCCCCAATGGGCTCTGGTAACCTAATGTGGGAAAACTATATGTTCCGGTGCGTAAACGCCAGGACCACAATCACAACCACGGCTCCCGCCGCAAGCAGAATCACGGACAGCCACAGCGGCAGATGTATTAAGTAGGCTTTGGCCAACATCATCGCTTAACGTGCGTTGGGGACTGGCTCACTTTGCGGAGTCTTCGGAGCAAAATGTGCCTGTCCCCCTCTCGGTGGCTCACTCTTACGGCCCTTGCGAGGAAAATACGATCGACTTGCCATCGGGCGACCAGTCGGGATCGCTGTTGTGGCGCGATGGGTCCTGCCCCTCGAGCGGCACCGGCTTCTCATTGGCGTCCACGTCGATGAGATGCACTTGATAAAAGTCGCGGTTCGGCCGCTTCCACGCAAAGGCGATCCGACGCCCGTCCGGCGACCACGTGGAATGGTAACACTCGCCGGACCTGACAAGCCAACGCACAGTTGCCTGCATGGTGCGCTCGTCGAGTGTCGCCAGGGCTGATCCGCCGTTGGAGTCCCCAAAACAAAAGCGCCGTCCGTCAGGCGAAATGCTGAACCCCTGATTCAGCGAATACGGCCCACGAAAGATTGCCCGCTCCTTGCCGGTTGCCAGATCAAATAACGCGATGCTGGCGCGGCCCTCTCCAACGGATGCGATTCGGTTCCCTTTCGGCGACCAACGAGGGCTTCCCCAGTGATTGAGGATTGTCTCACGACCGCTCCCATCGGCGTTCATCGTCACGATGGTCTGCGGGCTTTCGTAAGTGTGACACACCAATAGTTTTCCATCGGGCGACCAGCTCGGCATAGCACCTGGTCCAAGCAGGCGCATATTTGTACCATCCGCGCGCATCACGGCAAGTTCGGCAGCGGCGAAGCCTGTGCCAAGTTTCCACGTATCGCAGGCAATCCATTTACCGTCGGCCGACCAGTCGGGCGAGCCAAATACCCGACCCGGCGCGTGCGTGAGTTGTTCCATGCTCGTGCCGTCCACATTGAGCTTGAATAACGGCCGACCAGCGCGGACCTCCAATCCCTTCCCGTCGATACTCACCTTGACGGATGGGCCAACTGACTCGGTCTGTGCTCGGCCCGCTTCTACTTGGGCAACCGCGCTGAGCAGGATCACAAGCCACGTGGTATGAAAATGACGCTTGTGCATATCTGAGGTATTCCGTGAGTTCGCGGGTGGCGCGCCCTGAAAGGGCGTGGCGAATCTGCGCGAGCAGTACCACGCTCTTCGCAGAACACGATTATGCATCGGCAATCATATCGCCTCGCGAACGAAACAAGCTGTGTGCCGCCCTGAAAGGGCAATCATGTGATAGCTCAGGGCAAAGCCCTGGGTTATGAGAACCTTTTGTCCATTAAGCCCTGAAAGGGCGGCATAGTTCGTGGCGTTTCGTATTGCGCTCTTTCAGAGCTTCACGTTTTGATCGTCGCCGCTTCCCCAGGGCTGCGCCCTGGGCTTTCGGATGTTGCCCTTGCAGGGCATTCGTCTAGACCGGCCTCCATAGAAAATGATAACCAAACCCTTGCGCCGTCGCACGGCCGCTTTCATGGTGGTATCCGCAGCGACTGAAATGCTGGTTTCGCGCAGGTCGCAATTGCAAGTGGCCAATAATTTGAGTGGAAACCGGTTCCTCCTCGTGTTACATTGCGCGCACGCTGGATTCCATCGTTCGCTCTTTGACAATCTATCGACGACGATTGCATTGCTCGCAAACGGCCGCGGTCAGAAGTGCGCGCAAATTGGAAGTAAACTCGGGTGGTTTTGCGCGCTCGACATTCGGCAAGATGCTGCTTTTGCCGACGTTTGTTGCAGGTGATAGGCGCAATATGCGCGAGTTTTGCACGGCCGATGTGGGACCCCCGACCTCAGTGCAAAATGCAAGCGCTTGCGCGGCAACACGTTAGCAAACCGGCTAACGATTACGCGTTTGCAAAACCCCTAAACCCCGAGGATTTATGAGTTTTGCACTCTGCCCCGCCACGATGCGTGCAAAATGCGTTGCAGAGAGATAGCCGCCGGGTGCCCGGGCCGGGCTTCGACGAACTCATTCGAGCGAGTCCGAAACGCCCCAGATCGCTCCGCTTCTGGGGCATCGCTCCGCTCTGCCCCAGCCACCCCCGGCTGATGGCTGATAGCCGACAGCCGACAGCCCACTATCGCACGTTCTCGAAAAGCCCCGTACGATACATCGGCAAATGCCGGTAGTATACTTCCAGCGTGAGGAGCGAAAGACACGTCACGTACCGCCGGCCCCCGGCGTCGCCCCAGCGATCGCCGTTGGGGTCCCAACTGCCCCTCAACGCCCATGCCGCTGAGCAGTTCGCCAACTTTCTGACCGATCCAACCACGCAACAACTCATCGCCAACTTCGGCGTCGATAAGTTCGGCGAACCGTTGTTCTATCCCACGAATTCCCCCACGCCATCTGAATCATCGTCGGCGCCGTGAACGGGAAGCGTCAACAATGCACCGAGCGACGCTTGACTATAAACCCTCTCCCCTTGGGAGAGAGCAGGATGAGGGCAGGGTGAGGGCAGCCTTGTTTCGCGGTGAATCCCTCTCACCCCGGCCGTCATTAGGATTAAGTACGCGCTATCCTATCAATTGTATGTTGGTCTCGGCATTGCAGCTGTTTGCACAAAACAATCTGAGGTGGCGAATCCTGTTGAGGCTGTGAGTTTTTCGGACGGCGAGCACCGCTTCTCGCTCGCGATGTTCGGCATTCAGCCATTGATCGAGCGACAGGAATTGCACCTCGATTTGAGTACGTTCGGGTCGCTTGGTCCGGGCTTGGCCACGTTGGGCTGGATGGGACGTGCTCAGGCAACAAACTTAGCGCCAGAAAATTATTCCGCTAGACCAAACTTGCAAAAACTCACAGCCTCGTCGGGATATAACGTTGTGTTGAACGTTTATCCCACTACTCAGTCAACGAACACAAACTCGTTCATATTAAAGATCAATCGGCAAGCGTTCGCCAGTCCGTGCCGCTCGGCGTACTCAACGAGCTTCGATAATTCATCCTCGTTCGGGTCGCGCCCGAATGCTAGCCGCCACGCCGCCGTGAGTCGTTCGGCATTGCTGTCGCCCATCGGCTCAACCCGTTCGGCAAGATGCTCGGCCATCCGCACCATGAACTTGTTATTCAGCAAGGCCAGCGATTGAAGCGGGGTGACGGTTTCGTTGCGCTTGGCGACGGGCGCCGACGCATCGGCACAATCGAGCGTCGCCATGAACGGGTCCGGCACGCTGCGAACGATTAACCGGTACACGCTGCGCCGGTGCGACAGCGGATCATCAGGGTCGTACCCGTCGTAGTTGTAGTGCGGCGACTCGTCATCGCCGAAGGCAAACGCGCGATAGCCGGGTCCACCCTGTGTTGCGCTGAGCTTTCCCGCGACGGCCAGCACCGAATCGCGGACCGTTTCGGCCTCCAGTCGCCGGCGGTTCATACGCCACAAGAATTGATTGGCGGCGTCCCGCGTCTCGAACTCAGCATTTCCCGCCGACGCCTGGCGATAAACCGCGCTGGTGCAAATGAGGCGATGCAGCTGCTTGATCGATTGCGGCCCGTCGCGAAAATCGGCTGCCAGCCAATCGAGCAATTCGGGATGCGTCGGCATTGCCCCCATGCGGCCGAAGTCGTTGGGCGAATCGACGATGCCGCGGCCAAAGTGATACTGCCACACACGGTTGACGATCGATCGCCACGTGAGTGGATTACGCTTGTCGACAAGCCAACTCGCCAGCGACGCTCGCCGCGCTCCTTCGCCCATCGTCTCATCGACATCGAAACGCGATCCCAGATCCGGCAAATAGCCGCAAGCACCGGGGCCGACCTCCGCGCCGGGGTCTTTCTCATTGCCTCGATTGAGGACATGCACGGGCCGCGGCTCCCCCTTCGTGGGCACGAATTGATTCTGCGGCGCGAAGTCCGTTGCGGCGGCAAACACCAGCTGCGGAGTGGCCGTTCCCGCATCGCCCCCGTACGCGCGATCGGCGCGATCGATCCCCGCGAACACCGCTTGCAGGCTGTAGTAATCCTCCTGCGTGATTGGATCGAACTTGTGGTTGTGACATCGGGCACAGTGAGCCGTCATGCTGTTGAATGTGCCTATCGTCGTCGACACCATGTCGTCGCGATCCAAGTTCCGCGTAATCGCTTTCGCGAGCGTGCCCTCGACGACTTCGATGTGGCCGACAAAGTCAAACGGTCCGGCGACCAGAAACCCCGTGGCAATGATCCCGTCGGCCGTGCCCGGATAAAGCACGTCGCCGGCGACCTGTTCTGCGACGAACCGGCTGTACGGCTTGTCCTCATTAAAAGCGCGGATCACATAGTCGCGATACGGCCACGCGTTTGGCCGCAGCTTGTCTTTGTCGTAACCGTGCGTGTCGCCGTAGTGCACCACATCCAGCCAGTGCCGCCCCCAACGCTCGCCGTAATGCGGCGACGCGAGCAGGCGATCCACGAGCTTTTCGTACGCTTGTGGATCGTCGTCGGTAACAAACGCCTCGACTTCCTCGTACGACGGCGGCAAGCCGACGAGATCGAAATAGAGTCGCCGAATCAACGTGCGGCGATCGGCCGCCGCGGACAGTGAGAGCTCCTGCTCTTGCAATTTGGCCAACACAAATGCGTCGATGGGGGTGCGAACCCAATCGCTGTGCACGGCCGGCGGCGAGGGACGAGTGAGTGGACGCAACGACCACCAATCCCGATCGCGCTGCTTCTTGTCGAATAGCTCAACGCCGTCCGGCCACTTGGCGCCGGCTTCGATCCACGCGCGAATCGCGGCCACGTCGGCCGCCGAAAGCGGTACATCGTCCTTCGGCATCTGCGGTTCGTCACCGGAAATGTACTCCAGCAGCCGGCTTTCGTCCGGTCTGCCGGCGACAACCACCGGCCCGCTATCTCCGCCGGCGCGAAAGCGCTTTGCGGAGACGAGTGAGAGGCCGCCCTTTGGCTTTGCCCCCTCGTGGCACGCGACGCAGCGAGCTTCGAATATGGGTGCAACGTGATTGCGGAACAGCGATTCATCCGCCTGCGCGACGGTGGTCCAAATGACGACCACGACGAGTAAAAATCGCATTATTGCCGTGGACGAGGCGTTAAGAAGGATCTGTTTCGGGGTGCCTGGGGCGGAGTCCGCGACGCCCCAGATCGTTGCGGTTCTGGGGCATCGAAGACTCTGCCCCAGCCACCAGGTTGCTCTGGCGCGGGCAGCGGCAAATCTTCAACCGCGGCAGCCGTCGCCGCGGGCGATGTTTCGGGACGCAACACCGCCTCGTTCAAGGCGGATTCCATGGCCGTGAACGCCGGCAGCCGGACGATCATGGAATACTGCGGGTCCGCGGCCACTTTGTGAAAGCGATCCAGTAATGTGACAAGTGCCGTCGTGCGCTCGCTGGGCGGCGCCGACAAATCAATCGCCGCGTCCGGCAGTCGCAGGTAACGTTGCCACGTGTCGCCCGTGTCGAAGCGACTCAGTCGATTGTGAAGACTCTGAGAAAGTGCCCGCAGCGCCTGGGCAAGCTGCTCCGCATCCATCGCCGCAAAATCGGCCGCCGTGGGATACGACGGTTCGACAACGGGCCGTTCAAAGATTACTGGCGGCGCATAGCCCGGCTCGTAATAGTAGCCACGCGGCGGCACGTCGACGGCCGCAAAGGGCGCCCGCACGGAGACCCCGCCGTACGGATAAACATCCACTCGCACAAATGGCGCCCGCACGCGAACGCCGCCCTCGCCAACCCAAACTCGTTGCGCCATACACAGCGCGGAGCTGAAAACAACGAATGCTC
>JAKEIB010000386.1 GCA_022614705.1 Planctomycetota bacterium | reverse complement strand
GCGAGCTTGGCGTTCTTGGCGGTTCATATTATTCGGTGAACTGTTAGCTGCGGAGGTTTGTCGGTCGTGAGCATCGACGTCGCATCATTTGCCGGATTGCGCGTGGCCGCTTTCGAAAGCCGCCGTGCCGAGGAGATGGACCGCATGATCGCCAAGCGCGGCGGCGTTCCCTCGGTAAGCCCGTCGATGCGTGAAGTGCCGGTCGAGCGCAATCAGGCCGCCATCGATTTTGCGAATCGTCTCATCACCGGGCGGATTGACGTCGTCGTCTTTCTCACGGGCGTCGGCACGCGGATGTTGGTGCGGCAGATTGAACGCCACGTGGATCGCGAGCGATTCTTGGCGGCCGTGAGCGACATCAAATCAGTCGTCCGCGGCCCTAAGCCGCTGGCGGCCCTTCGTGAATTGGGCATTACGCCGACGATTGCCGTGCCGGAACCGAACACGTGGCGCGAGCTGCTCTCGGCGCTCGACGAAAAGCTGCCCGTGGCCAATTTGGTGGTGGGATTGCAGGAGTACGGCGTCGCGAACCGGAGCCTCGTTGCCGGGTTGGAGGCCCGCGGGGCAATCGTCGACGCGATCCACGTGTACGACTGGGCCCTGCCGGAAGACTGCGGGCCGCTCGAACAGAATATCCGCCGAATCGTCGCCGGGGAAATCGACGTTGCCATATTCACGTCGGCCAACCAGGTGATCAATCTGCTCAAGCTGGCCGACGAACTGGGCGTGATCGACGACGTCCGCGCTGCATTTCGTAACGTTGTTGTCGCGTCGATCGGGCCCACCACCAGTGAGATGCTTCAAAGTGAAAACTTGCCGGTGGATTTGGAGCCTTCGCATCCGAAGATGGGACATTTGGTTGCTGAGACGTCGGAACAGGCGGCGGCGATTCTTACGCGGAAACGAAAGATAACATCGCAGATGGACGATTTCGGATTGCCGGACTCAATCCGCAATCCGCAATCCGAAATCCGCAATTCCGAATCACCGTCGCACAACAGCGCGTTCATGCGCGCTTGCCGTCGGGAACCAACTGACTACACGCCAATCTGGCTGATGCGCCAAGCCGGGCGTTACATGCCGGAGTACCGCCGCATTCGCGAGCAACACGGCTTTTTGGAACTTTGCCGTAATCCGCAGCTGTGCAGCGAGGTGATGTGCATGGCGGTTGAGCGCCTTGGTGTGGATGCCGCGATTCTATTTTCCGATTTGCTGCCGATTCTCGAACCGATGGGCATGGACCTCGAGTTTGCTCAAGGCGAGGGGCCGCTAATTCATAATCCGATTCGGGAATCGGCCGACGTTGACCGAGTCGTCGAGCTCGAGAGCGCCGACGCGCTGCATTTCGTGATGGAGGCCGTGCGACAAACGCGGGCCGACTTGCCTGCCCACATTCCATTGATTGGCTTCGGCGGCGCGCCCTTCACGTTGGCCAGCTACGCGATCGAAGGCGGGGCTAGCCGCGAGTTTTTGCACACGAAAACGCTTATGTATCGCGATCCGGCGGCCTGGGAATCGCTCATGAGTCGCCTGACGCGCGCGGTGATCCTGTACCTCAACGCTCAAATCGTAGCCGGTGCTCAAGCCGTGCAATTGTTTGACAGCTGGGCCGGTTGTTTGGGGCCGGACGACTACCGGCGGTTTGTGCTGCCGTTCGTCGAGCAGGTGATCGCTGGAATCACGCCGGGCACACCGGTGATTAGCTTTGCCACGGGCAATCCGCAGCTCATACCGCTATTGGCCGAAGGCGGCCCGGCGGTCGTCAGCGTCGATTGGCGCGTGCGGCTCGATGAGGCCTGGCGCATGATTGGCCCGGACCGAGCGATCCAAGGCAACTTGGACCCGCTTGCGCTGCTTGCCGACTCGAGCGAGCTGCGTCGCCGTGCCGCCGACATTCTGCAGCAGGCAGCGAACCGGCCGGGACACATTTTCAACCTCGGCCACGGCGTGCTGCCGCAAACGCCCGTCGACAATGCCCGAGCGCTCGTTGACATCGTTCACGAATTGAGTTCGGACCGCAAGTAATGTCCGATGCTTCCACCGAACAGGCGCGTTCGATCGTAGACTCCGTCTACCGCTCCGACTCGCGCCGGATTTTCGCAACACTTGTGCGTTTGCTCGGCGACTTTGAGCTGGCAGAAGAGGCGATGCACGACGCGTTCGCTTCGGCGGTGGAGCAATGGCCGCGGGCGGGCGTTCCGGCGAATCCGCGCGCGTGGCTCGTTTCGGCCGGGCGGTTTAAAGCGATCGACACGATACGCCGCCGTGCGCGATTCAATGAGTCGCTGTCCGAGCTTGCCGAGCAGCTCGATGCGAAGACACAAGCGAGTGGATCGGCGGAAAGTGAAGACGTCGAAGACGATCGCCTGCGGCTGATATTCACGTGCTGCCATCCGGCTTTGGCGCCCGAGGCCCAAGTAGCGCTCACGTTGCGCGAAGTGTGCGGACTGACGACCGAGGAGATCGCTAGCGCGTTTCTGACAGCGCCGCCTACGCTGGCGCAGCGCATCGTGCGCGCAAAGGCAAAAATTCGGGAGGCGAAGATTCCTTACCAGGTGCCGTCGCGAGAGGACTTGCCGGAACGGCTCGACACGGTGCTGCAAGTGATCTACCTCGTGTTCAACGAGGGATATGCCGCATCCTCCGGGAAATCGCTCACTCGCTCCGATCTGTCGGGCGAGGCGATTCGACTCGGCCGCCTGCTCGTCGAACTTCTGCCCGAGCCGGAAGTGATGGGCCTGCTTGCGCTCATGCTATTGCACGAATCGCGTCGGGCGGCGCGCACGTCGCCGACCGGCGAGCTGGTACTGCTCGACGACCAGGACCGCGGGCTTTGGAACCGGGATGAAATCGTCGAAGGCAAGTTGCTTGCGGAACGCGCGCTGTCGTCGCGGCGGGTCGGTCCGTACACGTTGCAGGCAGCGATCGCGGCGGTGCACGTCGACGCGCCAAGTGCCGCGCGCACCGACTGGGAACAAATTGTCGGCCTCTACGACGTGCTGGTGCGCGTGGTGCCGTCGCCGGTGGTCGAATTGAATCGAGCCGTTGGCATCGCGATGCGCGACGGACCGGCGGCAGGCCTCAAACTCGTCGACGACATTCTGGCCCGCGGCGATTTGGCCGACTATCACCTGGCCCACGCCACGCGGGCCGATCTCTGCCGACGGCTGGGTCTCAACGAGGAAGCCCGCACGTCTTATCAGCGGGCGCTGACTCAAGCTCGCCAGGAACCGGAACGGCGGTTTCTCGAGCGCCGTCTCGCCGAACTGGGCTGAAAAGATTTTTCGTCGGCGCTGTCGATTTGGTCGGCTACCCAGCGACTATTGGGTGTAGTTCGCAGGTTTCGCCGATGAACACTCGATCCTTAAGGAGAATTGCAATGAACAAGGTCAACTGTGCGTTAGAACTGTCGATTCCAAATGGCTTGGAACAAGTTGTTGAGCCGCTGGCCAACTATATCTGTGCCACCGAACAGCCAAAGACGGCACTGATGTCGGCCCTGGCCGTCTTGTTTCGCGAAGTGGAGGCGACGAACCGGGCGGCAAGTGCGCATTTTCGTGCCACGCTGGCCGTTTAGAGGGCGGTTTTTGTCCAGTGGGAGACTGGCCAAAGCGTCTGTGAAAAATTTTCGGACGTCTGTCGATTTGAGTGGCCGCCGAACGACAAATGTGGGACAACCGAATGAAACGGCAGACGTCCCGCGGATCGTTTAACCACAACAAGTGACTGCAATGCAAAAATTAACGCCATTCCTGTGGTTCAACAACCAAGCCGAAGAAGCTGTGAATTACTATGTATCGACTTTCAAGAACTCGAGGATCGGCAAGGTCACCCGTTATGGCGACGAAGCGGCCGAAGTATCAGGCCGGCCAGCCGGGTCGGTGATGACGATGGCGTTCGAGCTCGAAGGTCAGAAATTCACGGCGTTAAACGGCGGTCCGCTGTTCAGCTTCTCGCCGGCAATTTCATTCGTCGTCAACTGCCAGACGCAGGAGGAAGTCGACACTTTGTGGGACAAGCTCTCCGCTGGCGGACAACAGCAGCAATGCGGCTGGCTAACGGACAAGTTTGGCGTCACGTGGCAGATTGTGCCCGCCGTTCTCATCGAGATGCTGGGAGACAAGGACGCCGCGAAAGCGAAGCGCGTCATGCACGCGATGCTGCAAATGACCAAGCTCGACATCAATCGCTTGAAGCAAGCGTACGAGAATAAGTAGACGCGTTTGCCCTTCTGATCCACGGGAGACACCGACATGCGATTCATGATCATCATCAAGGCCAACAAAGATACGGAAGCCGGCGTAATGCCCAGCGAGGCGTTGCTCCGCGACATGGGGAACTTCAACGAAGAGCTGGTAAATGCCGGTGTGATGCTCTCGGGCGAAGGGCTGCAACCCAGCTCGAAGGGCGCGAGAATCAAGTTTTCGGGGAGCAGCCGGACGGTAATCGACGGTCCGTTCGCCGAAACGAAGGAGCTCATCGCCGGTTATTGGATTTGGCAGTGCAAATCGCTCGCCGAGGCGATTGCCTGGGCCAAGCGCGTGCCGAATCCCACGGGCGACGAGAGCGAAATCGAAATTCGCCAGGTATTCGAAATGGACGATTTTGGGCCCGAGTTCACGCCCGAATTGCGCGAGCAGGAGAAGCGACTGTTGGACCGGATTGCGGCGAAGAAGTGAAACGCGCCGAGTAAATATTACCATCCAACGATAACCGGGAATCGAAACGGAGAGCCACGATGCACGCAGAGCCTCAAAAAGAACACCGATGGTTACAACGGTTTGTTGGCGAGTGGACATGTGAAGCCGACTGCGGCATGGGGCCGGACCAGCCACCATCGAAGACCTCTGGGTCGGAAACAGTCCGTTCACTCGGAGACCTGTGGACGGTGGCGGAAGGTGAAATGGAAATGCCGGGTGGTGGCTCCGGCACGACCCTGATGACGCTCGGTTACGATCCGCAGAAGAATCGGTATACGGGCACGTGGATCGGTTCGATGATGACGCACTTGTGGGTGTACGACGGCGAGCTGGATGCCGCCCAAAAAGTGCTCACGCTGAACGCCGAGGGCCCGAACATGATGAACCCGGGCACCACGATGAAGTACAAGGACGTGATCGAATTCAAGAGCGACGACCACCGGGTGCTCACGTCGCACATGCTCGGCGACGATGGAAAGTGGCACCAATTCATGACGGCCAACTACCGGCGGAGGAAATGAAACTGTAGCTGGGGTCTGCGACCCCGGCCGATTGTTGTCGGGATGTAACATAACTGAGGGCGTCCGGGAATTCATTTCACTGTCATTCCGAGGTCCGCCGAGGAATCTAGCCGGACCCCTCGGAGGACCTCGGGGTGACAGCACGGCTTTGTACGCCATTAACCGACGGGAATTCCCGGACAGCCTCACATAACTAGATGAGAAAGGCCGGCCTCAGAGAGGCCAGCTACAATGAGGTGATCTGTATGAAATACATGCTTCTTATTTACACGGACGAGAATTCGTGGACCGACGTTGAACGTGAGCATTGCTACGGGGAATCGACCGAACTGACGCACGAGCTCGATTCGCGCGGGCAGTATTTGGGCGCCAGTCCGCTGCAGCCGGTCGCGACGGCCACGAGCGTTCGAGTGCGCGAGGGCAAACGGCTCGTGACCGACGGCCCGTTCGCCGAAACGCGCGAGCAGCTTGGCGGTTACTTTCTCGTCGAGGCCAAAGACCTTAACGAAGCCATCGCCATCGCGGCTAGAATTCCGGGCGCCCGCAAGGGCACGGTCGAAGTGCGCCCCGTGATGGAACTTGCCGGACTCCCGAAAGTTTTGCCGCGTCAACTTTCCGCCGCCCAGTAGTTTGGATCAGATACTCAAAGCGGCCGGAAGGGCCGGCAATTGGACACAGTCATGAAATATATGTTGCTTTGTTACGACGACGAACAGGCTTGGGGAAAGGCGGGCAAAGCGGCGCTCGAACAAGCCATGAATGAAGCCGTGCAGCTCACGCACGAGCTGCACGCGAAAGGGCAGTATTTGGAAGCCGCGCCGCTGGAACCGGCTTCGATGGCCGCGAGCGTCCGCGTGCGCGACGGCCAGGCACAAGTGACCAACGGGCCATTCGCGGAAACGCGCGAGGTGCTCGGCGGTTACTACCTGATCGACGTCGCCAATCTCGACGAGGCGATTCGCATCGCCGAGCGGCATCCGGGCGCCCGCATGGGCACGGTCGAAGTTCGCCCGGTCGTTGAGCTCCCCGGCTTGCCGACGCCGTAGAGTTCGGCTTCCTGCTATTACAACAGATCAAGAAGTTCAATCAACTCACGAGGTGATCCCATGGCCACTGCAGTAGCTGAAGAACGAAATACCAGCGTTACTCCGTCCCCGGCGCCTGTCCGGTGAAAGAAGCCCATGTTTACCTGCATTCTGCTCGGTCTCGTTGCCGTGATCGGCGTGCTGCTTATCGTCATCGCCACGCGGCCAACTGACTTTCGCGTCACGCGCTCGGCCAGGATGAACGCAACGCCGGCGGCTGTCTTCGCCCAGGTAAACGACTTTCACAATTGGGAGGCCTGGTCGCCTTGGGTGAAAATGGATCCGAACGCCAAGAGCACGTTTGAAGGCCCATCATCCGGCACCGGCAGCGTCTTCCACTGGGACGGCAACAAAGACGTCGGCGCCGGCAGCATGACGATTCTCCAGAGCGATCCGAACGACCGCATCCACATCAAGCTCGCTTTCGTGCGGCCGTTCGCAGCGACGAACGACGTCGAGTTTACGTTCAAGCCCGAGGGCGATCAGACCGCCGTCACGTGGAGCATGGCCGGCAAGAATAATTTCACGGCCAAGGCGATTGGTCTATTTATGGATTGCGAAAAAATGGTCGGCGAACAATTCGACAAGGGCCTCGCGAACATGAAAGCGATCGTGGAATCGACTGACAAACAATAGCACCCCCTCACCCCGACCCTCTCCCGAAGGGAGAGGGAGTTCTGATAAAGCTTCTAACAAGGAGAAGCGATTCATGGCTCCAGATGTCCAAACAGGTCCCGTGTCGAAGAAAATGCTGTGGGCCGGCTATGTCGTCAGCGCCCTGCCCGTTTTGATGTTGCTGTTCAGCGGCACGTTGAAGCTTGTGAGTCCCGCGATGGTCGGGAAGGAGTTGACGCGTCTCGGATGGACAGGGGAAATGGCCCTCACACTGGGCATCGTCGAACTCGCGTGCACGATCATCTATGTGATTCCGCAGACCGCAGTTCTCGGCGCGATCTTGCTCACCGGATATCTGGGTGGCGCGACCGCAACCCACGTGCGCCTCGGCGAGAATTTTATCCCTCCGGCCATTTTCGGCGTGCTGGTCTGGCTCGGTCTATACCTGCGCGATCCCCGAATTCGCGCGCTGATTCCCTTGCGACGTTAGCAATCAACTTAGAATTTGAAACCGTTCAGGTGCGATGCCGGGCGGCCGGCAATCAAGGAGAAATCAATGAGCAGGGTACGAGTTCTCGTTGGTACACGCAAAGGCGCGTTTGTCCTGACGTCGGACGGCAAGCGGCAGCGCTGGGAAGTCAGTGGCCCGCACTTTGCCGGTTGGGAAATTTACCACGTCAAGGGTTCGCCGGTGGATCCGAACCGACTTTACGCGTCTCAAACCAGCGGCTGGTTCGGGCAGATCATCCAGCGTTCCGACGACGGCGGCAAAACATGGTATCAACCGGGTACTCCGCCCGGCGAGTCGACCACCGCGCCGGACGGATCGCCCAAAGGCGAAAGCAACAAGTTTGTGTACGATACGTCGCCCGAGACCGGCAAACCGCTGACGACGCACCAGTGGTACGATGGCACGCAGCACCCATGGGAATTCAAACGCGTCTGGCATATCGAGCCGTCGCTGAGCGATCCTGATGTCGTGTTTGCAGGAGTCGAGGACGCCGCGATCTTTCGATCGACCGATGGCGGAACCACCTGGCACGAGCTGGCCGGTTTGCGCGGCCACGGCACGGGGCCCCAATGGTCGCCCGGCGCCGGCGGCATGGGATTGCACACGATCCTCATCGATCCGACCAACCACGACCGCATGTTCATCGCCATTTCCGCGGCCGGCACGTTTCGCACCGATGACGCCGGCAAAACTTGGAAACCAATCAATCGCGGTCTGCGTTCGCAATACATTCCCGATCCGGTCGCCGAGGTGGGCCATTGCGTTCATCGTATCGCCTTGAACCGCTCCCGCCCCGGCGTGCTGTTCATGCAGAAACATTGGGACGTAATGCGCAGCGACGACGCGGGCGACACGTGGCACGAGATCAGCGGCGACCTGCCGACTGACTTCGGATTCCCGATCGAGATTCACACTCACGAGCCTGACACGGTGTACGTCGTGCCAATCAAGAGCGATTCGGAGCACTATCCGCTCGACGGCAAGCTGCGCGTGTACCGCAGCCGCGTGGGCGGCAACGAATGGGAGCCGCTCACCAAGGGCCTGCCGCAGGAGAATTGCTACGTCAACGTTTTGCGCGACGCCACGTGCGTCGATTCGCTCGACCCGTGCGGAATTTATTTCGGCACGACCGGCGGCCAGGTTTACGTATCGCCCAACGGCGGCGATAGCTGGGAACCAATCGTCCGCGACCTGCCCGCCGTGCTATCGGTCGAGGTACAGACATTGCCGTAACGTCGCACTCGTTCAACACCCAAGAAAGCTCGCAAAAAAATGGCACTTAGCATTAAGGCTTTGAAAGTCTACATGCCGGCGAAGGATTTCGGGCTGTCGAAGCGATTCTACACCGCCCTCGGATTCAAGATGTCAGAAGGCTGGGGTGGCACCGCCGATTTCGAACTCAACGGCAATTGGTTCCGCCTGCAGGATTATTATGTCCAGGACTGGGCCGACAACTTTATGGTGGTCATCGGCGTTGACGACGCGCAAGCCTGGTATCAACACGTCCAGAGAATCGCCGAAAGCGGCGAATTCAACAACCTTCGTATCCAACCGCCCGAAATGGTTGACGGCTCGCTCGTGCTTCACGTCACCGATCCGTCGGGCGTCCTCCTTGTGTTCGTTCAATGATTCGAGTCATTGTCCCATATCATTTGAAGGTATTGGCCAATATCAATGGCGAGGTGCAGCTCGACGTCGTTGATCCGGCGACGCAACGCGCGGTCCTCGACGCGCTCGAAGCCCGTTACCCAATGCTCTGCGGAACCATTCGCGACCAAGTTACGGCAAAACGCCGCGCGTTTCTGCGGTTCTATGCCTGCGAGCAGGATTTATCGAACGATTCGCCCGACGCTCCGCTGCCCGCTGCGGTTGCCGAAGGGAAAGAACCATTTCTGGTCGTCGGGGCGATTGCCGGCGGTTAATGTGCAGCATGTCATGCCCACGGTTCGACTCACCTTTCCTCCTCTGGCGAAGTTTGCAACAATCGGCAGATGCAGAATGCCTTGTCCATTAAGGTGACGCCATGAATAACGAACGAACCGTGCCGACCTATCCATTGACGGTGGATGTTGCCCTGCTTGCCGTGCGCGTGATCGTGGGCGTGATCTTTGCCGCGCATGGGGCGCAAAAATTGTTTGGAGCATTCGGCGGGCCGGGACTGACTCAATTTGTACAGATGATGGGCGGCGGCCCTGTGCCATACCTTGTTGCGATCGGCGAATTCTTCGGCGGCTTGGGATTGGTGTTTGGATTCCTGACCAGGTTCTCCGCCGCGTCGCTCATCGTGATCATGCTCGGCGCCATTTTCATGGTGCACGGTAAGAACGGATTCTTTCTGGGCCACGGTCCTGAAAGCACACTCGCCACCGCCGGCTTCGAATACAATCTGGCCCTCATCGGCTTGCTGCTGCCAGTCTTTCTCTGTGGCTCGGGCCGATTTTCCATCGGACGATGGTTCTTGCCCAAGTCGGCCAAGACGGGGCGCCCCGTCATCATCTTGGAATAGCAAGGGCGCGAGCGCGAGCTGCGGCCGGAGGAACACGCAAAATTCTAGAGCCGGCTAAACGACGCTGAGCGTTCGCCACGAGCAATTGGCTTTAATGTCCGAGATCGTAGTACGTCTCGTAGTAATGCTGTGCGTCACGCCGCGCTGTTTTCCAATCCCATCGCTGACCCGTGAACCGATCGGGACTGAGACTTTTCACGTAGGGCGACGGATCAGGATCGAGGATCGACTCAACGACGTGCCGGCCGATGCCCGCGGATCCGGAAACGCCGTGTGCGTTGCATCCGCCCGCCATCATAAATCCCTTGACGCGCGAACTTTCGCCAATAATGAACCGTCCATCGGGAGTAAAAGTCGGCCAACCTTTGAAGACGCTGCGGATGCCTAATTGATCCACCTGGGGCATTTCGGGGCCAAGTTGCTCGGCGAACCAGCCCAGCACGTCCCAATCCGACTCAAGCGCCGGCGGCTCTCCGTCCTGCGCGAACTGCCGCGGATCGGTAGACAATCCCCTCGGCTCCCAGCCGCCGCACAACAGTGAATTGATCTCAGCTCGCAGGTAAAGCGTCGAATCGGGAATGCGAACCACCGGCAAGTTTGGTTCCAAGCCATCGGCGTGCACGGTCACAAAATATTCGTGGCGGACCGGAACAATTGGCAGCTCTAGGCCGACGCAACGAGCAATGTGATAAGCGTGAGCCCCCGCCGCATTGATGACACATTCGCACTCGATTCGGCCGCTGTCCGTTTCGACCGCCTGCACTCGACCATCGCGCACGTCGATGCCACGCACCGCGGTCTTCATTCGAAAGCGCACGCCGAGCCGCCGTGCATGGGCCACATACGACATGGTGAGATCCGACGGCTGAAGATATCCATCGCTAGGGCACCACAGCACAGCCTTGGCACGTTCAAAGCTCAACGCCGGCCACTTTCGCTTCGCCGTGGCTTGGTCGATGAATTCAGCTTCCAGCCCCGCCTTATCGGCGACGTCCTTCATGCGGCGAAATTCATCGACGCGCTCGTCGCAGAGGGCCACCCGTAGCGAACCAACTTGCCGCCAGCCCGGCTTGGCTTGCGTGTCTCGCTCCAATTGAGAGAAGGTTTTCACCGACCACATGGCGAGCTTCGTCCGCTCCACCGTGTTGCGAACCTGGCCGACCAGCCCAGCCGCTTGCGCTGTCGTCGCCCCCGCGACATTCGCCTCCTTTTCCAGAAGTAAGACGTCGGTCTTTCCGGCCTTCGCCAAGCTGTAAGCGACCGCGCACCCAACGGCGCCGCCGCCGATGATCACAAACTCAGCACTTTGCGAACCGCTGCTCATAGGAAAGCAGGGAGCTTGGAGCAGGGAGTTGACAGCAGGAATTCTTACTCCCTGCCCCCTGCTCCCTGCTCCCTGCTCAATTGTTGAAGACACCACCGCACGAAAGAGTCCACGTTATATTCCTTGTAAGTTGAAAAGGGGCCGGGAACATAGTGCGACGAGTTCACGCCCTTTTGAGCCTGCCCGCACAAGGCCCAGTCCTGTTCGGACGTCAGTTGCCAGAACGGCACAATGTCCGCAAGGCGGTAGTCGCGGCCTTCGACGGCGTCCCGGTGAACCAACCATGTCACGCGCACTGCCGTTCGTTGCAACCCGGTCGGCAGCAATCGCGTCGTGACGGCATGGTCACAACTGGCGTGCAGCCACATGTTCGGAAGCGTGCGAATCCTTAGCGTGCCGACATCCGCGTCCGAGTAGTCGCCCATCAATGGGGCGACCTGCCGGCCATCCATCGTCTCACTCACGTAGCCCTCCACCAGCGGCGTCCGATTCACCGAATACCAGCAGTTGCGCTCCGCGTCTGGAAACTGAGCCATGCCGCTCTGGCGATGACTGACCGCCAACCCTGCAGCCGCCCATTTTTCCTCGCTGCGAGCCACGGCCTGACTGATCCGCGCGGAAACGCGTTCGCTCGTGTCGTCCGCGTTGTAGTGATCAAAGTTCGCCTTGATGTATTGGGGATGATTGACATTGCAGTGGTAACACTCGCGATTGTTTTCCCAAACGATCTTCCAGTTCGCGGCCACGTCGTAGTCGACGATCTTCGCCACCTTGGCCCGGTCCAACCCCTGCGGGCGAGCGAACGGCTCTATTGCTTCGGCCGCCTGCTCGAAGTCGGGCGGATTGTCGGACAACGACACGTAAATCAAGCCCGCCACCTCGCGCACCTGGGCGCGCAACAGGCCGAGCTGCGATTTATCAATGTCCTCTTGCATGCCGCGGCAAGAAACGAGCGAGCCATCGCGTGCGTACGTCCATTGATGATACGGACAGACCAGCCGACCCGCCCTGCCCCGCGGCTCGCTGCATATTTGCGTGCCTCGATGACGACACACGTTCCATAGCGCGTTGATACGGCCATCGTCACCGCGAATTACGATCAGCGAATCATTGCCGACAGCGAACGTGACGTAGTCGCCCGGCTTGGCGATTTCGCACGTATGCCCGACAAACAACCACCCGCGCCGCCAAATGTTTTCCATCTCCGCGCGGTACACGGTGTCGTTAGAGTAGAAACCGCCAGGCAAGCCGTGGCCCGGCTGTCGCGACGCGACAAGCGCGGCAAGATCTCGCTTTTCCTGAACCGTGAACGACGGCATTGGACGACGCCTCGACGAGCGACTTTGCAGGTGATTCAACGCGACAAGTTTCGGCGACGCGATTAAACTTACACGAAGCAGTTTCCAAACCTTGGCGTTCGCGGACTTGTCATTCTGGGCGAAGCGAAGAATCTGTTAAGCGCGTCGCGGTAGCTCCTTCGCTTCGCCCGGGAGGACCGCCTCTGCCGGTTTTGAAACCGCTTCACGCCAAATTCTATTCTGCGCTCCCGTTGAAAACCGCTTCACCCTGTTTTCGCGCAATGATTTTGTGGATTCGCGCTCGCGCGGATTCGTCGTGGGCAAACATTCCTGTCTGCCGAGAATTACAAGTCACTGGCAGACAGAAATGTCTGCCCCACGGCCAATCGCCGCGATATTGAGTAGGTGCGCAAAACTCCCCTCCATAATTTTGCGCATCTGTCGCGGAATTGAGACAGGTGGGTCGGGCGCGCTTGGAAACACTGCTGGGCAAGTCAGCAGTGGCACACGAGCGCGCACCGCGAGTGCCAATCACGGTCCGTGAATGTGAAACAGTCGATCGAAATGCCAAAGAGCTAATTCGAGGTGGCAACGATAAACGTAGCACAACTGGCGGCCGATTTCAGCAACGATTTTGTCCACCCAGCGGGAGAGGGGGAGAGGGGAGACCTGCGGTCGGCGTTTGGTGCGGGGTCGGG
>JAKEIB010000063.1 GCA_022614705.1 Planctomycetota bacterium | reverse complement strand
CTCGTCGCAAAAAATCTGACACATTGACTCGTTGAGAATCCCTTAAATCCAGGTGTTTGCGAGCTTCTTGATGTGGCAGATTTATTCGGACGGTCCATACGTGGTCGGCGAACATGCCTCCGAGCGGTTGGAAGAGCGCGGTATAATGGAGTGGCAAGCCGTCGCGGGGCTCGACGATGCAGAACTCATTATTGAGCGCCCGAGAACGAAGCCGAACCCAAGTATTGAGGTGCGTGAAATCCTCCCCGATGGCACGGAGTTCAAGGCTGTCTGGTCGCACTTGCGAGGCAGCGATGTCGCGAAACTAGTTAACGGTGCATTTCTTTAATCGGATATAGCCATGCGAATCGCCGGAGAACGGATCAAGAAAACGCGACTCATTCAAACCGACAAATACGTCGTTGCCGTTGACGTCGAGATGGTGATCCCAGCCGATGATCCGAGTGAACCGTGTTACGAATCCGAGACAGTTGACTATCTTCGAGAAGTGAAAGAGCGAGCCGAACAGGGAGATGTTGCCTGGCTGACACAAAAGGGGAAAGTTTACGCCGCTGTGGGCGCCGCCGGCTGATTACCATGGACGCTATTTCGCCAACAGCAGTTCGAGGTAACTGCGCCGCTCCGAGGGGCCGAGATTCAGATCGGCTGCCAACGCCGCGATGACTTGCTTCGTTTCGTCGAGGTTTGCATCCTCAGCCAACAGTTCGAGCTCGACAAACGTGCCGACGCCATCGACATCGTCGAGAGCACCTTCGACTTCACGCCCATCATGCACAAGGTGGAACAGCCGGCGGTTCTTCCGCACAACGGCCACCGGCTTGAATCCCAAAGCACTCAGCAACTCGGCAAACTGCAATCCGCCGGCATCGGTCGCGTCGAGCGGCAGCTCAAGCTCGCGGCGAGTCTTCGTTGCTGCATCAAGCTTGGGGCCTTTGTAGGTGACGAAACTTTTTCCGCGGGCCGTGCGTATCCGCAGTGCCTCATCCGTCTTCGCGAAGTCACGCGCCGGGTGGGCGAAGTATTGATCCGCTTGTTCGACCGGTGAACCAAGCGTCACGCCGCGATTTGCTAACATGGCCTCGAATCCGGCCACGTCGTCGATCCGATGCTTTTGTTCGACTTCAAATTGCATCGTTGAGATACGTCGTCTTGTCGATGCTCCGCGGCCGATCGGCCCGCGCCGCAACGCCCTCGGCATCGAGTGCCCACCGCGGGCTGATTTCCACCGCCACGCCATCCGCCACGCGCGTCCCCGCCGCCCGCAACCAGTCGCGATGTTGCCCCACCATGAATCGTTGCACGTACTCCGGCGTGTCGCGCCTTGCACCCGGCGCGTTCTTCACCGGTGCGAACACTTCCTGCTCCGCGTACTCCACCACCAGCGGGTTGTTCGCGTGCGGCAGCAGATCAAAGATGAACCGTTCGAACTTCAGGGCGTTCGGCTTTTTCGGTTCTACGCGCTCGCCGACATCGTTGACGTGCGGCACCTTTTTTCGCGCGATGTGGAACGGCAAGGCGTCTTTGAGCGCCAGCATCCGCTCGATAAACGCGACGCGGAAAATGTGAATTGCCACGCTGCCCGCCCAGAACACGAGCGAACCGCTGGCGTCGCGACGCTCCGCCACGTCATCGGGCAGATCGCTGTATTCGATCACGTGCAGCCGGCCGTCGATCCGTGCGAAGTTGCCCAGCCGGTCATGCGGCGTCTGCTTGGCGCAAGCCATTGAGGTGAAATCGGAATCGGCGATCAAGTGGTCGCCGATGAACTCAGTATCGCCGATCGGCGCGAGCGGGTTGTCCACTTGCAGATAGAACAGGTGCTCGATGCCGCGGCGGCGCATGTCGGGAAGCGCGCCGCTGGCCGAGAGCGCCGCCACCGTGCCGCCGTGGCCGTCGGGGCTCAAGAAGAGCGAGTCTCTTTCCGCGAGCAGCAGTTTACCGCTGGCCGCGTCGACTGCCGGCATCGTGCCTTGGCAAAACAGCACGACATCCTCGGCCGAAATGCCGAACCGGTCGTGCTCCTGGAGAAACGCGACCTGCTCGTCGTGCGTCACGGGACTCGTCATCATATAGAGCGGCACGCTTGCTCCGTGGCGTCGTGCGGTTACCAGCGTTTTCTCGAAATGGATTTGCAGCAGCGACGCGCCGGAAACCGGCCCGATCGGAAAAAGTCCCTTGGCATGCGCGAAACCAAGCCGACTCCCCTGCCCTCCGGCCACAAGGAGAACGCCGACCTTCCCCGCCGCAAGCGCCTCGGCACCACGCCGTCGCCCTTCATCGGCATTTTTACCAATTCGATCGGCAATCCGCACTGCATGCGGCGGCGACGCCCGCCGCGCCAGCGCGGCCCAATCGTGCGTCTCCGACCGTTGCTCATAGAGCGCCGCGATTTGCTCGAAATCGACGGCCTCGATCTGTCGCGCCAACTGCTGCCGGCCCGCGTCATCCAACTCGCCCCAGAATCGAAGCAGCTGCTCCTGCCCATGCGGCTTCAGCATCGCATCCAAGCGATCTCGATTCGGCAATGACGTGGACGGTCGATTCATGGAAGCAGGGAGCTGGCAGCGAGGAACACGGAGCGGGGAGCAGGGAACAAACAGGACGAAATCGAGGTTATCCTGCTCCAAGCTCCGTGCTCCAAGCTCCCCGCTAAAAAATCCACCCTCTCACCCAAGCGTAGGCCAGCAGACACAATAGCGGGAACAGCACGAATACCGTGCCATACGTAAAGATGGAAGTCCAAACGTGTCGCGGCCAACGTGCCATGGAAGCATACTTTCGGCGATGCTGGTGAGTTATAACCGAACGCGGCCACCCCGTTCTACCGAGGCACAACCCGCACAACCGCCACTCGCGCCCGCAAGCGGGCATCCGTACCCCTTGTCATTCCGAGGTCTGCCGAGGAATCTACGCAGACCCCTCGACGGACCTCGGGGTGACATCGCAAACGGTTCACAACCCCACACGCCCGTTGCCGACCGCGCCCGCGACCATTTATAATGAATTTTTCGTCAGAACTTCGCAGCGACTTATAGGAGCACGTCCGTGGGATCCGGCAGACACCTCTTCACCAGCGAATCCGTCAGCATGGGCCACCCAGACAAGTTGGCCGACCAAATCTCCGACGGCGTGCTCGACGCCCTCATCGCCCAGGACAAAATGAGCCGCGTGGCCTGCGAAACGATGGTCACGACCGGCCTAGCCGTCATCGCCGGCGAAATCACCACCAAAGCCTACGTCGACATGCAGAAGGTCGTCCGCGAGGTGATTCACAACGTGGGCTACACCGATTCGTCGATGGGCATCAGCGCCGACCATTGCGCCGTGCTTGTAGCGATCGGCGAGCAAAGCCCAGACATCGCCATGGGCGTCAATGAAGACGCCTCGAAGGGCAAGGACGTCGGCGCCGGCGACCAAGGCCTCATGTTCGGCTACGCGTGCAACGACACCGACGAATTGATGCCGCTGCCGATTTCGCTCGCCCATAAGATCATCAATCGCCTCACCGAGGCCCGCTTCAAGAAAGAAGTCAATTGGCTGCGCCCGGATAGCAAAAGCCAGGTGACGATCGAGTTCGACGGCGCCACGCCGGTTCGCGTCGATACGGTCGTCGTCTCGACGCAGCACGCACCGGACGTTAAGCACAGCGAAATCAAACAGTACATCATCAACGAGATCATCGACCCACTGCTGCCCGCCGAGCTCGTCAGCGGCGACATCAAGTACCACATCAACCCAACTGGCCAATTCATCACCGGCGGCCCACACGGCGACTGCGGCCTCACCGGCCGCAAGATCATCGTCGACACCTACGGCGGCTGGGGCCGGCACGGCGGCGGCGCGTTCAGCGGCAAGGATCCGACCAAGGTCGATCGCAGCGCGGCCTACATGGCCCGATACGTGGCCAAGAACATCGTGGCCGCCGGCCTGGCCGATCGCTGCGAGGTTCAGCTCGCGTACGCCATCGGCGTCTCGGAGCCGGTAAGCGTGAGCGTCGATACCGACGGCACGGGCCGCGTTGATGATGGGAGAATCTGCGATCTGGTGCGCGAAATGTTCCCGCTCACGCCCTCGGGCATCATCAAGCACCTCGACCTTCGCCGGCCAATCTATCGCAAGACGGCCGCCGGCGGACACTTCGGCCGCAACGAGCCGGAGTTCACCTGGGAAAAGACCGACAAGGCCAAACAACTGGCTGCGGCCGCCGAAACCGCCGCCGCCGTCGGTTAAAAGGATAAGTGCTTTGCCCGTGGCCCTCTTCGCTGCGACCTTTGCCGCGTGGTTGCTGCGACTGCGACTGTTGAGCCGCCATTTCATTAAGCGTATTCGGCGACGCGCGCCTCCTACGGCGCCGATCGAACAACCGATTCAACAACTTACGCGATTTCGCGCGGCCGACGGCACGCACACCATTCGTGCAACGCTCCTCGCCGAGTTCGAACCGGGCGAACGCAGCGCAACCCTTTACGTCGCCTTCTGCCCCCCATTCGAGATACTCCCGAACGTCGAGGCCGAGGCGATCGACGATTCCGGCGCTTCCGTCAAATTGATACAACTGCTGCACAACGGCGTTCAGATCGACGTTCGCCTTCCGCACCCGGCCGATTCCAAACGGTGCGTCACCGTCGAATTGGTTGCATCCGACGCGATGGTCTCCGAATCCTAAAATCGCCGGCCGCACGCTTGCGGTTTAGCTCCCCGCCACCACCTCTCGCGTTGTCGCCATTTTCAGGGCCGGTTATAATCCGCGCCGTACCTCGGCAAGACCCCCCAAGGAGACCCCACCACGAGCAACCTGCGAATCGGCATCGGCGAAGACTCGCACCGCATCGCCCACGGCGGACCCCTGCGGCTGGGCGGCATCGACGTGCCGCACGACCGGCAACTTGTCGGCCACAGCGACGCCGACGTCCTACTGCATGCGGTTACCGACGCGATCCTGGGCGCGGCCGCCCTGCCCGACATCGGCCGCATGTTCCCCAACACGGACGAAGCCAATCGCGGCCGCGATTCGGCCGACATGCTGGCCGCCGCCGCCGCCAAGGTCGCCGAAAACGGCTACCGCATCGTAAACCTGGATTGCGTCGTCCACGCCGAACGCCCCAAACTGGCCGACTACCAAGACGCCATCCGCCACCGCATCGCAGGCATCCTCCGCCTCAGCCCGCACCAGATCGGCCTGAAAGCAAAAACCGGCGAGGGCGTCGGACCAGTCGGCAAAGAAGAAATCATCGCCGCCCGCTGCATCGCACTCCTAAGTGGGACGGACTTAAGTCCGTCCTACGACGCGACCCGCACTGACACCCGACACCTGACACCTGACACCTAGCATTCATCGCATGACCGTCTCCACTCGCACCAAGCCGACACCCGATAAATCGTCCGCCCCCCATCCCACGCTCCGCATCTACAACACGCTCTCCAAGCGCAAGGAGCCATTCGTCACCGTACGGCCGGGCAAGGTGGGCATCTACCTGTGCGGGCCCACCGTGTACGACAAGGCGCACATCGGCCACATGGTCGGTCCCGTGATTTTCGACTGCGTCAAACGCTACCTCGAATACTGCGGCTACGACGTCACCTGGGTCGTCAACATCACCGACGTCGACGACAAACTCATCAAGAAAGCCAACGAGCGCGGCATCTCGATGCTTGACGTGGCCGAGGAGAACATCGCCGATTACAACAGCAACCTGGCCGCGCTGGGCGTCGATCAAATCGACCACTTCCCGCGCGCGACCGAGTGCATGGCCGACATCATCGACCTCATTCGCTCGCTGATCGACTGCGGCTTCGCCTATCAATCCGACGGCGACGTGTATTTCGACGTCAGCAAAGATGCCGACTATGGCAAACTCTCGAACCGCTCGATCGACTCCATGCAAGGCGACGGCGGCAGTGGCGGCGAACGCAAGCGACATGTTGCCGATTTCGCCCTGTGGAAGGCGGCCAAGCCGGGCGAGCCGTCGTGGGACAGTCCCTGGGGCGCCGGCCGACCGGGCTGGCACATCGAGTGCTCCGCGATGAGCAAGAAGCTCCTCGGCGAAACGTTCGACATCCACGGCGGCGGGCTCGATCTCGTGTTCCCGCACCACGAAAACGAAATCGCTCAGAGCGAATGCTGTCACGCCAAGCCGATGGTGCTCTATTGGGCCCACAACGGCCTGCTCCGCGCCGGCACGACCGCCGCCAAAATCGGCGCCCGCACCGAACGCCCCGCTGACTCCCCTCCCCGCTCCGGGGAGGGGCTAGGGGAGGGGTCGGCAGAAGCCGTCAGCGGCAAAATGAGCCGCTCCAAAGGCGCCGGCGGCTTGGCCGACCTCATCAAACGCCAAGGCGGCCAGCGAGTGCGATTCTTCCTGCTGCGAACCCACTATCGCAGCACCGTCCTCTTCAACGAACCCGAAATCGAAGAAGCCGGCAAAGGCCTGGAGACCTTCAACCGCCTCCTCAAACGCTACGCCCGAATCACCGGCAACGATTTTTACGCTCTTAAACCGCCCACAACACGCGAAGACGGCGAGGCCGCTTCAGCGGCCGGGTCCGATCCGGTCCTCCAATCCGCCGCCGTCTGCCGCCAAAAATTCCTCGCCGCCATGGACGACGACTTCAACACGGGCGGCGCCATCGGCGAACTCTTCGAACTGGCCAAAATCACCAACAAATTCTGCGACGACGCCGACCTCGAAGGCGCGGGCAAAACCGACGCAGCCGCCATCGCCCATTTCACCTCGCTCCTCACAACGCTCAAAGAGCTGTCGAACATTCTCGGCCTCTTCACCCAGCCGCTTCCCGCCACGACCGCCTCCGACGACCTGCTCGCCAAACTCATGCCCCTGGTGATCGACCTCCGCGCGACGGCGCGCAGAATTAAAAACTTCGCCGCCGCCGACAAAATCCGCGCCGCCCTCGCCCCCATCGGCATCACGCTCGAAGACCGCGCCGGCAACACCGAATGGACACGTAGCGGTGGCGTCTCCGACGCCACCAACGCCATCATGAAGCTCCTCATCCAACTCCGCGCCGACGCCCGCGCCGCCAAAGACTTCGCCACCGCCGACACCATCCGCAACCGCCTCACCGACCTCGGCATCACCCTCGAAGACCGCGCCGGCGGCACCGAGTGGACCCGCACATAAAGCCGGTGATGCCATCGCCGGTGCATTTTCGGCGCGGTAGAATACAACGTGGCATCGAACTCCATCCCGAAGAAACTCGCGTATGACCAATTTACTTCAAAAAGCATTCGATGAAGCGTCGCGATTACCCGCGAACGAGCAAGACACCTTCGCGGCATGGATGCTCGAAGAACTACGTTCGGAACAACGGTGGAATGATTTGTTTGCCAGGTCACAAGACTTGTTAGAGAAGATGGCTGCAGAAGCAATCGAAGAATTCAAGGCGGGAAAAACTCTCCCGCTTGATCCTGACACTCTATGAACTCTCACACAACGCAGTCGTTTCGTGACGCGCTTGCGTTGTTGCCGACGAACATTCAAAAACGCGCTCGCGCCGCGGATAGGCGGTTCCGCACGAACCCTCGACACTCCGGACTACAGTTCAAAAAAGTGCATAACACGCGACCCGTGTACTCGGCCCGCATCAACGACGATTACCGGGTAGTCGGCACAATGGACGGCAACGACATCGTCTGGTTCTGGATCGGCAAGCACGAAGAGTACGAACGGCTTCTCAGGCAGCTGTAGGGCGATCCCATGCGTCCGCGCTTCTCATTACGCTGGCTGTTCCTAGCAACCGCCTTAGTTGCCGTCCTTTGCTACTGGCTAGTCTATCCAACCGTCGTCGCAAATCGATTTGTTCGCTCCGTCGCCGCCAAGGATTACGCGCTGGCTGACACCTGCTTTCAAAACCCGAACGACCGAATCTTGTTCGACTTGAACGAAAACCACTGGCGTTTCAAAGCGCAGGCCGAACTTGAACCACAGTCATTCACTCAGTTGCTGCGAGGTCTACGCATCATATGGCCCATCGCAATAAATCTGCAACATTGGCCTGGACAAGTACATAATATCATGGGACAAGGCGCGCGCCATGAGCGTAGGCGCCTATTCGACGT
>JAKEIB010000385.1 GCA_022614705.1 Planctomycetota bacterium | reverse complement strand
GCGATATCCGGTCGTCGTCGATCTCCAGGGACTCGAGGTCGGCCGTCAGCGGCGGCCGATCCTGCTCGATCACACCCGCGACGTTGATTTCGTGATGGGCCAGACCGATTCGGTCGTGCCCATGAACGGCCAGCTCATCGTCGCCGGTCAGGTAATGGGCGAATCGCCCAAAGCGCGGCAAGTGATCGCGCTCAACGACAAAGGCTTCGCGTGGCAGGCGTCGATTGGTGCCCGCGCTGACCAGGTCGAGTTCGTTGCCGAAGGAAAGACGGCCCAAGCGAACGGCCGCGAGTTCGCCGGCCCCGTCAACATTGCTCGCCGGGCGACTCTCGGTGAGATCAGTTTTGTAGTTCTCGGGGCGGACGACAACACGTCAGCCCAGATCGCTGCCACCCATCCGAACAAGGAGAACGAGAAGATGGCCTTCAACGAATGGCTCACCGCACAGGGTTTTGAAGTAGACACACTGAACGAATCACAGACCAAGTCGCTGCAAGCGATGTTCGATCGTGAGCAGAAACCGGTAGCACCACCAGAGGAAGTTCCCTCACCAACTCAGACGCTTCGCGCCGAAGCGGCAGCCGAGGCGGAACGGATCAATGCGATTCACAAGTTGTGCGCTGGTAAGCAAGCTGACCTCGAAGCCAAGGCAATCGGTGAAGGCTGGGACGTCACTCGGACCGAACTCGAGCTGCTGCGTGCCGCTCGTCCCGCCGGCCCAGCCATCCAGACCAGCACCAAGAACCATTCGAGCACGGCCATCGAAGCGGCTATGTGCCTCTCGGTGAAGATGCCCGAGGAAAAGGTCCGCACTTGGTACGGTGATCAAACGATGGAAGCGGCCCAGTCGCGCGACCTGCGCGGGATCGGCCTCAACGAGTTGATGCACAGAGTGATCCAGGCGGCCGGCCTGTATGTGCGCCCTGGCCGAATGTCGGACGACACGATCCGTACCGCCTTCGAAGCGGATCGGACCTTGCGGGCTGCTGGCGGCGGCTTCTCGACGATCAGCCTCTCCGGCATCCTGTCGAATGTTGCCAACAAGGCGCTGCTCGAGGCGTACACGGCGGTCGCGAGCATTGCGACGCGCATTTGCGCCCAGACCGACGTCAATGATTTCAAGCAGGTGACCCGCTATCGGCTCACTGGCCAGGGCACGTTTGAGAAGGTCGGTCCGGACGGCGAACTTAAGCACGCGCAAGTGACCGAAGAGTCGTTCACCAACCAGATCGACACCTACGGCCGGATCATCGCGCTCACACGGCAGATGATGATCAATGACGACCTGGGTGCGTTCCTGCAAATCCCCCGCATTCTTGGCCGGCAATCAGCACTCGCGGTGGAGTCGGCCGTGTTCACGCTGTTGCTCTCGAACCCGGCCAGCTTCTTCAGCGCCGGCAACAAGAATCTCGTTACCGGGGCCAGCTCGGCGCTACAGATCTCGGCGCTCACCACGGTCGAGCAGGCGTTCGCCGACCAGACGGACAAGGATGGCAAGCCGATCCTGCTCACGCCGGCCATCTTGCTCGTGCCGACGGCACTTAAGGTGACGGCCCAGCAACTGATGACCGAGACGCGCGTCAACGAGACGACGACGGCTGACAAGCCGAAGCCGGCCAACAACCCGCACGCCGGCAAATGGGAACCGCTCGCCTCGCCGTACCTCAATTCGCAGGGTATCGCCGGCGGTAGTGCGACGGCTTGGTATCTGCTCGCGAATCCGGCGGACGTGGCTGCGATGGAAATCGCATACTTGCGCGGCCAACGGTCGCCCGTGATCGAGTCGGGCGAAACCGATTTCGACACTCTCGGCATGAAGTGGCGGGGCTACTTCGACTTCGGCGTCGCGATGCAGGACTTCCGTGCGGCCGTAAAGAGTACGGGTGTGTAATCCAGCAAATCGAACCATTCATTGCATAGGAGTTAGAGAACATGCCACAAGCCACATTTGTTCATGAAGGCGCGAGCGTCGATTACACGCCGGGTGCCGATGTCGCGTCGGGCGACGTTGTTGTTCAAGGCGAACTAGTCGCTGTCGCCAAGCTCGACATCAAGACGGGCAAGCTTGGAGCGCTGGCCGTCGGCGGCGTATTTGACTTCGCCAAGAACACGGGCGTCGCCTACACGGTGGGACAACTGCTGTATTGGGACGACGCTGCGAACGTCGTCACGACGACTGCCACGGGCAACAAGCTCATCGGTAAGGTCGTCCGCGCTGCGGCGAGTGCCGACACAACGGTTCGCGTGCGACTAAGCCAATAGCAATGCAGGACTTGCTGCAATCCGGACAAGCCTGGTTGGCTGACCAACTCCACGAGCACGTGGCCACGCAGGTGACGTACCGTCGCGGCACTGACGAAGTGGTCGTGCGAGCCACAATCGGCCGGACGCTCCTGAAACTCGACGACGGGTACGGCGGCGTGCGGATGGTTTGGACGGACCGAGACTACTTAATCCGTGCGGCGGACCTGGTGCTGGGAGGCAACCCAGTCCAACCGCAGCGCGGCGACCAGATTCGAGAAATTGTGGGAGCGCAGACCCTCGTGTACGAGGTGCTCGCTCCAGGAGAAGAACCGTCGTGGCGGTGGGCCGATCCGCATCGCCAGATGTTCCGAATTCACACCAAGCAAATCGCAACCGAGGCGTAGGCGCGGGAATGGAGACGGTGGTTTGGCGAAAGCCGGCTGCCTGCTCCATTCGCGCGCCTAACTCGACGAGCGGAGGACCATGTTGAATCGTGCATCCATATCGGCATTCGAAAGCGGCACGATCCGCGTCGGCGACGAGCTCTCGACGGCCGAGCCATTGTGGATCGAGCCGTACACGGCCATCGGCGTTGCATCGCCCGTCACGGGCGGCATGGACGTCTACGCGAGCTTCGATGGCGACTCGTACTTCGTCTACGCGCCAGGCGTGTACGTGGACCAGGGATTCATGCGGTCGTGGAAGGCCCGCATCCCGGCGCGATGGCTCAAGTTTGTGGGCGTGGAGACTGACCAGGGCTCGGCCGTGCCAGACGGCACGCTGCTCCAGTGGGGAGGCAAATCCTGAGTGGCCACGATCATCGACATCGCTGATTCGGTCGTCGCTGAAATCAACGCGACCGCGTTCAGTCAGCCGGTCACGGCCGTGCGGCACTACGTGCCGCAGTTTGAGATCGCTGACATGAGCGCGCTCCACGTGTCGGTTGTACCGAAGGGCCTGGCGTCCAAATCGCTCGACCGCAGTCGCGACACGTTTGATTACCTGATCGACGTGGCCGTGCAACAGAAGGTCGACCAAGCCAATCCGCCGCTCGACGTGTTGATGGGCCTAGTGGAGGAGATCGCGGACCACTTCCGCGCGGCTGCGCTGGCCAGCTTTCCTAATGCACGGTGTACCGAAGTCAAGAACGAGCCGGTTTACTTGCCCGAGCACCTCACGGAGCTGGGCCAGTTCACGAGCGTCCTCACCCTTACGTTCAAGGTGTGGCGATGATCGCCATGAAAGCTAAGACGAAATTTGAGAAGCAAAAGGTTCTGGTGAAAGCCAAGAAGGCCAACATCACGAATCTCGGTCATGCCGGTGCTGCGCTGCGACTCGCCGCGCGTCGTAGCATTCGCACCCGTCAGAAGTCATCGCCCGTTGGCACGCCGCCTCACAGCCGTCGCGGCCAACTGCGGCGGGCAATCGCCTACTCCGTCGATAAACCGCGCGGTGTCGTGGTGATCGGCCCCGAGCGGGACGCGGTCGGCACGAGCGGATCGGCGCACGAGTTCGGCGGCCGTTATCGCCGCGAACGTTATCCCAAGCGGCCCTACATGGGGCCTGCCCTCGAAAAACTCCAGGACCGATTGCCAGACTTCTGGGCAAACTCGGTTCGCTAACGAAGGAACATAGACATGGCAATCAGACTCGGACTCGATGCGAAGCTGTATCGCAATACCGCATCGGGCGGCGCGCCAACATGGGACCTGGTTGGCAATGTTCGTGACGTAACGCTCAACCTCGAAACGGGCGAGGCGGACGTGACGACCCGCGGCAATGCCGGCTGGCGCGCCACGGTCGGTACGCTCAAAGACGCTTCAATCGAATTCGAGATGGTCTGGGACACCGGCGATGCCGACTTCACCGCGTTCAAAGACGCTTTCTTCAACGGTACGTCGATTGAGCTGGCGGTGATGGATGGCGATATAGCCACGACCGGCGCGCAAGGCCTACGGGCGGTGTGCCGGATCATCAACTTCACGCGCTCCGAAGCGCTCGAAGAGGCAATCACCGTGAGCGTCACCGCCAAGCCGACGTATTCGGCCAGTCCGCCGTCATGGCTCGTAACGACGTAGGTTTACGCTTATGGCCATTCAACTGGGCCTCGACGCCAAGCTGTACCGCAATACTGGAAACCCCGGCAGCTCGCTGTGGCAACTGGTCCCGAACGTCCGAGACGTAACGCTCAACCTGGAAGCGGGGGAAGCGGACGTTACTGTCCGTGGCAATGCCGGTTGGCGTGCCACGGCCGGCACGCTGAAAGACGCGTCCATTGAGTTCGAGACGGTGTGGGACACCGAGGACTACCATTTCACGGCATTTAAAGACGCATTTTTTAGCGGCACGCCGGTCGAGCTGTTGGTAATGGACGCGGACGCGGGCACGGCCGGTTCGCAGGGACTGCGTGCCTTGTGCCAGATCATCAACTTCACACGGAGCGAAGCCCTGGAAGAAGCCATCACCGTGAGTGTAACGGCCAAGCCCACTTATTCCTTCAGTCCGCCGTCCTGGGTTGAGGGACCAATCGAGTTTGATGCCTAGCCGATCACATAGAGGCACTTCAATGCATACCTTCGCAGACAACTTGGGCCGCACGTGGTACGTGGCCGTTAATGTGACGACGGTCCGACGGGTTCGCGGCGCGCTCGACATCGATCTGTACCAACTTGTCGATGATGGGATGCAGGAACTCGGCAAGCTCGTCGCCGACCCGGTGCGATTGGCCGATGTGCTGTACGTGCTGTGCAAGGAAGACGCCGACACGAAGCAGGTCAGCGATGAAGATTTCGGCCGGGCGCTTGGCGGCGACGCCATCACCTCGGCGGCCGAGGCCTTTGTGGAGGAACTCATCGATTTTTTCCCCGACGAGCGGAGCCGCTCAGCGCTCCGCAAGGTGATCGCCGCGGGGCGTCAGGTGCGGACGAAGCTGCTGGACCATGCGGAGACGATGCTCGAGTCGATCAACCCGGACGAGTGTGCGAACGCATTGATCAGTTCGTGGACGAGCTCGCGGGCGTCATCGGAGTCGATCCCGGACCGTTCACCCTCCGACAGCTCATCGTGATGGCCGAGGCCAAGAGTCGCCAGGCGTGGAACCACACCTCCGCGATCCTGGCGATGCTGGCCAACGTCCACCGCGATGCGAAGAAGACGCGGGCCTACCGGCCAGCCGACTTCCACCCGCATCGCCGCACCGAAAAACCCACCATCACGAAAGTTGGCATCAGCGTTTTGAAGCAGGTGTTTGTGGATCGTCAGCCTGGAGGTTAATGCGTGCCAAGTTCGTCCAATATCCGTGCCGGCGCAGCCTACATCGAGCTCTACACGAAGGACAGTCGCCTCGTGAAGGGACTCAACAGGGCTGCCGCGCGCCTGAAAGCGTTCGGCGCAGGCATCACGTCGATCGGCACGCGGCTCGCCGGACTGGGCGCGGGACTTGTCACGCCCTTCCTCGGCGCGGCAAAGCTGTTCGCCGACATGGGCAGCGATCTCGCGGACATGAGCCAGCGAACGGGTGTTTCCGTCGAAGCCCTATCTGAATTGGGCTTTGCCGCCGAGCAGTCGGGCAGTGACGTTGAAACGCTCGAAGGCTCGCTCAAGAAGATGCAGAAGTTCCTGGTGACGGCCGCGGAAGGATCGCAGGAAGCGAACTCCGCACTGGGTCAACTCGGCCTCTCGATGGCTGACCTGTCGCGACTTGCGCCGGAGGATCAGTTCACGCTGATCGCCGACCGACTCAGCCAGATCGAGAATCCGGCGCTTCGCACCGCAATGGCGATGCAGATCTTCGGCAAGTCGGGCACCAAGCTGCTGCCCTTGATGCAGGGTGGCGCGAAGGGAATCGAGGAATTGCGCAAGCAAGCCCGCGACCTCGGCCTGACGATGAGCACCGAGGACGCCCAGGCGGCCGAGGCGTTTGGCGACAAGCTCGACGCATTGTGGAAAGTGCTAAAGCGAACTGCGTTCACGATCGGTGCAACGCTCGCACCGCTGCTTACGCAAGTCGCCGACGCCATCATGCGGGCCGCTAAGACGACGAGCGACTGGATCGGCCGCAATAAAGGTCTTGTCGTGACGATATTCAAAGTCGGAGCGGCAATCCTTGCCGGCGGTGCCGCACTCGTCGTGCTCGGCGGTGCGATCAGTGGACTCGGCGTTGTTCTTGGCGGGATCGCCACGCTCATCACCGTAGCCGGCGCGGCGATCGGAACGCTCGGAACAATTCTGGCGTCACTCCTCTCGCCGATTGGCCTTGTGATTGGCGGTCTGGGCGCGCTCGCCGCATACATCATCTATGCGACAGGTGCCGGCGGTGACGCGCTCGAATGGTTAGGTAATCAATTCGGTGTGCTGAAGGACACAGCACTGGCCGCGTGGCAGGGAATCGGCGATGCGATGGCCGCGGGTGACTTGGCGCTTGCCGCACGAATCGTTTGGCTCACGCTCAAGATGGAGTGGCAGCGCGGGATTAATTTCCTGGAAGCAAGATGGCTCGCGTTCAAAGGCTTCTTTGTCAGCGTCTGGCAAAACGCGGTGTTCGGCATCGCCCGCTTCATGACCGACGCCTGGGCCGGCATCCAAGTCGGGTGGCTCGAAACGACTACGGTGCTCGCCAACGCCTGGACCAACTTCATCGGCCTGTTGAAGAAGGGATGGAACCATTTCGCCGGGTTCTTCCAGAAAGTGTGGGCGCGGATCAAGGGACTGTTCACCGACTCGAACGCCGATGAGGAGATCGCTCGCATCAATGCCGAAGTCGCCCAGCAGGATGAGGCAATCAGCGCTCAACGCGACGCCAAGCTGACCGAGCGTGAGCAAGCGCGACAGAAGGAGCGGGAACGGATCGAGCGCGATCGCGTCGGCGCTCAAGGCGCCCTCGACGACATGCAGACCGAAGAACAACGCCGGCGCGAAGCTAAACATCAAGCCTCGCTCAAGGAATCAGAAGCTGAGCTGGCGAAGGCCCGCCGCGAGTGGCAGGACGCTTTGAAGGAAGCCGCCGACAAACGTGCCGAGGCCGAAGCCAATGCGCCGGAGCGGCTGAAGCGACCGACGGCCGAGCTGCCTTCCGCCGACGACCTAGAAGCGCTCGTGAACGACACCCGCCGCAAGATCGACGTCGTGGGCTCGTTCAATCCGCTGGCCGCCCGCGGACTCGGTGCGGATTCGCTTTCGGAGCGGGCCGCCAAAGCGACCGAGCAGGTCGCGGCCAACACGAAGCAGCTGGTGCGTGAAGCGCAGCATGGCGGACTCGTCTTCGCGTAAAGGAGTCATGCCTTGGCCACGATCCGCGAACGCTACGACAGCCGCGAAGCCACCGAAGGCGTCGAAAGCCCGTCGGTGGACCTCATATATGTAGTCGAGGGGACCGAGGACGACGCGGCCGTGCGAGTCCTGGTCGAGGCAACGATTCCCGCCCTCTATGCGGGCCTGTTGTTCCAGACCTACCACATCAATCATGAGGGGGCCGGCGTCTGGGAGGTCACGGTCCGCTACGGCAAGAAGGAAGCCAAGGATACGGGCGAGTCTTCGTTCTCGTTCGACACGGGCGGCGTCACCGCCCACATCACGCAATCGCTCGCCACGATCAGCCGCTACGCGCCCTCGGGAACGGCCCCTGATTGCCAGGGAGCAATCGGCGTCACCAGTGATTCGGTCGAAGGCACAGACGTCACCGTTCCGGTCTACAACTTCACGGAAACCCATTACCTGCCAATCGCCGCAGTAACGGGCGCGTATAAAGCAGCGCTGTTCCTGCTCACCGGCAAAGTGAACAGTGCGCCCTTCAAAGGATTCGCCGTGGGCGAAGTGCTGTTCCTTGGCGCGAGTGGCTCGCAGCGCGGCGCCGACGATTGGGAGATCACGTATCGCTTCGCCGCCAGCCCGAATGTCATGGGCCTCGCAGTTGGCCCCATCACAAGCATCAACAAGAAAGGCTGGGAATACCTGTGGGTCCGCTACGCCGATGCGGAGGACCAAAACGTCCTAGTGAAACAGCCAATCGCTGCCTATGTCGAGCAGGTATACGAGCTGGGTAACTTTTCAGCGCTGGGGATCGGAGTCTAGCGCATGGCAGGCGATCCCCACAAAAAGGTCCAGGCAGGTGAGCGGCTCAACATCCCAGCCGAGGCATACAACGCCTTCATCGACGCTGCACGAGCGACGCGCGGACAGCAGGCGCTGGGTGCCGACGCCGATGCATTCGTGCGGCAGACAACGCTCGCCAAGGTCCGCAACCTTACCGGCGCAAATCGCGAGCGGTTTTCCATCGTCGGTTTGAGTCAGCCGATCATTCCACCCGCGGATAATTTAGCCGAGTTCTTGCGGCAGACAACGTTTGATGGCGTGATGCCGGCCAGCGGCTATGAACACCGCTTCGGCGTGCTGTTCGAGCCGCTTGCCGTGAACAAGATTGGCCTCGCTGCCGTCGCCGGTGTCGTTCCGGTGCGAGTGCACTTCACGGCCGACGACCACAAATACGCCGTTATCAAAAACGGCGACGCGACGCGGCTCAAAAGTGCGGCGAGCGGCGAGGCTCGAATTCTGTGGCACGAAGACTTCCCGGAAAGCACCGAGCCGCCAAACGTGACGCTGTGGGCGCTTGTGCTATTAGGCACCCAACGACAACCTCGCATCGTTGCCGGCACGACTAACGCCGTCGTGCTCAACACGGCGAGCGAATTTCAGATCGAGAATCTCGCTGCAATCGTCGGCACCGCGCCGACGGCACCGCTTACCGTCGAAAACTGGTTCGGCGTCGGTTATGCGTTAGGTGAATACGTCGTTGCCATCGAGCTCGCCAACGGCGACTGGATCAATGAGCCGTACTACGGCCGCATCTACGCCACGGCCGGTGACACGTTCCCTGAAACGCTCTTCTACAAGCTGTGGGGACACAACAGCTTCAACCCCACGTACCACCAGCCAGTGTATTTCGAAGTCTTCGCGGCCGACCTCGTGACTCACGGCCCGCCGGTCCCTAGAGCACTCGTGCGAGCATTCACGGACAAAGGCACCGGCGGAGGCGGAGATTACGACGCGGGCTGCGGCATCGACGCCGACCAGTTGGCGGCCGGATTCATCGAGGTCCTGGTCGATCCTTACGGTTGTGTCCTCTGCGACCCGAGCACGGGACTAAAGATCAAGCTCGATCCCGATGGCTGTCTTGATTGCGGCGCTGAAGCCGGGCTGAAAGTGAAGCTGGCCGCGGACGGCTGCCTGACCTGCGATACATCTGCGGACGGCGGTCTCAAGGTCAAGGTTGATCCGAACGGCTGCCTGGACTGCGACGACGTGAACGGACTCAAGGTAAAGGTCGATCCAGACGGCTGTCTCGAATGTGGCGAAGACGGTCTGAAGGTTGAAGTCGATCCCGATGGCTGCATAACCTGCCCGGCAGAAGGGAACGGTCTGGCAATTCTCATCGACCCGAACGGCTGCTTGGAGTGCGGCGCAGAGGGACTGAAGGCGACCTACGTCCCAGGCCCTGGTATCGTCATCGCCGCCTGCATCGTGAGCGTCAACTACGGCTGCGGCCTTGCGACCACGCTGGGCGTTTTGCACGTGAACAACATCGACCTGGCCGGCAGCGGTCTGGTGCCCGAAGGCGTCTGCGGCCTTGCCGTCAACGCAGGCTGCGGCCTGGAGATCGTCACCGACGCGGTGCGCGTGAAGAACAGCGACCTCGCCGGCAGTGGGCTCGGCGTCGAAGGCATGTGCGGCCTGAAGGTAAATGTGGGTTGTGGTTTGGAGATCGTTTCCGACGTGGTGCAAGTAAAGACCGCGGACCTCGTCGGCGATGGTCTTGAAACCGTCGGCGGCAGCGGCCAATGCGCGATGCAGGTAAAGACAGGCTGCGGTCTGGAGCTTTCCGGCGGCGCGGTGCGAGTCAAGAACTCTGATTTGGCCGGAGCCGGCCTCGGCACCGAAGGCATCTGTGCCCTGAAAGTGAATGTTGGTTGCGGCCTGGAAATCGTTAGCGATGCAGTTCAAGTGAAGCTCAAGCCGAGTGGCGGACTTATTTGCACGGCGGAAGGGCTGGCAACCAACATCGGCGTTGGATGCGGTCTTGATTTCATTGGCGAGACTATTTTCTTCGACGCCCCCACGGTCGCCGGCAGCGGCCTGGGCGTCGAAGGAATTTGCAGCCTCAAGGTGAACACGGGCTGCGGCCTGGATGTCGTTGGCGACGCGGTCGTGGTCGATCCCGCTGACCTGGCCGGCGACGGCCTTGTACCACAGGGGGCCGGCTGCGCGCTCAAAGTAAACACCGGCTGCGGACTGGAGATCGTCTCCGACGCCGTACAGGTGAAAGTCGATCCGGCTGGCTGCATTGAATGCCACGGCACAACGGGACTCAAGCTCAAAGGTGATCCAGTCACCATTCGCAGCATCAAGCAATGCGAACTGGTCATCGAAGGCGGCCAGCTCAAGCTCAAGCTGACTTACGACGTCTATAACATCTGCGCGGAAGCGGGTGCCGTGAATCAAGTCGAAGAATGCAGCGTTGAGGTGTTGGATTGCGAGGCGATACCGTGACGGCACTTCTCGCCCAAGGCGGTAAGCTCATCATCAAGGATGGGAAGCTAGTCGTGGACGACACGGCCCAAAGCCCTTGCTGCTGCGGAACGTGCAACGACTTTCCCAACTGCCTGTCCTGCGACGACCAAACATGGGTGCCGATGAAACTGAACATCACGATCTCCGGGGCGCCGGGCGGCGAGGGGACGTGCGATTGTCCGGAAACCGAACACGATAAACGTCGCATCCTTTGGGACAACCTAAATTCCAGTTACCAGCTCGAACAGGAGGGCCCCTATAGCACGTGCTTCAAGCTCGACTTCGTCATGGACTGCGCCGAGGCCCGCTACGGCGACGCCATTCTCATCGAGGATAACGAGTTCGGCTGCTGCACCGACGAAAGCGGCGGCTACGAGTTGCATAACCGGGGTGAGGTCTACGTCAGCGGGATTCGCGTGTGCCTCGAATGCTGGGAGAACCAGATGCGCATCTCGAGCATCGGCTTCTCGTTTTGCAGTTGCGAACAGCACATCGTGGGACCGCCGCCGATTTACTGGAGCGACTGGTCATGCGGACCGCTGATTGACTATCCGGGCTGGCCCTGGGCGTTTGTGTGCGAGCTCCGAGACCATATCAAGACGGCCGTACCCTGCACCATGCAGAGTATGCAGCGAGAGCTGTTGTGGTCTCGGCCGACTCCGTACCCGGAATATCCCTGCTCGTTTTCGTTCCCTTGCGATGACCCGATCATCGGCCAACTCTCAGCGCAACTTTCCTGCTAGTAGTATGAATTGGGCATACGGCATTACGACAATTCCTGAGCGCGTGGGCACTTTGCTACCGCAAACGATCGAGTCGCTGGCGGCAGCCGGTTTCGATCGGCCCGTCCTATTTGTTGATGGGCACATTCCCGGATACGAAGCCCTCGAAGTGGTTTGTCATCCGCGCGTTGGCCAGCTTCGCAATTGGATGCACGCGCTGTTCTACCTGTTCACGACGAAAGATGCCGACCGATACGCAATCTTTGAGGACGATGTGCTGGCGTGTCGTCAGCTCCGTGAATACATGGAGCGCTGCCCGCTCGGCAAGGTTTATTGGAATCTGCTAACGCTCGACGAAAACCGGATGTTCACCGGAGACAAGCCTGGCTGGCATGAATCCAATCAACTCGGCCGTAGCGCTTGCGGCCTAGTCTTCGACCGTCCCACTGTGGATTGTCTGCTCCGGATGGAGCGATTCGTGCGCGGGCCAGGTAGTGGCGAGACGATGTCCGACGCCGTCGTGATCGCCACGCTGAAATCTCTCGGCTACAAAGAGCTGGTTCATTATCCGAGTCTGTTGCAGCACGTAGGACTCGAAAGCACGCTCGGCAACTCGTTCGGCAATGTGAGCGCCTTTCTCGGCGAGGAATACGACCTGCTATCTCTTCCAGCGCCGAAACAGGCCGCGCCGCGCAAGAGCTCGCGGTGTCAGTTCGCTCGCGACGGCGAGTTCATGGTGTGCCAGATCTGCGGCTGGCGGATGCGAATCGCCGATCCGTCCCTGCCGCCAGAAAAGTATCACGCCCGCTGTGGTGGCGCGGAAGCACGCGCCCAGAATGAACGTAAGCCGGCACAGTCATCAACTTCGAAACGATCGCCTTCATCAAAACGGCCGGCGAAGAAGTGCCGCACATTTCAACTCGGCACGATTGTCTCGCGTTGCCTCAAGAGAATCGGAATTCGCCAAAAGGTGGGCTGCGGTTGTCAACGGCGAGAAGAAACGCTGAACAGATGGGGTCGGCGCTTTCTCCGCGTGTTTCTGCGTCGGTAGAACGTCAGGGACCACCTAGCGTCTACACAGCAGATCGGCTGTTGGCCGGCGGAACATATCGTGGCAGCATCATGCAGCGCCGGACAATTACACGCTGCTTGTCATCGTCTATGTGAAAGAAGAAATAAGCGACGTAAACGCGGTTCCGGTGTTTGCAAGAGACATCAAAGACGCGCCCAACCGGTCGAAACGGCGGACACTCCGGAACCCTGCTCAGTTTCCACGGATCGTTCTTTAGCTCATTTAGACCGTGTTCGATTTGATCGACAATCTCAGACGGCAGAGGCCCGTAAAGCCTCCGCCGTTCCTCGTCATCTGTGAACAGGATTTCGTAGCTCATTGAGGTACGATTCCAACGACACAGCCTTCGTCGACTCTACGGCAGCAATCGCCCGCTTTGCGTCAAGAAGGTCTTCAATGACCCCGGTTGCTTGGGCATAGCATTCCTTGAGTCGCTTGGTGCCCTGTACCTCGAATTCTTCCGATTCCAGGTTTTCAACTTCCACCAAAACGGCCGACGCAGTGTTGTACCAACTATCGAACGACTTAAGGGTACAATCTACATCCTTTACATGTGCCGCACCATCCCTGGACAGCTTCTTAAACAGCCGCTCGAAAAGTACGATGCCAATTGATACCGCGTCCCCCAGTCTGTCCGCCGCGCCATAGTTGTCCATTACCTTGTCGTGTTCTTCTTTCCACGACTCGGTATAGACCTCGAGTGTTTGTTTGAGGAGTTCTCCCATGATGCTCTTGCTCCCTTTACGTGGGAAAGCGGTTGCCCAACGCCACTACGCCCGTGCCAGGTCGGTCGGCGGACCACACTATAAGCCGAAACGCGCGGTGCCAACTACCCGAAAAAAGCCATCGAGTATAACAAATTTAGTTTACTGGCTGTACGTCCGACTGCCTACCTTTTGGCAAACGGAATGCCAGAACGGCCGCGACGAGGCGTTCAGCAGGGCTAATGCCCCGCCGGAATCGGCAAAAACGCTGCATTTCCACAGTGTGGCGACAAGTAAACATTTAATAATATTCGTAGGACGCCCGAAAGACGAGTGGCTTCGCAGACCGTGAATCGGCCAAATTGAGCCGCTGCCAATCGGCAAAAACTGCGCGTGGAGAGATACTGCCTGCACGTCCGCAGGGCGATGATCGAGGAAGAAGGCACGATGCGACTGATGGGAGTGATTACGCAGGTGGTCCGTTCTTAGCTACCCACCGCGGGTCCTGGATCGCGGCTTCCAGCTCGCTACCGATCAACAGCCCGTGTCGCTGGTTCTCGCTGAGACCCTCGAAGAATGTGTCGAGTTCTGCTCGCTGCTTCTCAGTCCAGCTCGGATAACCGTCAAGGAGTTCGTAACACCGACGCAGACGTCGCGCGCCCGCGATGTCCCGCGTCATCTGCTCGTGAAAAACGGCGTTGAGGTCCGCCGTCGAACCGGCCACGCACACCAAAAACCGACCTAGCTCATGTTGGAGTCGCAATCTCGCGGCCGCGAACTGATTTGTTATGCCCTTGTCCTCGCGCATTTGCGCTAGGGAACGTCGCCTTTCCACTTCCTGGCGAGCCTCCCGTTCGGCACGACTTTTGGCCTTCGACAATTGTTGCACACTTGGGTATTCGCCATCCCACTTCTCCACGCGATGGACGAGGTCGTCAAACGAGGAAAGCGGTTCACTGCCGTCCGCGCTGACCCAGCAAGCGACGGAGGAGCGAAATGCTCCTTCCTGGTGCGAGCCGATTACGAGCGGCAATCGTTCTCCTGATCGCCAAAGGATGCCTGGAATCTTAGCCAACTCCGTGTCGAGCGGCGTCATCGCCCGCGCGTCGGGGTTCGCCTCAAGTGCTTCGACAGTGGCCGCAAATGTGGTCTTCTTGAATTGCGGTAACGCAACATCGACAAGTTGGCCGCTCATACGCCTTTTCACACGAGCGCCGAGTTGTTCCGTCAACAGATTCACCGCGACATCAAATGCGCGCCGTGAAAGTGCCGGCTGCGACTCCGCCGTTGCACCTGCCTCGGCTTCGACATAGGTCTCGCCTGCGAGCGGATCGTGTTCCACTTCGCGGGCAACGTCATCCAGAGCACTCAGGTCTACCGTCTCCTGGCTCAACAACATACGTCTGGCCCGCGCCAGCACGGGCTGCATTGCACCCACGAAGTGCTCGAACAAGTGACAACGCGAACGCAGCACGCGATAAACACGTTCATCCACGCTGTCGTGCAGAAACATGTTGATGACCCACACGCGTGGACACTTCTGACCGATGCGGTCGATGCGGCCAATGCGCTGTTCTACCCGGCTCGGATTCCACGGGAGGTCGTAATTCACGACTGCGCCGGCGGCCTGTAGATTGAGGCCTTCACTTGCCGCGTCAGTACAAATAACAACAGACAGCTTGCCCTCTCGCAGCAGCCGGGTGATCACGTCCTTGGTGACTGTTTTCCACCCCGATTCATCGCGTACCTTCCCGCCATCGCCGCTATAGCATGCCAGCCGATCGCCAAAGTAATCTCCCAGTTCGTTACGAAGATACTCCATCGTGTCCGCATACTCGGTGAACACGAGGGCTGGGCGACCGTCGTCTGTAACTTGTTTTAGGAGGTCGAAGAAGCGATCCCGCTTGCTATCGACGGGGCCAAGCTGCCTTAAATCGTCAAGCAGATTATCAATCTCGGCCAATTCCCGGCTGGCAACCTCCGGATTCTGAGGCAGGGCCGCCGAAATGGCTCCTGATTCATCCCCTTCCGGCAGGTCGTCGGCGTCGAGCAATTCAGGAGCGTCGTCGGGCAAAATGATGAGATCATGCGCCCGAAGTTGGATTACGCGAAGAAGTCCCTCGCGGCGTCGGCGCAGACTCCGTTCCAAGGCAACGGGCGAACTCGATGCTCTCCGCCGGTAGATCGTCATGACGAAACCCTTGCCCGGTCGCTCGCGTTCCAGCTCATCAAACCGACGTTCGATGTAGGACGTTACTGCGTTGTAAACGTCCCGCTCCCTGGCATCAGCGTAGTCAAAGTCAATATCTTCGACTCTTCGCTGCGGCGGCGGGGCATCGAGCAGTCCCAAGTCGTAGTAACGCCGCAACGTATTCCGAGTGTTGCGGTGCATACGACGGCAGAGCGGTGAACCCCGCCGAAGCCATGCCGCTAATTGAGCACGCTTGGCCGGCGTCGCAAACACTAGCCTATGCGCAATTTGATCCGCCTCGCGGCACGGATTCGCCTCGCCGGGCATCGGGGGAAACTCGGCATCGGCTGTAATCACGACGGCAGCTTTTCTTGCCGAACCCAAGTCGCAAGATCCCGTGCTCACCGCCGCGAGCACATGATAGTAATCGCGAACCGCTGAAAAGTCAGAAAGCCATGCGCCTCCTTCACCCAAAACAGACAACAAGTCCCACGGCTCCCAGGGGTGGGTTTGCATCGGCGTGGCGCTGAGAAGGAGAATGCCCCGCACCCGCCGCCGGAGCTGCAATTGGCGCAATAGCCCCAACAGTAGATTGCCGCTATTAAATTCGCGCTCCTCCTGCTTGCGCCGGCGAGCCGCGTGTGCCTCGTCCAGCAAGAGAAGGTCCCAGGGTTCGGCGGCCAACAAATAGGCGAGATTGTTCTGAGTGCGAGCCGTTTCCCGACTCATTAACAGCACGTCCTGACGCAGTGCCTCAGCAAGTCCCTCGACTCGCTTGCTACGGCCATCTGGCCAAACCAAGTTGGTCGTGCCCTCAAGTCGAGGGATCACCAGTCCGCCCTTCTCGCGGAGTTCGGCTTGCCACTGCTTCAAAAGTCCGGCGGGCAAGAGCAGCAGCGCTCTGCGGACCCCGCGGCCGGAAAGTAAACGGCGCAGCACCAGGATCGCCTGGATCGTTTTACCCATGCCGACTTCGTCGCAGAGAAGCCGGCCTTCTGGCCATGAATCGGCGGCCTCGTTGACGACGTTCCGTTGATGCGGCCACAGATCAATCATGGCGGTCGCATCGCACGTGGCACCACCATTCGAAAGGTACGGGGCCTCCATAATGAATTTCCAGACCATCGCCGCTCTTTGCCGGACAAGCGCGTTGGTCGGCTCGTTCAGCGGGGGCTCATCGGCGGCGAGCCTGATCAGCTTAAGGCGTAGTGCTTCCGGGAGCGTGACTGTATGGACATCAGGATGTGAATCTTTCCAGAGCAAGTCGAATTCCGTTGCGTATTCGTTGTAGCGATCAGGGTCGTCCCACGAACCCGACACCTCCAATCGTTCGTAATTGGCGATCAGTCCTTGGGCCGTCTCATTGCCACTGCCACTGAAGACGACTGCGTCGCCTCCCTCATCGGTCATGATCCCAAACTTGCCATGCACGATGCCACCGCCATGCCGCATGATGCCGACCCGAACCTCAAGCAACCCCACTTTGGCCAACCATCCCAGCATTTGGAGGCGCTGCTTTTCGAGGACGTCCTGCGGATTCTTAAACCGCCGCGCGAGCAATTTCTCCAACTCGCTCGTATCGCCCGACTCGGTGAGCGCCCGAACGTCGTCGGCTGACAGTTCCTCGTTTACGATGAGTCGTACCGCAGGCCGAGGCGCATCCTCACCCATCGCGATCAGCCGGCGAATCAGGCCGGCGAAACCACGAGCTGCGGCAGCAAGAACGCTACTGGAGAAATACGCACAGCACCGGTCATACCGCACGGCCTCGGACAGCGCCGGCGTATAAAGCTCATCGACAAGTGTTGGATCGGGACCGCGCAGGAACCGCTTCCAGACCCGAGTGCGAAGACTGCCGGGCGATAGCGGCGGTGCCGACTGCCCGTCGATCACGTCGATCGCCGCCATTGTCATTCCTCGTCATCGTCAAGCTCGTCGTCTTCGTCCTCGTCATCTGTCTTGCCGGAAAACGCCAGCAGCCGTTGGTCGATTTGTTTTTCCTTCCATTCGGGCGGTTCGATGCCGAAGATCTCCTTCAGCAGAACGTGCCAGGCCCGGAACTCCGGGAATAATGCCGCTGCGGATTTCTTGCCTTTGTCGAATCGCACCGCCTCGGGCGCCGCATGGACGAGAGCTTCCATTAACTTAGCGGCTCCCGAATTCGCATTCCACCCTTGCTGCCTCGCCAGTGATTTGGCCGACCCAATTCCTCCCTTTCCCTCGCCGCCCTCATCGTGCCGCAACGCCAGCGCATGGCACGCATCCAGCGCCGTGCGGAATTGTGGATCGTTC
>JAKEIB010000384.1 GCA_022614705.1 Planctomycetota bacterium | reverse complement strand
CGTCGGCCGCACCGAATGAAACGCCTGCGGCCGATCCATCCGCTCCAGATAGAACTTGCCCTCCTCCTGCAGCTCGTTCGGCTCGATGAGCATGAACCAGGTCTCAGGGGGCAGATAAGTTGTGAAGTGCGCGCGGTCGGACGCCGTCGGCTCCAGCATCGTGATCGTCGTCGCATCGAGTGTCGCCAAGCTCCGCTGCGACGCCACATCGAACCGCCGGATCGATTCCACCTCGTCGCCAAACAACTCGATGCGCACCGGGTCATCCGCATCCGGCGCGAATATATCCAAGATGCCCCCACGCACCGAAAACTCACCCGGCAGCTCCACCGCCGTCGTCGCATGCCCGCCGCGTTCGACGAGCCAGCGCGTCAGCTCATCCACATTGAGCTGCGCGCCAACGCGAATCTCCCGCGTCGCCGCGCTAAGCGCATCCCGCCCCGGCACCGGCTGCAGAAGACTCTGAATGCTGGTGACGAGGATCGCACGGGAGGGCGAGGCTCCCGCCGAGCCGTCTCCATCTCTCGGCTCAGCAGGAGCTTCGCCCTCCCACCCCGCCAGTGCCTTCAGCACCCGCAACCGCTCACCATAGATCTCATCATGCACCACCCGCTCACCCGGCTCCGCCTCCCACGCCGGAAACTCAGCGACGGGCAATTCGGTGAACAGCGCGAGATCGCGCGCAATCGCGTCGATCTCCCCCGGATGCGGTGCAACAACCACAAGCGGCCCAGGACAGGATTGCGCGAGCGCCGCCGCCACCAGCGCGCGCGAAGACCCCCAGACTCCGCCGAGCGTCCCGCCATGCCCCGATTCGAGGCTCGTCAAGACGTCGGAAAAGCCGCTGTGCTCCCTAAGTTGTGCGGCCAACTCCCGCAGTCGTTGAGCGGCTGCCGGCTGGTTTGCGACCGGCGTCCGGACCGCGGCAGTCGCCGCCGTGGCCGTTTCCATGTGCGGGAATTATAGGACCCCGGCAGAAAGCCGAGAAGATTTATTTCGCCGCGGGTGGAGGACCGAACAGCAACTGTAATGGAAGACGAAATCCTGGAAGCAACGATTCGTCTGTGAGTTCACTACCGTCAGGTATAACTTTTAAGTCCGTTGGTGATGCGTAAACGTACACTAATCGCTGTGAAGGATAAATGACCCAGACACGTTCGACCCCCGCTCGAAAGTATTCTTCGACTCTATCGAGTATCGCGCGTGCCGTGTTCGATGGACTAACCGCGTCCACGGCAAGATTTGGCACGACATCCCACGCCTCTGTATCAAGGATAGGCTTTTCCCGCGGCCAACGGGCGTAAGACACAAAAGCCAAATCAGGACGTCTTTTCGTGCCCACCTGTCCGGAGAGATCGAACAGCATTTCTGACACCGCTCGCCCCTGATTCTGTTGTCCTGCAAATGTCTGTAAAAGAAGCGAGGCGATCCACGTTGCGTACGCTCCCATCGGTTCGATCTCCACGATTTCCCCGTTTACGACTTCATACAACGTGTCGCTATCGAGCGTGGTAGTGGACGGAATCGAGACAGTAACCATAGTAACGTCTCCTTCTCGGAACCTGTCTTCCATTCTACGACAGCGATAACGTGGGTGGTAGGCTAATGGCAGCGAATTCGCCGAGCGGCACTCGGCTATAAAGTAGCCGATGTGCTTGCTCGCTGTTCCTGCGTTCTCGTACAATACGAGCGTCGTGTCCGCTCATTACATGATGTTCCGTCACGGAGGAAATCCCATGGCATCACGAATCAAAGACCGACACAGGAAAAGCAAAAGCAGAGCGGCGCGAAAGAAAGCGAGTGCAAAGGCGAACCGTCGTTCAGCAGGTCGGAAGAAGGCTCTAACGCCAGGCATGCCGCAATGCGGTCTCTGCGGCGGTACAGAGAACCTAACCAAGACCGAGTGCTGCGGCCAATGGATCTGCGACGATGAGGATAACTATGTGCTGTTTTCTTACGCGCACAATAGTTGCGCTCGCAATCACCGGCGGTACACGCTATGCGGCCACCATTTCGAGGAGGGTCACGCCGGCCATTGGAAAAACTGCGACGAATGTCGTAAAGACACTCCAACGGAGATGTACGTCTATTACGGCACGAATGAATACAACTTCGACGTGCTGGAGAACCCACCGCAGTACGAGCCGACCAAGTGTTCCCGCTGCGGCGCCGTAATCCCGCTCGCCAACGGCGGTTACTCCTATTCCGGCAAAGAAGGTTACCTGTGCTTCGACTGTACCGCAGCAAAGCACCCGGCCCGCTATTCATGAGTGCCGCCGCCAATCGCTCGTCGCGCCATTCATCTCGAATAGGGACATACGATGCGCGACTGGCTCACAATCGAACTCGTCCTCGCCACGCTGCTCGTGACATCGTTCACCTGCGTCGGCCTTCTCGCCCTCTGGGCCGCCACGTCGCCGCGACATTGGTTTCTGCGCACGGCCATTGTCCTGACCGTGCTCGCGCCACTGCTACTAATCCCGGCTTACGAGCCGTTTGTGGTGTTTGCATTGCAATGCGGCATCATCGCCATCGGCGTGGCAGTGTATCGCAAATCATCACTCAGTCGCCGTTTTTCATTGTTGACTTTTTTACTTGCGGTCGTCTTGGTGGCCATGTGCGCACTGATTGCAATTCGCCTGCCGCGACTGAACGTGCATGGCTGGTCAACGCTTGTCCTTAATGGTTTGGGCGCGGGGGTGGCCACGCTCGTCGGCGGTTGGTGGTGCGTTGGTCGCCGGAAAATAGTTGCTTGGCCGCTTGGAGTTATCGTTTGCTTAGTGATTGGTTTTCTGCTCTCGATGTTCGACTGGTTCTTTCCGTCCATTGCCAACTACACGAGTTGGCCACCGGAGCTAGATGCGATCGCTGCGATCCTTCCTGGTTTCGGAAGCACTGAGCGCCCGATTGCAACTTGGTTTTTCATTCCACCACTCATCGCCCTCGCGACGTGGTTAGCGTTGCTTACGCTGAATGCGGCGGCCATACGTTTGAATTCGCACCATAGCGCGACGGACGGAACTTCGACTCAGCCAGCTAAACGTCTGCGTGTGATCGCACGTTTTGCGGTTGTTGCCGGCGTAGTAACGTTTGCCGCGTTTCCTTGCTTCGTACTCTCAAAGCTTCTGACTCCAGATCCCTTACCCAATACCTCGCTACCGACGCCTAACGGCTACGACGATCTGCTTGCCGCCGGTCGACTCGTGTCTGCAACGAAGTTCAGCGGCGGCGCGGGTGGTAATTTCGACTACGAAACCGCTACGCAAAAAGAACTTGCAGCCGAGGTCGCCAAAAGTGAGCCCTCGTACGAACGGCTGACAATTGGTCTTAGCCGTCCATGCCTTGTACCGATCGAGTATTATGCCGGCGATTTGCCGGACATCATTCAGTTCCGAGCACTCGCACGATCGGTTGCCGGCAAAGCTCGCCTGGCAGAACTGGAAGGCCGTTTCGATGACGCGGCCGACGCGTACATTCAAGTCATGACGCTCGGATATGTCGCCCCACGAGGGGGCTTAATCATCGACGGAATGGTTGGCGTCGCAATGACGAGTTTTGGCACTCCAGGCATCTATCGAGCTAGAAAACAACTGTCGCTTGCGAAAGTAGGCGCGTGTATCGACGCCCTAGCCCGACTCGATGCCAACGATGAACCGTACCGCGATATCGAATATCGCGACCGCGTTTGGGTCCAGCGCTCGAGCGGCTGGCACGGCCATCTTGCGCAGCTATTGACCGATATCGCCGATCACGACTGGGGCGTGCCACAGCTGCTGGGGGTGGATGGTTACGAAACGGTTTTTGCGAAGCGAAAGGCGGAGGTGCGACTTTTGATCTCTGAACTGGCGCTAACCAGGTTTCATCACGATCATGATCGTTGGCCAGCAGCACTCGCCGAACTTGTGCCCAAATATCTGCCAGCGATTCCAGCCGATCCATTCGACCCGACCGGCCAGCCGATCAGATATCTCCGGACCGACGAAACGTACGTTCTATATAGTGTCGGTGCAAATGGAGCTGATGAGGGCGGCGCGGCACCAAAAGAAGACGACTTCCCTGGCATGCCGCAATCCGGCGATTTGCGCCTCGATCTTCATTTTGTTCCCGACTCTTCCGCTTCCAGCCCAGATTCCATGGACGCGCCGACAAACTCCGATTCGTACCGCGAGTAGTCTGCCGGACGCAATATTTGCTTCGGCCTCTCTCTTGATTTTGGCCACCCCCTATGGTATACACATGAACATAATACGACGGGCTGCCCAACATTCGCGGCGCGATTCACTCCTTCCTTGCGCTGCGACCGCTTGGGCTGGGCGCTTGTCCAACAATCCACCACTCACCGAGCCTGCGCAAAAGCGGGACTAAATGGTTCCCCGTAGGTGTCCAAAACTACGGGGAGGAGTTTTGAGCATATACGAACGAATCCCGAGGATTTTCAAGATCGCTTCGGACCACCGGCACTCGATGCCAATCGCTCGACACCTTTGGCAATCCAAAATGAACACCAGTTCCACCACCCAGCTCCATCGTTTATCTACGCCGAGTCCGCCTGCCATACTGACAGAGGAATTGAGACATTTGCCGTGGCCAGCCACAACCTCCGGCCACTATGGCAGGGATGCCACACGACGGCCAGTCGCGACGTTCGCCGCAAGTTTCTGCCGCATCGTAAGTTACTGCCACCGCTACCTTTGGCGCGCAGCTTGCTTTCCGACCCCTTGTCAACTGTCTGATTCCGCGCCCCAATGAGGGGCTACGCGAAAGCTCTTAGCCGTCAGCTATTAGCTCTCAGCCAGAGCGAGCCGGGCCGTCCACGGCCCCGAGTTTCACCTCCGGCTAAGAGCCAACAAATAAGACCTATAAACTTCCACAGTGATTTTTCTGGCTAATAGCTAATAGCTAACAGCTTCTATTCAGGAGGAAACTACATGCCCGCAACCGCTACCAAGTCAAAGCCCAAATCCAAAGTCACGCTGCAGCCGCTCGGCGACAAAGTTGTTGTCGAGCGCGAAGAATCGCAAGAGAAAACCGCCGGCGGCATTTACATCCCCGACGCCGCCAAGGACAAGCCCACGCGCGGCACGATCATCGCCGTCGGCACCGGCAAAGTGCTCGACGACGGCACCCGCGGCGAAATGCAAGTCAAGAAGGGCGACCGCGTCCTGTTCACCAGCTACGCCCCGGAAGTCATTGAGATTGGTGACGATGAATACCTGCTGATGAGCGAGTCGGACATTCTGGCCGTTATCGAATAGCAAAAAGGTGTCAGGTGTCAGGTTTCGGGTGTCAGAAATCAACTGACACCTGACACCTGACACCTCGCACCACCACCCAAATCAAAGTTCGAATACTTAGGAGTTCCCCAATGGCAAAAATGATTGCGTTTGACCAGGAAGCCCGCGATGCGATGCGTCGCGGCGTTCAAAAACTCGCCCGCGCAGTGAAAGTCACGCTCGGTCCCAAGGGCCGCAACGTCATCCTGCAAAAGTCCTTCGGCTCGCCGACCGTCACCAAGGACGGCGTCACCGTCGCCAAGGAAATTGAGCTCGAGGAAACCTACGAAAACATGGGCGCCCAGATGGTGAAGGAAGTCGCCAGCAAAACCAGCGACGTCGCCGGCGACGGCACCACCACCGCCACCGTCCTCGCCGAAGCCATCTTCAACGAAGGCCTCAAGAGCGTCGCCGCGGGCGTCAACCCCGTGCAGATGAAGGAAGGCATAGAGAAGGCCGTCGAAGACATCACGGCCGAGCTCAAGAAGAACTCGATCAAGATCAAGAGCACCGAAGAGATGGCTCAAGTCGCCACGATCGCCTCGAACGGCGACCGCGAAATCGGCGACATGCTCGCCAAGGCGATGGAAAAGGTCGGCAAAGACGGCGTCATCACCGTCGACGAAGGTAAGAGCCTCAGCACCGAGGTCGAGTGGGTCGAGGGCATGCAGTTCGACCGCGGCTATCTCTCGCCGTACTTCGTCACCGATCCGCAAACCATGCAGTGCGAGATCGAAGACGCGTACGTGCTAGTGCACGAAAAGAAAATCACGAGCGTCAAGGACCTGGTGCCCGTGCTCGAAGCCGTGGTGAACAGCGGCAAGCCGCTCTTGATCGTGGCCGAGGACATCGAAGGTGAAGCGCTCGCCACGCTCGTCATTAACAAGCTCCGCGGCACGTTTAACGTGTGCGCCGTGAAGGCTCCCGGCTTCGGCGATCGCCGCAAGGCCATGCTCGAAGACATCGCCATCCTCACCGGCGGCCAGGCCATTTTCGAAGACCTCGGCATCAAGCTCGAGAGCATCGGCCTGGGCGAGCTGGGCCGCGCCAAGAAGATCATCGTCGACAAGGACAACACGACGATCATCGAAGGCGCCGGAAAGAGCCAGGACATCAAGGGCCGCATCGACCAGATCCGCCGCGAGATCGAGAACACCACGAGCGACTACGATCGCGAGAAGCTCGAAGAGCGGCTGGCCAAGCTGGCCGGCGGCGTGGCCAAGATCAACGTCGGCGCCGCGACCGAAAGCGAGATGAAGGAAAAGAAGGCCCGCGTCGAAGACGCCCTTCATGCCACCCGCGCGGCCGTCGAAGAAGGCATTCTGCCGGGCGGCGGCGTCGCCCTGCTGCGTGCCGGCCGCAAAGTGAAGCCGGCCGATGATGCCACGCAGGACCACAAGGTCGGCTACAACATCGTGCTCCGCGCGTGCCGCTCGCCGCTG
>JAKEIB010000062.1 GCA_022614705.1 Planctomycetota bacterium | reverse complement strand
CTGGCCGTTCGGACACCCGATCGAAGACTTGCATTTGCCGCAGGTCAACGGGCACGAGCAACTCGGCCGACGTCAAATACTCTCTGGCGAAGTTGCCGACGTGCTGCAAATCGATTGGCGCGTTGATCCGAACGATGTCGCGAATCTGGTATCCGGAGACGTGCGCAAGCCGGCGCAGCGGATTTTGAGAAGCATGCTTTCGGGGCCGATCGACGTCGACAAGATCGATTACCTGGCGCGCGACAGCTTGCACGCTGGCGTGCCGTACGGGCAACACTTTGATCGGCGACGCTTGATCAACAGCCTGTGCCTGAACGAGGCCGGCGACTCGCTGGCGATCACGGACAAAGGCAAAACGGCGGCTGAGATGATGGTCTTCGCCCGCTACGTGATGTTCAGTGAAGTTTACTGGCACCACGCGGTGCGGTCGGCGACGGCGATGTTTCAGCGAGCGTTCTACTTGTTGCGCGATTCGCTGGATCTCGACCGCTTGGTCGGCCAGACCGAGCAGCCAATGATCGAGGCCCTGCTCGCCGCGGCCGCGAACGGTCCCGCGGCCGACCTGCTAAGCGGCATCTTCGGACCGCGCCGACAGTTGTACAAGCGACTGGCTCAATACAGCTACTTTGAAGAGCCGGAGCTGTACGGGCGATTGGCGCGCCGGCCGTACGGCGAATTGTGTGGCGTCGCCGAGTCGATCGCGTCGAACTTTTCAACGGCACTCAGCGAAGCGGTCGCCGCCCATGAAGTGCTCGTCGACGCCCCGCCGGCGGAGCTAGAGGTCGAATTCAACGTCGACGTGTATTTTGTGAAGCAGCACGTCTATCGACGATTAGGCGATATTTCGCCGGTGGTCCGCACGCTGGCTCGGGAGCAGTTCGACGACTTCGTGAAACGGGTGCGAATTCTCATCCATCCCCGACTGGCGACGAAAGCGCGGCAACTGCCGGACCTAAGAGAACGCCTTGCCCGTAGCTGAATTCGCAAGAATTCAGCTACGGACTTACACTCAGACGGCCGTCACCGATTCCGCGACCGTTCGCGGCGCGTCTTTGCTGAGCGGCATGGGGACGAACTTCATCGTCGCCGATTCGCGTTTTGGCCGAAGCTGTGCGCGGCGATAGGCGGCGAGCTCCGATTCCAACTGTTCCTCGGTGAGCACCCCCTGCCCCGCCAGGATTTCGGCAATCGGGCGCTTGCGGTCGGCTTGAATCATGAGCAGCCGCATCACGTCGTCGCGCGTGAGCAGTCCCATTTCAACGGCCAGGTCGCCGAAGCGCACGTTCGGGGCGTTGCCTTGAGCGCGGAGGATGTTGAAAATGTCGCGTGCCGATAGCATGCCTTCCTCGAGCGCTAATTGGCCGATTGGCACCAGCGTGCTCATTTGCACTTCCAGTGCCGACACCAATTGCTCGGCCGAGACGACACCGCGTTTCTTCAGATACAGTCCGAAATGCATGACGACTCCTTGGCGCCTCGAGCCATTACGAGAACCCGTCTGACCGCCGACTATAGATGCCAGTCTTGATGCTCGTGTTAAAGCCTAGGTTGAAGAGTGGCGCGCAATGCGCAAGTTCGCGTCAAAACGAATGTGACGATTACGCCGCGGTTGACGGCCGAAGCGCTCGATCATCGATTAGCCGCGACCTGGGCACCGCCCGAAGGGTGGTCGGGTCGTTGGACAAGCGCGTGTTCGCCGGCGACCCGTTGGGTCGCGGCTAATTGCCTAACTCCGGCGGTACCACACAACAACATTCTTACGCGTTAATCTGGACTGGCTCGGAACAAATTGCCGATGACAGAAGCTGATCGGCGTACACAAGCCGGTCGGCTTGCATCGGAGGTAGGCCTTCGTCAATTTGCCCGGCCGACGGACTCGGGCGCTCACACGCGAATAGCCGCCACGGCGGCGTGCGACATTCGCGGACGAAACGCAGCCGATCCATGCAAGCGTACAACCCGCACTACCTGCTCATCTCCGAAGGCACGATCGACGACGACAACTCGCCGAGTTGGAAGTTCGTGCTGCAGTCCGTCGGCGCGGAAGAACATTTCTCGGCCGCCGACACGGAGCGCGAAACCCGCGCGAGCCGACTCGAGCTGCTGGCAGTGGTTCGCGGCTTGGAAGCGCTCGCCCAGCCGTCCCGCGTGACGCTGCTCACGCGTAGCCGCTACGTGCGACGAGGCATGCGTCGCGAACTCAACCATTGGCGCGAACGGCGCTGGCGATGGGAGCGGTTTGGCAAGCTGGTGCCGATTCGCGACCACGACCTCTGGCAACGCATCGATCGGGCCCTGCAGTACCACCAGGTGGAATGCTGTGCATGGACCAACGACGGCCGCTGCGGTGCTGACGGCCACTCGGCACGACGGTCCACATTCCAACGCCGTTCACGCCGCCGATCGGCTGGTTGGCACTCGCGCGGCTGGAACGTAGCGGCAGTGCTCAGCAACCTCCGCCGGAGCGTTTTAACCCCGATTTCATCCCTCTGGCGGCCGCCGTTTACGCGGGCCGCGTAACTGAACACAATAAAATCGCGTGACAGGCGGCCCCAGCGGATGGGGTGATTCCCGTTGTCGCGGCTCGTGAGGAGACACTATCGTGCAAACGCAAGTTCCATTGCAGGCCATTGGTCCCGTGATTCATGGCTACCATGAAAACCCCTTCGAGGTGTTAGGCCCTCACGAGATTCAGCAAGGCGATCGGCGGGCGCTTGCGGTCCGCGCGTTTTTGCCGGAGGCGAATCGGGCCTGGGTCATCGACCCGGCCCACGGCGCGGAACGGCCGATGCGGCGGATTCACCCGGCCGGCCTCTATGAGGCGGTCTGTCCCGCAGAAACATTCGCGAATTGTACAACCGAACCAAGACAAACGCCTTGCTCCCGGCCACCTGCCCCCTGCCACTACCAACTTCGCGTGAATTACAAATCGGGCGAGACGATCACGATGCACGACCCCTATGCGTTCGCACCCATGTTGACCGATTACGACTTGCACCTGATCGGCGAAGGCACGCATTGGCGGAGCTACGAGCGGCTGGGCGCGCACTTGCGCACCATCGACGGAGTCTCGGGAGTGAACTTTGCCGTCTGGGCGCCGAACGCCGAAAGCGTCGCAGTAATCGGCGAGTTCAACTTGTGGGATCGCCGCAGCCACATGATGCGAAAGCACATTCCCAGCGGCGTGTGGGAACTATTCATCCCCGGCATCGGCGAGGGAAAGCAATACAAGTTTGCCGTGAAGCACCGGGGCGGACACGTCGTTGAGAAGTGCGACCCATACGGCTTCTATGCCGAAGTGCCGCCGCG
>JAKEIB010000061.1 GCA_022614705.1 Planctomycetota bacterium | reverse complement strand
CTCGTCGCAAAAAATCTGACACATTGACTCGTTGAGAATCCCTTAAATTCAGGTGTTTGCGAGCTTCTTGATGTGGCAGATTTATTCGGACGGTCCATACTCTTCGGTGAAATCACATCGATACCCCGGCCCTTTCTTTTCAAAAGGATGGTTCAGGTATTTTCGTGGAATTTCGGAAAGGTCGACTGCGTTTCGACCGAAGTAAAAGAAATGCCGAGAAATGAGGGCATAGCGACCGTCCTCAAGAACCTCATGTTCTGCGTCGAATCGCTTCCCGTTCATTGTTCGGCAATACTCGGCAAGCGGTATTTTTTCATCCACCCTCATCGCATAAATCAATTTGCCATGGCCGGCACTCTTCGTGAGGTCCGCCCCACCCGTACCCGCGATCCAGTCACCCTCGTCAGCCATTTCAACGACGTTGCGTTTCTTCGAGCCATATTTACATTTCGCCAGCGTGCATAACCCTCCGAATGGATTGGGAGCATACCCAAGATCGTGGTCAACGACGTAGGAATAAAGTTTGGCCATTCGTCCACTCAATACTTGAAGTCAGAACTTTTTCAGTGCCGGACAAAATAGTTCTGCCCCCGTTTTTCACTTTGATAAGGGCGCATTGGTCGCTGACAGGTCTAAGAACCGTTGCTGTACCTCGGCGCCCAGGTCAGGGTACGAGTCAGCAACTAGCCGAAGCCGATGAATCTCTTGAATTGCTTTCAAGTGCTCACCCTTTTTCGGCCAGCTAGACTGGATGGCAGACAACCAGAGTCTACAGCCCGATGATGCCGTAAGGATAGGTGTCGGCGTCGATGCCGAGCGCGCCCAAAGCGAGGTGAGTCATCGCCGCGCTTAGAGCAATGCCCGTCGAAATTGGAAATTCGACACGTTCCCAACGGGCCGGTTTGGCCGCGGCGCATCCCTCGACGCTGGCCGAGTGATCGGAGTTGTGACGGATCGCGAACCAATAAGTTGTCGCGACCCAGCGTTCAACGCGTCGACGACGCCGGCACTAGGCGGAGTTGTACTTCTAGACTCAGCGCTTCGGCGATCCGCTCGAGCATCGCCAGCGATTGGCCTTCGTAGTCGGCGTTTTCAAGCTGCGAGATGACCGGCTGCTTGGTGCCGATCCGCTCGGCAAGCTGCTGTTGTGTTAGGCCCGCCGCCGTCCGGGCGTCGTAGATCATCTGGGCGATCTCAAACGGTCGGCGGTACGCCTGCACCCTCGGGTCGCTGCGCGGATCGATGCCCGTCTCGTGACGAATGATATCCAGCGCGTTAGTCGTTTTCCGGGCCATCGATTACAAGATTACGATGAATGAGGACAGCGGTCCACCGCGCGGCGGATGTCTTTGACATGATCTTCAAGGATACTTCGCGTAGAATACACCGCCATTTCCGACACTGGGCGATTTCTCCAAGTGGCCAATAAAAGTTGTGGAAATCGCTGCGGCTTCTCGCTACATTGGACCCACGCTGCATTCCAGCGATGTCCCTTTGACAAGCCGAGCAAATCGAGATCGTTCGCTGCTGACGAACTGCGCTATCGCTGCGCGCCGACCATAGTCAGCGCAATCCCAGCCTGCTCTCTCGTTTTCGCGCGGCAGGGCGACCCCCAAGAAACTTGTCCCCTTTGTCCGCTTCCGTGAAATACACACTTTTTGCCCAATCAAAACTTGTCCCCTCGACGTGCTCCATCTCGTCTCCCCCTCTCCGTTCGGCTGTCTTCGACAAGCTCAGACCCCGAGCCTGCCGAGGGGAACTCACGGCCGAAGCCTTGTCTCCCGTCCGCCCTTCCGCCGCATGGCCAAAAATCATATATGGACATCCGTACACTTTTCTGCTACACTGGCACCCACGCTGCAAACCGGCTCGACTGAGCTAGTCGAAGTCAGCGTGCATTGTTGTTTGGCAATTGAACTTGCAGGCTATCGGCTGTCGGCTCTCGGCTGTCAGCCAGACCGCTCACGGTGCGCTGATTGGCCGACGGCTGATAGCCGCGACCCGGCACCCGGTATTACCGGCTGCCGGGTGCCCGCGACAGCTTCCGCATTAAATTCGCCCGGTTTTGCGCGCAGCGCGTTTCGTTCGGTGCTTGATTTGCCGAGTCATTCGGCGCAGGCGGCGGGCGAAATTGGTGAGTTTCGCCCGGCGGATAGGGTCCCCCGCCGGCCGTGCAATATGGAAACGCTTGCCACGCAAGTAGTTAGCACGCGAGCGCGCCAAAGGCGTCGTGCAAAACTCGCTAAGACTCGAGGTTTACGAGCATTTGCGCGAGCGATGCAAAACTCGACGTGCAGAACCCTGGGCGCTCGGGGGCGCGCACGCCCAATACGACGACAAACGATCCAGTCGGACTCACGCGAGCAAAGCCGCAACGAGTGCGGCCTGGATGATCCACTAGCGAAAGCCGAGTTCGGCCAGATGTTGTCGTATCGAATGCTCGGCGAGTAGCTCGACAAAGGCTTTTACTGCGGGTCGCTCGCGGCGCGACTTGGGGATGATGAAGTCGTAGCGCTCGTCTTGGTAGTGGAGGAATCCCAAATTATTCTCGTGGGCGACCGATTCGATGGCCAGGCCCCAGTCGGCGCGGGCTTGGGCGACGGCGGCGGCGACTGCGTTGTGATTGGTAGCCTGGACGGCGTAGCCGCGCGGGCGCTTCCCGGCGAGGAGGCGATCGATGAGGATTCGCGTGCCGCTGCCCTGGTTGCGGTTGACCATGATGCAGTCGCTGGTTGCCCCTCCCCTAACCCCTCCCCGAGCTGGGGAGGGGGACCGGAGCACGGCGATGATGTCGTCGATCGACTTTCCTTCGAAGCGCGGGTCGCCCCGGCGATACACGATTCCCTGTTTTCGCCCGTAGCCTTCGACCAGTAACACTTCATCGCTGAGAAACGGCCGGTTGTATTCGCCGGTTCGAGCATCCAGCAAATGGATGCCGGCCACGTCGCACTCGCCGCGGCGGACGGCCTCCAGTCCGGCCGAGCTGCCGACGGTGATCAGTTTCGATGTCACGCCACGCTGTTGAAGCTTCGATAGAAGGAAGTCCAACCCGACGCAATGGCTGCCGATCACGACCAGATCGGCGACCGAGAGACCGCGGCCAATCGGACGTACTTGTACTAGCTGGCCCGCGTCGACGATTTCCGTGTGCCGGCCGATGGTGACAAAGCCGTCGGCCCGGCTGAAGGTCGTCACGGAGCCCGAGCCTTTTCCGATTGGGTAAGCGACCAATTGCCCCTCCCCGCTCCCCTCCCCAGTTTCGGGGAGGGGGATATGCGAGTGCACTAGACTGACGAGCAGGTATTCCGTGCGGCCGATTTCGGAATTGATCTTTACAGCCATGCGCGCACTGTAGCCGGGGTCTGAGACCCCGGCCACATCCGGTCGGCGTCCGCCTAAGAGGCAAATCACCGGCGCGACAAATTCGTGGAACGTGAAAATCGCCGAGGTCGGGAAGCCGGGCAGGATGACGACCGGTTTACCGCCGCTGACCGCGAGGCAGATCGGCTTGCCCGGCTTGAGCGCCACGCCGTGCGCGACGATGCCCGGATCGGTCAACTCGGCGACGATGCGGTAACACAAATCGCCCTGACCTTTGCTGGTGCCGCCGGAGAGCAGTAAGACGTCTGACTCGGCGAGCGCGGCGTGCAGCATCTTTCGCAGCGCGTCGGCATCGTCACGAACGATGCCGAGGATATGTGGCAGGCCGCCGAGCTCGCGCACCGAGTCGGCCAGGATCTGTGCGTTGGAATCGAAAACATGCGGCGGACGCATCGGCTCTCCCGGCGCAATCAGTTCATTGCCCGTCGAGATGATCGCCACGCGTGGCCGCCGCCACACGGCCACTTCGCTTTCGCCGATCGCGGCCAGCACACCCGTCTCGCGACTGGTGAGCAGCGTGCCGATCCGCAGCACGGTTTCGCCACGGGCAATATCATTGCCGGCGAACGCGACGCCGAAACCGGGCGTCACCGATTTGCGAACTATGAGTTGGTCACCCCCTTCCCCTAGCCCCTCCCCGCCGAGGGGAGGGGAACGTCGCACCTCGGCGTGCTCGATCATGAGGATGGCATCGGCGCCGCGCGGCACCATTCCGCCGGTCGCGATCGCGATGGCTTCGCCAGGGCGAACTTCCCTGTTCGCGGCGGCGCCCGCATCGATCGATTCTGAGAGGAGTGCAACCGTGCGGGGCTCGAGCTCGCTCGCGCCAAAGGAATCGGCGGCGTGAATGGCGAAACCGTCGAAGTTCGAACGATCGAACGACGGCACGTCCACTCGAGCGACGATGTCCGCCGCGAGCACTCGACCCAATGCGTCGCCCAATTTAACCCGCTCTACGCCCAGCGGCTCCAGCGTGAGCGCCGCGCGAAACCGCGCTTCGGCTTCGTCGCGATCGATCACGTTGAGAAATTGTTCTTGGGAGGACATATGTAGTAGGCACGCTCCGCGTGCCGTAACAACGTAAGCTGAATGTGGCAAATTCGCTGGGGCAGCTACGGCACACGGAGTGTGCCTGCTACTTTCATTCGTACAAATACACGTCCACCTCGGCCCCTTCCGGAAACCCCTCGCCGTCTGCGGGGACGATCACAAATCCGTCGGCACGCGTCACGGAGCTGAGCACCGACGCGCCGCTGATCGCGAGTGGCTCTGCGGTAGTACCGTCAATGCGCATCCGCGCGTAGTCCACTCGGCCGACGACAGAAACAAGCTTTCTAGTAAGTTGCGCGCGGAGTCGTCGATACGGCCAGTCGCGATCGCGTCCGCCCAGCGCGCGGATTGCCCGGCCGGCGAAGAAATCGTAGGCACACAGGCAGGATACGGGATTCCCCGGCAAGAGGAACACGAGGCGACCGTCGAGGCGGCCCATGCCGGTGGGGCTGCTCGGCCGCATCGCGATGCCGTGAATTGCGAGTTCGCCGTGTTCGGCCAGCAGGGTTGGGACGTGATCTTCTTGACCGACACTCGACCCGCCGGAGACTAAAATGACATCGGCATCCGCCCGCAGCGCTGCAAGAATCGCATCGCGATCGTCCGGCACAATCGGCCCCATGATTGGCTCGCCGCCGTCGCGGGTGACAAGCGCGGCGAGCATCGGTCCGTTGGCGTCGGTGATTTGAAAGCCGGTGGGCGACGTGCCCATCGGCAGCAGTTCGTTGCCCGTGATGAGAATTCGCACGCGCGGCCGGCGGATCGCCGGCGCGCGGTCGAATCCGAGCGACGACAACATGCCGATGTCCTGCGGCCGCAACAATTGGCCGGTTCGCGCCACGACGTCGCCCGCCCGAACGTCTTCGCCGAGTTGGCCCACGTGTTTGCCGGGCGATACTTCGCCGAGCACTAACACGCGCTGTCCGTCAAACTGCGCGTTTTCAATCGGCAGAACGGCATTGGCGCCCTCGGGAAGCGGGGCGCCGGTCATGATCCGCACGGCGCTGCCGGCGGAAACCGTGCCCTGAAATGCCTGCGACGGCAAGCACGTGCCGAGAACTTCGAGCGGCAACGGATTGTAAGTCGTCGCGCCGAGCGTATCGTCGGCCACGAGTGCGAAGCCGTCCATCATGGCCCGCGCGAAACCGGGCACATTCACGCGGCTGGTCACATCGCGGGCCAACACGCGGCGGGCCGCGTTCAATAACGAAACGTCTTCGACGCCGAGCTTGCCAAATTCCGGCACCGCTGAATCAACCCAAGCCAGTGCATCCTCGACCGTCGTCCGTTGCGCGAACCCGCGCATGCGGACGTCGGCATTGGGATGTGCAAATTCGGAAGCGTGCATGCGTCCATTGTAGCACGACGCTTCCGAACAACTAATCGTTCTCGATCAGGGATGGTCGATCAGAAGTTGACGCGAGATTGCGCCCAACACGTCGTCGTCGGTCGGAAGGCTTGACGGAACGAGCTGGCGCAGCGGAACCGGCACTTCGTCCATGCGGTAGGCCGTCCCTGGCGCGTGGATACCGTAAATCGCGGTTGTGATTTGGACGGTCGCTTCGAACGGCGGTTGCGCGTTGGGATAGTCCAACGCGATCGTCGGAAGTTGCGCGACGGTTCGTTGAGCGCGTGGCGACAGATCGAGAAACGGCTCGCTGCCGACGAACAGGCAGGCGTCGACTTCGCCGCGCTCCAGCAGGTCGTTCGCCGAGTACTCGCCCGGATTGTAGCGCGGAAATCCGCGCGACAGATTCACGGCGAATGGAAATCCCGTCAACCAACAGAGAACGGCGTCGGCCCCGGTGACGTCTCCCGGAATGCGCAGCCGGCGCGCCGTGAAGCGCGTGAAGTCGTTGAGGTCTTCCACCAGTCGCAACAAGGCCTCCACATTCTTGTGGCCGATGCTTCGCTGGGCCAGCCCCAAGCCGAAGAACACGGCGCCATAGCGGCAGTTCGACATCTGGCTGGCCAGCGTTTGCAGCACATGATGGGGCACGCCGACATCGAACGATGGCGACAGTTCGATCCCGCGCAGCAGCTGCCGCAGTGCCCAGATCACTTCAAAGTCGCTATCGCGCTGAATTTTGACGAACGTGTCGGCCAATCGGCTGGTGGCCGTTTCCTCTGAATCGATCACGATCAGATGCCGATCCGCGCGGCCGCGCGGAACGAACAGCCCGACCGCATCGGCGCTGTAGCGTTCGAAGTGACGCGGATGGCTTTCAACCGGGTCGGCGCCCCAGAAGACCACCAGGTCGGCCCGATTGCGAACTTCGCCTAGCGAGCAAGTCGATTCGCCCACCTGTTGAATTGCCATGATCGAAGGCCCGTGACACACCGACGCGGTCGTGTCGATGGTCGCGCCGATTTGCTCGGCGAGCAATACGGCGGCCCGTTGTCCGGCCGTGCTGCTGCGCGACAGGCCCCAGATGAGCGGCGCGCGGCTGGCTCGCAGAATCTCGGCGGCTCGGTCGATGGCGTCGTCGAGCGATACGGGCCTCCCATCGATGGCCGCCGCAGGTCGCCCGGATGGTTCGGACAGCGACGCAAACCACGGTTCGGCAAGCCGGCACGCGCCTGCGGCCTGCGTGACGCGACCGTCGGAAAACGTCAGTTGAAGATCGTCGCACACGCAGCCGCAAACGGTACAAGCGACGTCGGAAAAAGTCTGCGGCATGTTAACGACAGATTGAAACGAATGGATTGCATTTTTTGAACAGGAGGAAACAGAGGAAGCAGAGAAATCGGAACGAAGTACATTGTCGTCTCTGTTCTCTCTGTTGCCTCCTGTTCAGAAACCACATGCTCTTGAGGCCATACTGGTTGCAAATTGCCGCTGCATGGCTGCGGGACTATCATCATATACGGAGAGGGTATGTTCCAGGAGAGGTTAAGCGGTGTCGCCATGCAGGTCGCGGTCGAACTATTCGGCATCCCGCGCGCTCGCGCCGGCGTTGCGCAGACCTCCGCGGCCGGCAGCAACTTGGGCGACGTGCTGGCCGACCTGGCCCAAAAATTTCCGCCGCTGGCGGAGACGTGCATCGACGGGCGCTCGCTTCGCGCGGGCTTCGTGGTGAACCTGAGCGCGGATCGCTTTGTGACGTCGCCGGAAACGCCGCTTGCCGAAGGCGACACGGTGCTGCTGCTTTCGCTGGATGCGGGTGGATAGTTCCAAATTGTAGCCGGGGGTCTGTGACCCCGGCGCTCCCACACGCCGGCCTCATAGAGGCCAGCTACAGAAAGAAATTTGTGACTCACAGCGTCCCCGGATATCACGGCTGCTACTTGCGCGTCGATCTGTCGACCGGCTCGTCGGCTCGGATTGCGCTGGACGAGAGTCGGCTGCGTCGCGTCCTTGGCGGCAGCGGACTGGGCGTCGACATACTACTAAACGAAGGTGCGGCGGAGGCCGATCCGCTGAGCGAGAACGCCGCACTGGCATTCGTCTTCAGCCCGCTGGTGGGAAGCCCGCTCACGACGTCGGCAAAATTCGCAGTGGTAAGCAAGAGCCCGCTCACGCAGCGGATCAACGATTCGCTGGCCAGCAGCGGGTTCGCGATCGCGGGCAAGAAGACGGGGCACGATGCGATTGTGCTGGTTGGTAAGGCGCCGCGGCCGTCGGTCCTGGTGATCGACGACGAGAACGTCTCACTGGAACCTGCCGACGAACTGTGGGGCCTCGCGAATCGCGCGGCGCAAGACCGGCTACGCGAGCGGCTTGGCGCGGATTATCAAGTTGCCACGATCGGCCCAGCCGGCGAACGGCTGGTGCGATTCGCCACAATTTCGCACGACGGCCGGCACGCCGGGCGCGGCGGCAGTGGGGCCGTGCTTGGCGCGAAGAATATCAAAGCAATTGCGGTTCGCGGATCGCGGCGCACCGAATGGGCGCACCCGCAGGAACTCGTGGCGCTGGCGAAGAGGCTCTCGGAAAAATCGTTCGGGCCGGCCACTGCCAAATACCGCGAGCTGGGCACGGCGACCAACTTGCTTGCGTTCAATCGGCTTAACGTGCTGCCCACGCGCAACTTTCAACAGGGCAGCTTCGCGGGAGCAGAAGCGATTTCGCCGGAACAACTGAGCGTTGCGCGCGAGCGCACCCGGTCATCTTGCGCTGCCTGCACGATCGGCTGCGAGCATTTATACGGCCTGAAGAACGGCGACGGCAGCGTGCGGCTGGAATATGAAAACCTGTTCGCGCTGGGCCCGATGTGCGGGATCAGCGATCCGGAGACGGTGCTCGCGGCCTGCAAACTGTGCGACGAGCTGGGCCTCGATACGATCAGCGCCGGCGGCACGATCGCATTCGCCATGGAATGTGCCGAACGCGGCTACATCGACGCGCCCTGGCTCCGCTTCGGCGACGGCACGGCCCTGATACGGGCGCTTGAGTCGATTGTCAGCGGCGATGAACTGGGCCGGTTGTTGGCCGAAGGCAGCCGAAGCATGGCGCTTGAAGTGGGGCACAATTCGATTGCGTTTGCTCCGCAAGTAAAAGGCCTCGAAATCCCCGGCTACGACCCGCGAGGATTGCAAACGATGGCTCTCGGTTTTGCTGTCGGCACGCGCGGCGCCGATCACAACCGGTCGGGCGCGTACGAAGTGGATTTCTCGGAAGCCGTCGATCGTCGGAACGTGAACACGGAGGCCGTGCCGCTGGCCATCGAAACTGAAGACAAAGCCGCGCTGATGGATTCGCTGATCCTGTGCAAATTCCTGCGCGGCGTGTTCAGCGATTTCTTCGCCGAAGCGGCCGAGATGCTGCGGCTGGTCACGGGTTGGGACGTTACGGCCGCCGAGCTCCGCGCTACGGCCGCCCGCATCGTCACGACCAAGAAACAATTCAACATCCGCGCCGGTTGGACGCCCGCCGAGGATACGTTGCCGGAACGAATACTCCACGAAGCCTTGCCAGAGGATGCTCGGGCACAGCTTTCACCAACCCGGCTGGCAACGTTGATCGAAGCATATAACCGTGCGCGTGGCTGGACGCCTGCAGGTTATGTTATGGAGGACATCCGATCGTTGTGAATTTGCGAAACTGGAAAACTTAAACCGCTGGAGGGCCGTTTACGGCCCTTTTCGGCGCAGCCGCTGATAGGCCCGTCGTTGACGACGGGTTTGCGCAACAGGAAACGTCCATCGGATAGCCCTGTTTACAGGGCTTCTCGCTGTGACGGCTTGAGCCACATAATGGACGGCTCAAGCCAGCAGCGAGAAGCCCCATGAATGGGGCTACACGAGATCGGCTCTGTCATTCCCCTGACCCGCCGTGAACGGCGGGCCTAATATCGCTTCGCGAAGAAGGACCGTAAACGGTCCTGCTGACAGAGCATGCAGATTCGACGGACCACGGACAACCATGCCCGAAACATTTATTCTCATTCCCGGCCGGACGAGCGACCAAGGTTGCGGGATTAGCGAAGGGAAGTTCGAGCAGAAGTACCAGACCGAGATCAACACGCTGCAAGTCGCGCCGGGCGACATGGAGCGGCTGGGCCTGGCCAAGGGCGACCGCGTGCGGCTCACCAGCCAGCTCGGTCAGCAAGTGGAAGTGGCCGTCACGCCCGCGAAGAAAGACGAGCTGCCGGAAGGGCTCTTGTTCATCGCCTACGGCGACATCTCCAGCCGCCTCATGGGCGGCGACACGCACGGCTCGGGAATGCCGACGAGCAAAGGGCTGGATGTGCAATTGGAAGTGATTGATAAGGATGTAAAGTGAACGAGATTTCGCGACGAACGATCGCGAACGACTCAATCCAAGGCGACCGATGCTTAAGCCTCTGCGCACCATCGTATCAGCATTGTGCCTCATGGCGTGTGTGCCGCTGTTCGTGCTGTGGGTGTGTAGTTTTTGGTACCAAGTTAGTTTTTCGAGGCCGTCACATAAGTCTGGAACCGTATATATCCATTCAATGCAAGGAGAAATGGTTTACGTTTGGGACAGCGCCACAAAGTCAACGCATTGGAGTTTTAAGGCTCATCGAGTCCAAAAATGGGATGAACCGACGTTAGCACAGCGCGATTGGCGATGGGCTCTTAGCCCTGACTCGACCTTAGTTTTCTTTCCGCATTGGGTCCCAATTCTGATAACCGCCTCTTTAGCGGTGGTACCCTGGATTAAATGGTCACGACGCTTCCGCCTCCGTACGCTGCTTATCGCCGTGACGCTGATTGCGGTACTGCTCGGCCTCATTGCCATTTCATAATGTGTCGCTAACTGCGTCGCCGCGAATTGCCGCTTTGATTGGCAGGCGATATACTAAGAGCTCGCAATCCGTTGATCCGTACCGTCTTGCGCGTTGTGTTCCGAATACTGAAATGGCAAGCGTGATAACAGATTCCTCGCCCGCGCCGCAGGGCGGCCTGAAAATCGTCCAAGACGCCACTTGCACGTTTTGCGGGTGCGTGTGCGACGATATCGATCTCACGGTGCAGGACAACCACATCACTGAGGCCAAGCGGGCCTGCGTGCTGGGAAAGGCGTGGTTTCTCAATCATCACATCGAGGACCGGCCGAGTTGCCTCATCAAGGGTCAGCCGGCGTCGCTGGAAGACGGTTACGAGCTGGCGGCCGAGCTGCTCACGTCGGCGAAGTTTCCGATTGTTTACGGGCTGAGCGATTCACCTTGCGAAGCGCAGCGCGTGGCGGTGAGCATCGCCGATTGGATCAGCGGCACGATCGATACTACGACGAGCGTCTGTCATGGGCCGTCGGGCATGGCGTTTCAGGGCGTGGGCGAAGTGACATGCTCGCTGGGCGAGGTGGCCAACCGCGGCGACCTTATCATGTTCTGGGGGTCGAACCCGGCCGAGAGTCACCCGCGGCATTTCACCAAGTACAGCCTCATGCCCAAGGGCATGTTCCTTCCGAACGGACGCAAGGACCGCACGTGCGTGATCGTCGATGTGCGGAAGACCAAGAGCGCAAAGGCGGCCGACATTTTCATCCAGATCAAGCCGCGACAGGATTTCGAGGCGCTGTGGACGCTGCGGGCGCTGGCCAAGGGCATCGAGCTTGATGCAGCGGACGTGCTGCAACAAACGGGAGTGGAGCTGGCCGTGTGGCAGGACCTCATGGCCCGCATGAAGGCGTGCAAATTCGGCGTGGTTTTCTTCGGCATGGGTCTCACGATGACGCGCGGCAAGCACTG
>JAKEIB010000383.1 GCA_022614705.1 Planctomycetota bacterium | reverse complement strand
GACACCGGAAACGTCGTTCAAGAACAAGAAGTGGAGTTGTTATTCATCGTGACGCCGGAAGCGGTTTCGACCGTTGCGGCGAAGGCGCAGGATGCGACCACAGATGCAACTTCCATTCGGACGGCGAGCTCAGCTGCGGACGAGAGGCCAGCGGAGCGCAGTTTGCGTGTGACGCAACCGCGTACAGCGCGTTAAGCGAGTCGAGTTAGCAGGTGATCGTGCCGCCGCACACCGGTTCGCGGCAGCCGGTCGTTTCCGGGATCGTGAGCGGCAGGCCCTTGGTGTGACGAACGGCGAGCCAGGCGAAACACTCGGCTTCGAGCGTATCCGGATTGAGATTCATCTCGCGCACGTTGCGCACCTTGGGAAAATTCTCGCCAAGCATCCGCATGATGACCGGGTGATGCACGCCGCCGCCGGTGACCCACAGCACTTGCGGCGGCTTCGGCATTCGGCGGACGGCCCTTACGATGGCTTGCACGGTAACGGCGCAGAGCGTCGCGGCGCCGTCTTCGACGCTTAGGCCCGAAACGTCGACGTGGTCGAATTCGAAGCGATCGGCCGAGCGCGGCAGGGGCTTGGAAAAGAACGGTGTCGCGAGCGCGGCCTCGACGATTCCTTGATCCACGCGGCCGCGCTTGGCGATCTCGCCGTCCTTGTCGTGCGATTGGCCGGACATTTCCTCAATCCATTCGTCCAAGAGGCCGCAACCGGGGCCGGTGTCGCCGGCGACGATTTCTTCGTGCTCGCCCAGCCAGGTGATGTTCGCAACGCCGCCCAAGTTGAGGATCACGGTTGGCCGCGGCTCGTTGGGGAATAGCGCCCGGTGAAACATGGCGACCAGCGGCGCGCCGTGGCCGCCAACGGCGACGTCGTGCCGGCGGAAATCGCTCACCACGCGTTTACCGGTTCTTTCCGCGAGCAACCAGGGATTGCCGATCTGCCAGCAGATGAGCTCGCTGGCCACGTGTCGCACCGTGTGACCATGAAAGCCGATCAGCTCGGTTCCTTCGGCCTCGCGCGGCAACATTTTCAGGAGCTCGGCGACGGCATCGGCGTGGTGAAGCGTGATATCGCGCTCGACGCGCGCCAGTTCGAGCAGCGGCACATCGTGCTGCGAGGCTTCGAGAAGACGTGCTCGGAGCTCGCGGTCGTAGGGTAGGGTGAGGCCGCCGAAGAACTCGATGGCGTTTTCGCCGTCGGTGGCGATGAGCGCAACATCCGAGCCGTCGGCGGAGGTGCCGCTCATAAGTCCCAAAACTTTTTGCAGCTGCTTCTTGGCCACCGTCCGTTTACCCCTTTGCAAATCCAATTCTGGAAAGCACTTGCGACCCTATGTTGAAGCGCGCCGCTCGAATCGTCAATGGGTCGGAGCGGCCACGGTTCGGGTCGCGGTCGTTCCCCATTTTGAGTGCCATGCCGCCTGGCGGCGAACCGTTTTCACCGAGAAAAAAATTGAACGACATGTCTCTTTTTTGCGCACGAAGCGTGCGCATTCTTGTTACAATGGCTGTAGGAGCCTGGATCGTACCCGGTCGCCACGCCGTCTGTCCACCGCCTTCGCCGCTCTTTTCGGACCCGTCCTTTTCGATGACTCCCCCAGGCACAAGCAATAACCACCCATTTCATGTTGAGCACGTTGCCGTTCTGATCGAGACGGAAACGAGCTGGGGCGCGCGTGTCATCCGCGGCATCGCCCACTACGCGGAAAAGCATACACGTTGGCATCTGTTGATTGATCCGCGCGATCACGAGCAGCGGTCCGCAATTCCGGAGGGCTGGAACGGCGACGGCATCATCGCGCGCATTTCCACTCGGACTCAATGTCAGCACATCCGCGAAAAGAATCTGCCGGTGGTCAATGTGGACGACGTGTTCGAGGGGCTGACGGGCGTCGGCGTGGTAATCACCGACGAAGCCGAGCGCGCACGACTGGCGCTGGAGCATTTGGTGGCGCGGGGATTTCGCAAGTTTGCCTATTTCGCGCCGCCCAGCCATCTGTATTCGAAAAACCGCGGCGAGCAATTCGTTCGCGCGGCACTTCAGCTCGGCTACGAATGTCACGAGTATCAGCCCGGCTATCGGGCTGGGCGCAAGATCGGTTGGGCGGAGCAGCAACGGCGCGTGAATCGGTGGCTGGCGTCGTTGCCGCGTCCGATCGCGATTTTCGCGGTCGACGCGCATCACGCGCGACAACTGACGGAGATTTGCCACTTCGGCGGAGTGCGCGTGCCGGATGACGTGGCGATTCTGGCGGGCGATACGGACGAACTGTTGTGCGAGGTCTCCACGCCGCCGCTTTCCAGCGTGTCGGTGGCTTGCGAGCGGCTCGGCCACGAGGCGGCGGCCATGCTGCACCGCATGATGGCGGGCGAGAATCCGCCCGACGGCTCCGTATTGATTGCACCGCACGGCGTGGTGAGCCGGCAGTCGACCGACGTGCTGGCGATCGACGACCCGGCGGTCGTGCGAGCGCTGCGATATATTCGCACGCACGCGCACCACGGCATCGTCGTGGAAGACATTTTGCGCGAAGTTCCGATCTCGCGTCGCAGCTTGGAAATTCAATTTCGCTCCTATCTGGGGCGTTCGCCGGCCGAGGAAATCCGCCGCGTGCGCCTGGAGCGCGGCAAGCAGCTTCTCGGACGACGCGAGCTTTCGATCACGGAAATCGCGCTGGCGTGCGGATTCTCGAACGCAACGCGGTTCGGCGTGGCGTTCCGCAAATCGTTCGGCACGACGCCGCGGGCGTTTCGGAAGACGCTCATCGCGGACTAGGTGTAAGTCGTAAGTGGGCGCATTGGGTGTTTGTGTCCTTGATCTGGCTGACTTCCTTACGACTTCAAAAAAAGAAATGATGGGCCCACTGGGGCGACGATCAAGCGGCGGCGCGCACAGCCGACTATGACAACCGTGGCAGCGGTTGACAGCCGCGCACGAGCGCACGCTTGATCCAGACCTCAACCGCCCAGAGCGGACCCCGCTTACCAATGGCCCGGAGTATCGCGCCGCAGAGCTGTCTCGGAGGCAAGAGGGAGGTTGCTAAACCTGTGCATGCGAGAGACTGTGATAGTTGCGGCGCGACTGCCGGCGAGAGCTCTTCAAGCAGCAACGCCCGGACGGTCATTTCACGCACCACCCTAGCACAAGTGGTGGCCAATTTCTACAAGAATTTTTGGCCGCGCGAGGGTGGCCAAGAATTGGTACTTGACAGTACGTAGTCGAGTTTCTCCGAAACTCGGATGCCGGTCCGCCGCGGCGGAATCGCCTACGTGGTGAATGCGAGTTTCGGAGAAACTCGCCTACGTGGCGGTCCGATCGGCGCGCGCGAATAGTTCGCCTAGGCGGAGTTGAAAGGCGGGCAGCACGTCGCGCCCTTCGAGGAGGCCGCTCTCGTCAATAGTTGTGGACTGATCGACGGCGGTGAAGATTTGGGCGGTGCGGGATCGCGGATCGATGTACCAGACTAGGCGAACGCCGGCCTCGAAATATTCCCTGAGCTTGAGGTCCATTTCACCCTTGGTATTTCCCTTGGATATGATTTCCACCGCTAGGTCGGGCGCGACGCGGAAAACTTGTGCCTGCGGCCGCTTTCCCCCCGGGAATCTTTCCCACGATATGAACGACACGTCGGGCATGCGGATCTTGGTAGGCAAGATTCTCAACATGCCGTCGGGCGCAAATACAGCTCCGATCGGCGCTGTATCCAGGTAGGCATGAAGCAAATAGATCAGAGCCCCGGCCAACATGGATTCGTAGCTTGCCATCACTTTCTCCACCAGGATTCCGTCGACCAGTTCGCAGAGGCGATCCTCGTGCGCCTCGATATTCAGGGCATCTTCTTCGGTCGCCGTACCTGGCTGTGGAAACAGACGAATGCGGCGCGAAGGGACACCGCCCAAATGTTTTTGCAGGTCGGCCAGGGTCCAATGGCGTGGCAGAGCGAGTTGCGGCGTGGCAGTTAAGTCAGCAGTTGTCGACATGGCAAGAGTTTCCTGGCGAAGCGCAGTATGTCGTCCCTATTATCCCAGAGATTAACCTTAGCGACAATAGATTGGGCGGCGCACAACGCTGCCCTCGATGGTCGCGAGGATAATCGGCGCGAGCGACGATGGCTCGGGGACGGCTGGGGACGTAGCGGAGTCATGCCACGACGAACCGCTGTCGGCGGTTTGGCCGAAGTGCGCGCGCCAGACGTTGTAGTCGCCGGGGTCGATTTTATTGTTGCGTTGCCTTCGGCGGCAAGGCCGGGGCCGGTTTGGCCGAGCGTATCGCGCCACACGACGTAATCGGCGTCGTCGACGATGTCGAGGAATTCTCAGTGGTGGTTTCACTTGGCGGGCATCGCCCCGCCGGCCATAATGGCAATGTGCTTCCCACGGTGATGATTTCGAGGTCGTCCATGGTTCAGCTCGCGGAGATTCGCCAGTTCAGCGACAGGATTGCCGAAGAATTTGATCCGGAAAAGATCATCTTGTTCGGCTCCTACGCCTACGGCCAGCCGGACGAGAATTCGGATGTGGATTTGCTGGTGATCATGGCCTATGAGGGGCGTAGTCAGGAAGCTCGGCGCGCGATCCGCCGCAAGGCCAGGGCACCCTTCGCGACCGATGTTTTGGTGCGCACACCCCAAGATGTGGAGCGTCGTTATCGAGAATGGGACCCGCTGGTGCGCGAGGCGCTGGATAAAGGAGTGACTCTGTATGAACGAGACGGTTCGCGAGTGGCTCAACAAGGCGGAGACGGACTACCGCGTCGCTCTGCGGGAGCTCGCCGTTGAACACGAATCGGATTACGGTCCGGTGTGTTTCCATGCACAGCAATGTGTGTAGAAACTGATCAAAGCCCTGTTGATCGCTCACCAAGAGATCCCGCCGCGAACGCACGACTTGCCTACGCTCAGCCGATTGCTGCAATCAGTCGAGCCAGCGTGGAACTGGGACAATGCGGAGCTGACGGATTTAACCGACGCGGCGGTGGATGATCGGTATCCTGGCACGATCGCCAGCCGCGAAGACGCGCAGCAAATGCTCGACGTTTGCACACGCCTGCGAGAGAGTCTACTCAAACTCCTGAGACCGCCCGACTGATCCGGCCAAGTGCGAGCGCCGCTGACGCGAGCACGAGCAGCGCGAGTGAGGTTGGCTCGGGGACAGCAGGAGAAGTCGTGGCGTCATTCAGTAACGAGCCGCTGCCGGCGGTGCGGCCGAAGTTAGTGCGCCAGAGGTTGTAGTTCTCTGGCGTGGAAGCAACGCCGACGCCTTTGCGCCACACGACATAATCAGCGGCGTCGACTTTGCCGTCGTGGTTGAAGTCGCCCGGCAGCATTGGCACGACGCTGAGCACACCGGACGTGTAAAGTTGCGACGTATCCCATTCCAGCCCGGCCGCGAGCGCCGGCAGTTGGAGCGTGTCAAACGTACCGCTGAGGCTGCCCCAATCGAGGATATCGAATACGTTGCCGGCGGACGGCGCAAAAGAGTTGGCTAGGGCGACCGATAACGTGCCATTCAGAGTGACGGCGCCAGTCACCTGCATTTGGTCGTACTGCGTGCCGGGCGTCGTTCCAGCGAGACGGACTACGAGGCTTCCCGTGGCCGATTGAAGGTAATTGCCATCGATGTCCAGTGTACCGGGGGATACTCCCATTACAAGACCAGGGTTCAGGCCAGGGGAAACCACACCGCGATTGACGACCGTTGCAGAGATTGTGCTATTGCCCGCGGCAGTACCTGCGGTCTCGACAATTAGTATGCCGTCCACGATGACGGCCCCGTCGTTCGACACGATGAGTGTGTCTTCGGGAGGCCCGCCGAAATTGATGCCGCCAATCGTCAGATCGGCGCTGACAGTCCAATTTGAGCCGAGGCCGTCGACGGTAACCGTGCCTCGCGCGCCGGTGGGCGTGCCGACATAGGCATCGCCACTCGAAACAGCGCCGCCGTCAGTGATGTTCAGCACTCCCGACCCAACAGAGCCCACGTGGAGGAAGTTGGGGTTCGTCCACGTGGAGCCGGCGCCGGTGACGGTAACAGCGCCCATGGAGTTGGTGGTGAGGCCAATTCTACTGCCTAAGCTGGAAGCACTGCCGCCGGCTTCGATCGTTAGCGTACCGCCTGAGTTGAGTTCGCCGCTGTTGGTCCAGGTCGAGCCGGGGCCGGTGACGGTCACGGAGCTGTTCGAGCCGATGCCGCCGGAAGCGCTGGCGACGCTGCCGCCGGCTTCGATCGTTAGCGTGGCCGTACCGAAGGAGCCGACAACGAGCCCGCCGCCGTTGGTCCATGTTGAGCCGGCGCCTGTGACGACCACCGTGCTGTTGGAATCAAAACCGATACTGCCGCCGCCGCTGACGACGCTGCCGCCGGCTTCGATCGTTAGCGTGCCTGTACCGTTGGTGCCGACAGCGAGCACGCTGTTGTTGGTCCATGTTGAGGCGGCGCCGGTGACAGTCGCCATGCCGCTCGATCCGCTGGCGGCGCCGATTTCGCCACTGATACCAGAAACGCTGCCGCCGTTTTGAATTGTCAATGTGCCGTTGCCGAAGAAGCCGACACGCAAATTGTCCGAGCACCACTGGGAATTGGCGCCGGAGATCGTGGCGTGGCCTTCGCTGTTCGGAGAATTGCCGAGGTTGCCGACCAAACTCTCAGCGCGACCGCCGGCCGTGACATTCAGCGTGCCTGTGCCCGAATCGCCGATGTCGATTGAACCGCTCATGCTGAACGTTCCCGCGATGACATTGAGCGTGCCATTGGCGCCCGCAGCGCGGCCGATCGATGCGTTCGCGCTGGATATACTGGCGATGGCCATGTTAAGAATCGACACGTCGCCGGCGTTTTCGCCCACGACAATTGAGACGTCGGGATTGAGGACGGAGAGGCTGGGTGGATTTTGAAGCGGGAAAAAAGTGTAAACGAAACTAACCTCGTTCGTATTCACGCGGAGATACTCGATCGGGTAGTTGGGCGGTGGATCAAAAATCGAACCGCCCGGGAAGTTGACTTCGTAAGCGACAAACCCGCGGTTGAAGACGGCGGTGTCGTCGCTGTCTGGCACGCCGTTGTCCCAGTTGGCCGCCGTGGTGAAGTTGCCACTTGCGTTGGTGTTCCAACTGGTCGTGACGGCGTGCGCGTGGATGCTCAAAAAGAACGCGTACGCGGCCACAACGAGAAAGACGCAGTGCCTGAAACGAGCGCAGAAACGTGACATAGCGCCAGCCTCCAGGGTCACAGCCAGCCGAACGATCCTGCGCGGCCAGAATACCCTCGCCGCCCTCGAATAGCAAGGAAATTCCGGCCGCGGCGCGAATGAACCGTAGTGGTACCGTTTGCCGGCAAAGTGTAGTCCTCTCGCTCCGCGAGAGGAGATTTCGTCTCGCGGAGCGAGACGCCTACACTGAACTGTACCACTACCGAATAAACCGGCGCCTTGACGACAGAATGCCGCAGCTACGATGACGTTGCATTTCGCTTAGATAGCGGAACCACTGGATGATACAGTGTCACGCCGAGATTCCTTGAACCACGTGGGCGGGTTCGACGCCGGTGAGGCGGACGCCCCAGGCCGCGGAAGGGGTGGGTGAAGCGGTTGTGGTCGATGCCCAGGCAGTGCAGCATCGTGGCGCGGGAGGTCGCAGCCGTAGAGCCGGCTTGCAGAAAGGTGTTTCTACGGCGCGCTCCGGCGGGGATTACGGTGCGAACATCTCTTGCAAAACATCCAGCACATGTGCCGCAGTTTTCCGATCGAGCCGACCAAGTTTCTTGAACAGTCGGCTACAATCTACCGTCCGGATTTGATCCAAAACGACCCACCCTTGTTTACCTTGGAATCGGCAGGGGACACGCGTCGGATAGGGTTTCCCCTTGGTCGTCATTGGCGCGACAATGATGGTTTGAATGTGACGGTTTATTTCGTTCGGCGAAACGACAAGGCAAGGACGCGTCTTCTGGATTTCTCTGCCGACCGTAGGATCTAGCTCTACCAAATAGACTTCAAACCGACTTATTGCCATTCCCACTCGTCCTCGTCCCAGCTAGACAAGTTTGGGACGTCGTCTATGAGGCGGTCGTCCCCTTGCTGTGACATCGCGCGAAAAGCCTTGGACCAGCCTTGTCGCGGCTTGCGGGCGGCTCTTATCACGAGTGAGTCCCGCCGCGCCTGGATATCGACTTCTCCTTCCAATCCGGATTTATCCAATAGAGGCTTTGGAATGCGAACGCCTTGAGAATTGCCGATGCGAACGATACGTGTTTTCATAGTCATTGCCTCAAGATGCAATGTACTTGCTCCCATGGACGGAGGCAATCGTGCTGACGCCTCGCGGTGGAACGTTACTTCAGCCCGTGTCGGAAGACTTCAGGTCAAAATCCCGCGGACCACGTGGGCCGGTTCGACGCCGGTGAGGCGCACATCGAGGCCGCGGAAGGGGTGGGTGAAGCGGTTGTGGTCGATGCCCAGGCAGTGGAGCATTGTGGCGCGGGAGGTCGCGGAGGTGGACGGGGTTTTCGGCGATGTTGTCGCAGAAGTCGTCGGTGCGGCCGTATTCGATGCCGGGCTTGATGCCGGCGCATGCGAGCTTGTGTTGTCGGCGGGATCAAACTCGAGTTAGGCAATCGAGAGAGACCCTTGAACACCGGCGAGACATCGACCGAGTTCTCGTCGGAGGCCACGCGATCGCCGAAATGCCAACGCGAACAGGGCCACTCCGACCAGGAGAAGTGTCTCCGGCTCCGGCGCAGGCGCCACAAGCCGAGGGTAGGGAACGAGCTGCCAGTTTTCGCCGGTCAAAGTGTAGTTGTATGTGCCGTCCAGCACGGCGAAGTCATTGGGGTCGAAAGACGGCACCAGGCAGCCGTCTTCGTCCGTTGAAAGATCCCCACTTTCACTCCCACAGGGCGAGAGGCCGGGGATCCGCCACCGCGTCGATGGCAGAACCGCCCTCGGTGGCTGATCAGCCGTGAAGGAAAACAGCAAAGTTTCGCCCGGAAGCAGGCCGGCCCCGACCATGTCTCTGACACGGACGCCGTGGGATTCTCGCGTGATGGTCCAATGTGGCATGGAGATCGTGAGGTGGGACACAAACACGTTGCTAGGCACTGGGAGGAAGCCTTCATGAAGGTGATCAGTAGTGTCCGGCTATAAGTCGAACAGTTTCAGTTGGTTAGGGTCGGAGGATTCTGGAAACGGTTGATGTTTGGCGGTGAGGGCCTCAAACAGCGG
>JAKEIB010000060.1 GCA_022614705.1 Planctomycetota bacterium | reverse complement strand
TGGGAAAATGCAACTGCGAAACTAACTACGAACTCGGCTCGCCCAGTTCGCATGGCAGACGAATGGCAGCAAAACGGCCTTTGCGTGGCCCATGTTGTGTCGGATTTGTGTCGGCGTCAGATGCCAAAGTCTCGCAGGTAGCATTCCCACAACTCGCGTTCCCGAAGCTGCTCCTTAGTCGGTCTCATCATCCGTCCGTTAACGCTCCGAATAAGGTCGCACGCACTTCCCTTCTTTTTGTCGTTCCGTTCGACCTCCTCAAGGATGATTGCCCTGTTGTCACCGCATATGACGACAACTCCCTCTTCAGTTCGTCTCGCAACCTGTCCTGGAGTGCCGGTGTATTCGAATTCGAAGAGCCGAGCTCGCCAAATCGTCAGGCGGTCCCCGTCAAGGAATGTGAATGCGCCCGGGTACGGATGTGATTGCGCGCGTATGAAATTGTGAACCGCCTTGGCGGGCCAAGTCCAGTCGATATTACCATCCAGCGGCTGTCGCATAGCACAATAGGTCGCTTGAGAGTGATCTTGCGCTTTCGGACTTACCGCGTCGCTCAAAATCGAAGGATAGTTCTTCTTGAACAAATTAATCGTTTTCTCCTCAAGCTTTGCCAATACGTCTCCCACGTAATCATTCTCCTCAATCGGCACGCTTCCTTGCGCCCATAACGGACCATCGTCCATGCCCGGGGTGAACGAAAAGAACGACACTCCTGCCTCTTTGTGCCCCAAGATTATCGACCAGACTAGCGGTGCGCCGCCTCGGAGCTTCGGAAGCAGCGAATTGTGAATTCCGATGAACCCACGTGGGGCTGCGCTCAGAGTTGCTTCATTCAGCAACCAATACCATCCCGCCACAATACAGAGATCGGGCTTGAGCTCAGCAATTAGTTGCCCTGCGTGCTTTCCATTCTCCGCAAGATGCAAGCTGCACTTTGTTTCGTGAGCGAAGCTGCGAAACTCGTGCAGGACTGATCGAGTGTCGTTTGAATCGTCAATCGTGACGACTCCCAAAAAAGAGTTTGAGGCGGTTGCATACATCTCCTGGGCTACCTTTAAGCCCAAGGCCTTACTTCCGATGAAAAGGGCCCTTTCAATTCCTGTCATAGCGTCGTTCGAGTTCTATTAGCGTCTCGCCAGCATCGACGTCAACCCATGTTCGAGAGAGAGTTAAAACTATCACCGATAAGCCCGTCACGTCCATTGTGCGCATTTTTGGAGCCAGCCAGCTAACGCCCTTTGAGCTGCAGCTCCTCATAGTGCAATACAGCAGAAAAGGCTACAGGCGTGACTTCGCTCCGTCGGCACCACGTCACGCCTGTGGTTACATTCCAGGGCGAGAGTGATTAGCAGTGTGTTAGTTTTCTGCAGCGGCGGTCCGGACCATCATTTTTACCTTGCAATGTCTGCGGAATGTGTTAATTAGTCGGCGACTTCTGTAGTAAAAGCACATTTGTGAGGACTTAAATATGAAGAAGAACCTGCTGAGCCAAACATGCTTTCTCGCGCGCGTTTTAATTGTAGCACTAGCCACATTAGTCTGGGTTCCTATAAACGCTCACGCAGTTGTTCAGAATGTCGATACGCGCATAGCGGTCATTGCAGATAGCTCGCTTGACACCTCCGCACACTGGATAAATACGGTGACGGCGATTCATGCCTCCTGCAACGGCGCTATTTACATACCGTTTGCGGATAAGGAGATGTTCGCTGTTGCTCTGACGGCCCAAGCCAATAAGCTGAATGTCGAAATCTATTATGATACGAGCGCATCGTCCATTACCTTCCCAGGCTATGGAAACAGTTCCACCTGCCGAGCCATTGCGATAAATCTCAAATACGTGGCGTAGTCAATTCGTGGACGCGTCAGGTCAGAAATGACGCCGCAATGTGAGCTGCACGTCAAGACAGGGCATCAAATGAAACAGGCACTATTTCTGTCAATCATCTTTTTAGTGACGATAACTATGCCTGCGTCCGCCGAAACATACGTATGGCCGCAAAACGGCCATACGTATGTTCGAGTAGGGCCAGCCAGCTGGTCAACCTGCGAGGACGCAGCGGTGGGGATGGGCGGTCATCTAGTTACAGTCAACGATGCTGCTGAGAATGGGATGCTCGTCAGCGAATTTACTTCGGTGCCGGAATTTTGGATTGGTTTTAATGATTTCACTACTGAAGGAACATGGGTATGGCGGAGTGGAGAGACTCCTTCTTATACGAATTGGAATTCTGGCGAACCTAACGATTCCGGCGGAGTCGAAGATGCTGCGGTGCTTATGCGTTGGCAAAGTGGAAAGTGGAATGACTGGGTGAACTCCGGCAATCCAATTTACGATAGGTACGGTGTTGTCGAAATAAATACGACGCCGGTGCCGACAGCGACTCCGACAACTACGCCAACAGCCACGAATACTCCTACTGCTACCGCTACCGCGACACCTACTGCCACAGCAGCGACGGTCGTGTACCCACTAGGAACCGGGGCAGGCACCAGCTGGACTGTACAGCAGACTAGACCGTGACGAGCGCAACACGTCGAAGTGAAAAAGAGACTGACGCGGTTGCCGAGCGTGTCTTGGTTCAGCGTGAATTGGAATTTTGATCGGTGGGCGTTGGCCGGTGTATATGTCCGCCAGCACTGCCGGACAGGGGAATCGGCCGGAGTGACGGGCACCGCACATTCGATTGACGTTCCCTACCTGATGTGCCCCCCATTTGTCGCGATCTCGCGGGACGTGGTTCTTGTGTGTGGTTAAGCAGGCCGACAAATGTGACTAGGGATCATAAACGAGATACAATCGCGTCAGCAATCTGATGCTTTCGAGAACGACAGAAAATGATGGAACAAAGCATGGTCGATAAAAACCGCGTCCCAGAAGAGGTGTCCGTTTTGATCGGACAGCTCAAAGACCCCAAACTCCATTATCACGCGGCGGCAAAGCTTCAAAACTTTCTTGATCACACCGATGCCATAGTGCCGGCTTTGATTGACACGCTTAACGACGTGGACCGGAATGTGCGTTTCGCAGCACTCATCGCTTTGGGCAACTTGGGCACTTCTGCGCGGTCTGCGATGCCAGCGCTTCGGAGGATAATCGAGGAGCACCCCGACTTGGGGATGCGATACGTTGCTGCTTGGGTACTGGAAAAACTGGACGGCAGCCGAGAAAAAGCAATGCTCGAACAATTTGTCAAGCGAATGAACGTCGACAGCCGAGAGAGTCTGCTCAATCTACTTTGGGAGCTAGACAATGATCCCTCATGGCGCGAACATATCACTCTGTTGCGCGAGAAATACGTATCCCGTGCCGATAACTGAATTTCGCCCGCGGACTGGCCCCGATCCAACGGTTAGCGATTTCCATAAGGCTTCCCGTTGGTCACTGATCGAAGCCTCAACGGAGGAGGTCAGCTTCGCTGCATCACCATGCAAATGTCATGCAGCCCAGGAATGAAACTGCGGTTGTACGATTTACTCGACGACGTGTTGCCGTGCTGAAACCGCACGATGTCCGTGCAGGCCGGCCAAAGGCCCAACTCCAGGCAAATCTGCTTGGTGAAGTACGCCAGCGGCATCTGGCGTCGCTGTTGTCGGTCGAAGTAGTCGCCCATCAAGATGGCGATCTTGCCGCGCTTCGCTAGAATCGAAAGGCAATTGGTCACCACCGAACGCAGCCGGTTCTGGAATTCCTCGATGGTTGCAGCATTCGAGAGACAAGCGGGCATTTCTGAGTAGCGAATCATTCGCCAGTACGGCGGATGCAGCCAGACGAAGTCGCAGGGCGGCAGTCCTTCGTAGCTCTGCGGCTGGCAAGCGTCTTGGCCACTCTTCACGTCAAAGCTGATGCAGTCAATGTCAAATGCTCGGCACACGTCGCGACACGTGCCGCTGCCCGTCATCGGATCGAGGACCTGCTTGGCGCCGAAGTACCGCAGCAAGTCGCGTATCAAGTAGCCGGAACAGTTGCCGGGATACGAAGCGCGGCCGTACGGACCGCGATTGACGATTGAGTACAGGCTCGTCAGTTGCGGCACCGGGCTGGTCGTTTGCGGCGACCTGGGAAGCGGCACCATGAGCAGCGGCCGGCGGGCACCGTAGCGAGCCGTTGAGTAGGTGTCGTCTGAGAAGTTTCGCGTCAATTGGTTTTGCGTCATGATTTGTCCTCCGTAAAGGTGGGCTGAATTGCCCACTCACGGAGGCTGGTGGGCGAATTCAGCCAACCGGGGAGGACGGCGGCGACCTCCGCGGAAGAACTAGCGCGGTGAGTGCAACCCCGAGTGCCAGCTTGTCTGGCACGGACTTGACCCCGCGATTTCCAATTGCGGAGGTCGGGCTCAGAACGCGAAACCATTGACCGATGAACTGATAAACCGGACGGCGATTGTGTGGCGGTCGTCGGCGCTTGGGTGGAGCAGGCAGAGTCGCCTTACTGAACTACTTTGCAGCGCCTGGAAAGAGCACGGTCAGTGTGCGTAGCCCTGTTTGCGCAACCAGTCGCGAACGGCTTCGTTGAAGATGTCCTGTCGTGTTGCCGGGGTCAGTTTTTTGAGTTTTTGACGAAGGGCGGCTTCGGTGAGCTGCTCGTTCGTCTCGCGTTGGAGGCGAGTGGTGACGTTTTCGAGGATCACTTCGTTGCCAACTGCGGCTTTGTTGCGCGGCTTTTCCGCGGTCGTTCGTCGTTGAGTGCTGGGCGGCTCGGTGGGCGGATGGGAAACCGCGTCCGATTCTTCCGTTGGTGTCTGACGCGAGGTGGGTTTCGTGGTCACGAGCTGCGATCCGCGGGCAGTTGCCGGCTGGTCATTGCGGAGAAGCGTCACAACGCGGCTCACATCGGTCTCGACGGCGGCCGAAAGCGACTCCAGGTCCTGAGCAAAGTCCTTGCGGCTATTCATTGGCCGCCTTGATCCGTTTTTCGGACGTGGATTGTTCCGGTTTCATCGACGTCAACCGATCGCCCAGTAGTTCCGTAAACAGCGCATGAATGTCGGTCTTAGCCTCGCGCGCTTCCGATGGCCGCAGGCGCGTCACCGCTGAATCGCATGCGTCCCGCAAGGCATTCAGCCGCCTGACTTCACTTCCGGCGACGGGAAACCCGCTTGCGGCAAGCTGCTCGCGGAGAATGCGGGTTTGAACGTCGCCCTTGGCAGTAAGATACAGGACGAAGACCGCCTCCGGTCGTTTGCCGCCGGTGACTTGTTGAGCAAGGCGAATGGACTTCAGCGCGTCCTTGACGGCCCGGAGGTCTAGCTTCGACGGCTGAAGGGGCAGGACGGCAAGGTCCACCAAAAAGGGAACGGTGTGCGACGCGTCGTTCTCCTTCCCCGGCGTGTCCACAACAACAATTTCATGCGAGCGCCGCAAGTCTTCACACGCTTTCTGAATCTGTTCCATCTCAAAAGCTGTGACCACCGTGATTGCAGGTTCGGCTGCCCGCACCCATGGCGCCGACGATTGTTGAATGTCAGTATCCAGCAGCGCGACTCGGTATCCTTGGTCGTAGAGCCAGATTGCCAGATGAGCCGCCAGCGTTGACTTCCCTACCCCGCCTTTTGTGTTTGTGAATGCGACGAGCATCGTTCGAGAAGCGTGGCACGACCATTGCCGACGTGGCAAGGCACAATTTGCAGGCCGGGCGTGCCAGGCTAACACGACTGGCCATGCAAGGCACGCTTGCCGGCCTTGCGAGGCTTGCAACGACGGCCATGCTGGCTCGGCTGGCCACGCCAGCAAACGACCGCGCCAGGGCGAATTAAAACGCCCTTCCTGTCGTTCCGTTAATACAACCTGCTATTAAACCTGCGACGTTTGGCGGCACGGGACGATTTCAAGGCGACCCGCCGCCAGAGGCGGGGAACGTCATTCGTGGCTTAGAGGGCAATTTAAGGCGCTCCCGTCATCGCGCGCTGCGGGCCCATCGTGGACGGCCACCGCGTGCTCAGACGCACCACTAGCGAAGGCAGCCGGCAACCGGCAGTTCGAGGCGTATGGCAGGGCGTTCATTGCCGCCCCTGCAACCCCGGCTAGCCTCTTCTCCGGCTTGCTGCTCGATTCTCGGAGAGCGGATTCACGATAACCGGTTCCTGGGCTTGATGGCTCGATTGCTGGACGCTGGATACTTGGAAGACTGGCGGTTCAACACCACCTATA
>JAKEIB010000382.1 GCA_022614705.1 Planctomycetota bacterium | reverse complement strand
TGGCAGACTTGCGTGAAAAGCTCCAGGCGCTGGCGGACGGAGAGGTGCTGCTGGTCGCAGTAGTCGGTGATGGGGACGCCTTTCACCAGGTCCATGACGAAGTAGGGGCGGCCCGCGAAAAAGGTGTCAGGCACCTTTTGGACGAAGTCCCCTTCGGGCCGTTCCGGCAAAAGGTGCCTGACACCTATTTCGCCCCCCGTCGTGCCGGCGTCGAGGACGCGGGCAATGTTGGGGTGATCCATCATCGCCAGCGCTTGCCGCTCGGCCTCGAAGCGGGCGATGACCTGCCGGGTGTCCATGCCGGGCTTGATGATTTTCAGCGCGACGGTGCGCTGGATCGGCTCGGTCTGTTCGGCCATGAACACCACGCCCATACCGCCTTCGCCGATTTGCTGAAGCAGCTTGTACGGGCCGATGACGGTGCCGGGGCGTTCGGTAACGGTCTGGTCGCGGGTTGGGATTTCGGATGCAATTTCGGATGCCGGCGACTCAAGAAAACTTTCCGACGTTTGGTAGGCAGCCAGTAGGGCCTCGACTTGCGCCCGCAGCGCCCGGTCATCGCCACACGCCTGGTCCAAGTACGCGTTCCGCGCCTCGGCCGAGTCGATGCGACGGGCCATTTGAAAGACTTCTTCTTCGGAAAGCGAAGCAGGAATCATGGCGTACCTCGAAGGCGCTCACCCTGTGATGGGCGCACGCACTCTCTATTGGACAATGCGACGGCGCTGGGAAAAGTACCTAAACGATCTCGGAGATTTCTTCGAGTCGAGACGCTACGAGGAATTCGTGGCGTCCGGGCTCAACTGCATCTTGAGCCAGCTTTTGGCGTAAGCCCAGTCATTGTCGGCCGTTGCGGAAGAAATTCCCAGCGCGTCGGCGGCTTCCTGGTTGGTGAGGCCGGCGAAATAACGGAGCTTGACCAGTGTGGCCTTGCGCGGGTCCCGCGATTCGAGTCTTTCCAAAGCATCGCTGAGGGCCAGCACATCAACTCCCGGCTGCGGCGCGGCGACTTGGACGTCGGACAGCGCGACGCGCCGCCATTCTCCGCCGGCCCGTCGGCTTCGTTTATGGCGGGCATTCTCCACGAGAATCCGCCGCATTGATTCGGCGGCCGCGGCAAAAAAGTGGCCCCGGCTATCCCAATGTTCGTCTGCAGAGCCGACCAGCCGCACGTACGCCTCATGCACCAGCGCCGTGGCCTGCAGGGTCTGACCGGGTCGCTCGTGAGCCAATTTTTGCGCGGCCAATTTACGAAGTTCGTCGTAAACCACTTGCAGAAGCTGGTCCGCGGCGGCGTGGTCGCCGTGCTCGATCTCGGACAAGATTTGCGTGACGTCGGTCATGAGCGGTGACCTTGAATCTCTTGGCCAGCGCGCATGATTGTAACAGTTCCGTGAGGGAATAGCGCGTGCGGCCGATCATGCTTGCGGCATTCCTATTCCGATTTGTTCCGCCAACTTCTCCAACTCGGAAAACAAGCGGTCATTGATCGGGATTCCGTGTTTCATTCGCTCGGCAGCGGCCGCAGCCTCGATCTCGCCCGGATAACACACCTTATCGTTTGGATTGGCCAGCGGGGCTGCATGGAGCGCGTCGATCATGGCGTCCATTGCGCCGCGGAAACGATCAAGCGGTTGAAAGGCATCGATTTGCACAGCGGCAAAAAAATGGCCCATTGTCGCCTGATCGTAAGGGCCCGATTCGCCGGAAAAGGTGACAGCCACCTTTTGTGCGGAGCACCCATCGGGCCGTTCCGGCAAAAGGTGGCTGTCACCTTTTCCCGTGCGTTCCACGGAAGCCCAAGCTCCCGACAAAACGCCGGACAAGATTGACACCATCATTGCCAAACCGGCGCCCTTGTATCCGCCCAATTCGGCCGTGCCGCCTAAGGGCAGCATGATGCGCGCCGCGGCGGGATTGGTGGTCGGATTGCCATCGGCATCGCATGCCCAGCCGGCTGGTATGGATCGCCCTTCTTGCGCGTGCATTTCGATGCGATTGACCGTGGCAATGGACGTTGACATGTCCAGCACGAACGGCGCATGGCGACCGCACGGCGCGGCGAAGCTGAGCGGGTTCGTCGAGAACATCGGAAGAAAACTGCCCAGCGGCGCGATGCCGATGGAGTGCCCCTTGCCAAAGAAATGCCCGGTCATGCACAGGCCCAGCATGCCGTGCTCAACCGCCATGTGAGCAAAATATCCGGCGGGACCCAGATGGTGCGTGTTGCGGACGCACACAATCCCCACGCCCGTACTGCGAGATTTGTCGATAGCCACACGCATGGCGCGGCACGCGCACGCAAGTCCCAGCCCAGAGTCGCCATCGAGGCAGGCAGTTTGAGGCGTCTGGTGCTCGACTCGCGGTTGCGATTGCGGCCGTAATACTCCCTCCAGAGTGTGATCGACGTAATAGCTCTTGAGATTTCGGACGCCATGGGTATCGACGCCGCGCAGGCTGGCCCACATCAGCACGTCCGCGGCATCGGTAGCCTGCTCGCGAGGATAGCCGATACGTAGAAAGACCTGCTCGACAAACGGTCGCAACGAATCCGCAGAAATACGACGAGCATTCATCCTGTGTCTAATCCGGCATTTCAATCACGATTTTGAGGCAGCCGTCGCCGCGGGTGCGGTGCAATTCGTAGGCGTCAATAACGTCGGCGAATGGCACGCGGTGCGTAATAAGGGGCGCAACGTCGATCCGGCCGTTGGCGACTAAGTCAACCGCCTTCCGTGTAGAGGCCTGATTCGCTTCGACCGTCGCTCCAACGACCGTTTGCGCGCGACAGCATTTGTGGAACAGGGTTTCGAAATTGAAGGGGATGGTTTGTCCCCGCGGATAGCCGAAAAATAAAATATCGCCTCCGTGACGAACGAGGTCGATCGCCAGATTGATGGCCGACACCTCGCCGGCCACGTCGACAACGACGTCGGCTAACTCGCCGCCGTTGATTACTCGGATTGCCTCGCCCGGTTCCACGACCGCATTATGGATCGTATGAGTAGCGCCGAACTGCTTTGATAGCCTCAAACGAAAGGCCTCAATGTCCAAAGCGACCACGCGTTCTGCACCCATTTGCCGCAATTGATAATCGAAGAACAGACCCGCGGAGCCCTGGCCGATCACGGCCACTGTCTTGCCGCTCACGTTCGGCAAGCGCTGGCACGCGAATAACACCGTTCCGAGCTGTTGTGCTTGCAATAAATGCTCGATCGGAATCCCGGACGGCAAGGGAATAACATGTTCAACAGGCGCCAGGAAATACTCCGCCATCGCTTGATGGTTCGGCGCGAGCGTAAGCGCGGTGTCGCCGACTTTTAGCGGCGATTCTGGCGCATCGATGTCCGCGATGACGCCCACCATTTCGTGGCCGGTTGTGCCCGGCGGAAAAGGGTACGCGTCCTCGGGCGCAAAGTGCAACATGCGAATATCGCTGCCACACAGCGACAGCTTCCGCGTGCGAACCAGCACATGCCCCGGCCGAAGCGTGGGGACCGGAACGTCAACAAATTCGGCCCGACCTCGCGCGACGACTTGAACTGCTTTCATACGTGTAGGTTGCAATCGACCTTCGGCTGCAGAGACGAATACTCAAGATACGTTTTGAACAGGAGGTAACAGAGGGAACGAAGAACTGCTTGTGTCTCTGCTTTCTCTGTTACCTCCTGTTCAAACAACACTTTGCAGCTTTCGATTGAGCGGCAGCGACACTTTGTTAAGACAATAGTCACTTTAGATTGCTAGATTGCTGTAGCTACCGTCAATAGCGGCCGTTTGAGATTTCCGGCAGCATCAGGAAAAGACCGTCGTGATTGTGACTCCGTCAAGAGCCACCTCGCATCACTTTGGACTGCGAGCTGCTTGCACCTTTGCGGTGACGGCATCAACTCCGCTTGAGGCCTCGGCGAATTTCGCCTGCGCGGAGTCGACCACGGCTTGAGCAGCGGTGAGTTGCTCGGCCGCTTTGTCGACCTCGACCTGGCGCTCAGCAGCCAGTTTCCGCGCGGCTTCCAACTCAGTTTGAAGCGCCGCCATTTGATCGCGGAACGCGATTTCATTTTGCCAATGATCGGCATTCTGCTTTGCCTGTGCAAGTTCTGCTTCCACCGGCTGGGCGGCTTTCCGCGCCGCCTCCAATGCGGCGGCAAGTTGCTGCGATTGGGCTTCAATCGTCTTTACCCGCTCCTCGGCCGCAGTTGCCGCCTTAGTCGCGTTTTCCAACGGCGCACGTGCATTCTTAAGCTGCTCATCAGCAGCAGTGACCGCAGTCGTCAGCTCGGCCGCTTTTGCTTGAAAATCGGCAACTTGAGTTTCCATCGATTTAAGCTTGTCCGTGAGTTGGCGTTGCACTTCGACAAGTTCAGCATCGTCCGGACTCTTGCCCAGGGCTTCGGTCACATGGCGGAGTGATTCGCCTACGAGCGGGTGTGCGGACTGAACTTGGGCCAACGTCGTGGCGATTTTCGTCCGTTCGGCGTCGCTCTCCGCTCGCGATTTTTCGACCTGGCTAATTTCGGACTGCAGCCTCGTAACTTCTGCTTGAAGCGGTTCGGTCTCTTTTTTAGCCGTCGCTAAGGCGGTTTGCACCGAAGTTAATTCCGTTTCCGCTTTGGCGACCGCTTCCAAAAGTGGACGACTCAGCTCTGTTTTTTCCGTCACGGTTTGCTGGGCGGTTGCCAATCGCTTCTGCAGCGTCGGCGGATTAGTCGTTAGACTGCCCAGCAGGCCTGCATCGTCGGCCTTGTACACATTCACGTTGCCGGCCCAACTTGCCGCAACGACTCGCAACGACTCATCGCAAAACGAAACGCTGACGGCGACGTCGCCGATCGTCGGCGTTGCCATGAGCTGCTTGCCCTCCTGGTCCCAGAGGCGCGCAATCTGATCGCGACCGCAAGTCGCAATCCGTCCGTCGCGCGTGAATTCCAGCGAGAGTAGGGCTGAGTTCCCGCTCCAATTCTTAACTTGCGTGCCGTTTTCCAGCTCCCACAGTCGGACGGTGGCGTCTTCCGAACAGGAAGCTAACAGGTTCGAGTCGCTGCGCCACGACAAAGCGGTAACAGCGGCCGTGTGTCCGTTCAAGGTGAGGTATTCATTGCCGGAGTGAGTTTCCCACACGCAGAGTCCGCCGTTGCGGTCGGCCGTCGCCAACAGCACACCGTCCGGACTGAATTCGACCGCCAGCACCCAATCGGTATGCTTTGGCCGCTCGTACAACATTTCGCCGGTCTCGGTGGAGTAAACTCGAACAATGCGTTGCGGGCCACCAAGCGCGATCCGCTTGTGGTCGGGGCTGATGTCGGCCGCCAGGACAACGTCCAACTCGTTGCCGATTTCGGCGACACGCTCGCCCGTCGTGATATCCCAAACAACGACTTTGCCGCTTGCCGCCGGCCGTCCGCCACCCACGACCAGCAACCGCCCGTCGCGGCTGAAACGCACCACGTTTGGCTGCCCTTCGGGGAACGGTAATACGCCAACTAGTTCGAGCGTTGCCGTATTGTACAGAAAGATTTGGCGCTGACTGGTAATCGCGACGAGCGGCGCCCACGGGCTAGTTGCCAGCGAGCGAGCCATCGGTGCATGCGCGATACTAAAAAATGGCTCCAGCACCATGCGCGGCGGCAGCGGAACGACTTCCGGACGCCTTCCGGGATCGAGTTCCACGGCGACACTCATTTTGGCCTTGGGCTTAACCGGCTTACTGCCCGCGTTCTCCAGCGCGCCGCCGTCGATCCAACGCCGCAGCAGGTCGATCTCCGCGTCGGGAAGCTTGTCGGCGTTTTGCGGCATGTACGGCTCGGCTTCGTGGGCGACGAGCGAGTACAGGTAGCTGGCGCTGGCGTCACCAACTTCGATGCTCGACCCCGACGCGCCGCCTTGCATCAGGCCGAGGTAGGTGGTGACATCGAGGTCGGCCTTGCGCGCCGTCGGATTGTGGCAAGTGCCGCACCGCTGTTTGAAGATCGGCGCGAGATGATCGTCGTAAGTCACCTTGTCGTCGGCGCGAACATCCGCCACAACGCAATGCGCGGCGACAAGCCACAGCAAAGGCAAGAAAGCGAAGCGGTAGCGATCTTTGTTGTGCATCGAGGCTTTTCGATTGGCCGGTCGGAAGCGGCGCTCTGCTGCTATTGTCATTCTGAGCGAAGCGAAGAATCTGGCACGCGCGTCAGGGCAGATCCTTCGCTGCGCTCAGGATGACAGGTTTGAATCAGGATGACAGGTTTGAATCAGGATGACAGGTTTGAATCAGGATGACAGGTTTGAAACAGGATGAGAGGTTTGAAACTGCTTCTAATGATTAAAAAGGAACTCTCGCGAATTGAGCAGCGCCCAGAAAACGTCCTCCACCGCACCGCGGGGATCGGTGGCGCCCGCAAGCTGTTCATCGATCGCTTTCGTTTCTTGCTCGTTCGGAGCGCGGCTGAGGCAGCGTAAATACAACTCCGCGACCACCTGCTGCGGCGTTTTTCCTTCATCCAACAGTTTTTGAACTACCGCGCCATCCTTAACCTTCGTATGCACGTTCTCGCCATTCATGAGATGCAGCGCCTGACCCAGGTTGGGCTCCATCTTCACTTCACACGAACAAACCGTTTCCCGGGTCGCGCGACCGAAGGTCGTCAAGAAATAGGATGCCGTAGTTCCGTCGGCGATTTGCACGGCCCGCGCTCCCAGCGGCAGGCCGGCAAACTTGTCCTTGGTTTCCGTGGCCTGGGTAATGATATCCAGAAGGATCTCGGCGCGAATTCTGCGCAACGTGGCGTGCGAAAAATTGCGATCGTCGAACGCGTTGGTCTCATTCGTGTGCGTGCTCAGCTGGTAAGTGCGTGACGTGCAGATGTCGCGCACCAGGCGCTTGAAGTCGTACTTGGATTCGGTGAACTTCTGCGCAAGTGCGTCCAGAAGCGCCGCATTCACCGGCGGATTGCTGACCCGAACATCATCCACTTCGTGGACGATGCCCCGGCCGAAGAAGTGGGCCCACACGATGTTGGCCAGGTTCCTGGCAAAAAACGGGTTCTCGGCCGATGCCAGCCACTCGGCAAGCACTTCGCGGCGGTCGCGACCCGTGCAATCGGGCACGTCGCCGCCGAGAAACTTCGGCGGCATCGCACGGCCACCGACCAAATGATTCACCTCGCCGCCGCCTGCGTTGAACACGATCGTTTCGCGCGGATCGGCGCCCGCCTTGCGACCGATTTGCGCGAAGAAAGCCGCGAAACTGTAGTAGTCGTCCATCGTCCAGCGATCGAACGGATGATTGTGGCACTGAGCACATTGAATTCGCATTCCCATGAAAACCTGGGCCACATTCTCGGCCGTCTTCAGCCGATCCTGCTCGGCCTGGAAGTAGTTCGTCGCCGGACTGCTGAACGTGCCCCCTTGCGCGCCCAACAGTTTTTTGACCATCTCGTCGATGGGCACGTTACTGGCGATTTGCTCCTGCAGCCAGTTGTAATACAAGAGCGTCGCCTTGTAGCTGACGTAGAGGTTCGAACGTATTTGCAGCAGCTCGCTCCATTTCATCACCCACAGCTCGACGAACTCTTTTCGAGCCAGCAGCGTATCGACGAGCTTCTCGCGTTTCGTTGGATCGGCGTCGGCCACAAACTGCGTTGTTTCGGCGGAAGTCGGCAACACGCCGCAAATGTCGAGACTCACGCGACGAATGAACTCCTCATCGGTACACAGCTCGGACGGTTGGATCCGCAGGCGGCGAAGCTTGTCGTACACTAACTCGTCGATGTAATTGTTCGCTGGCGTGTCCTTCCACTGAAACTCGAGCCCTTTCGGCAGAACTATGAATGGTACGCCTACGGTTTGTTTCTCGTAACGGGCCATGATGAAGGCTTCGCCACGATTGGCGGCCGTCACTTTTCCTTCAGGCGACACGGCCGCCGCGTTGTCGTTACTCGACAAAAAGACGGCGAGACTCGTGACATCGCGATCCGTGCCGTCCGAATACTTCGCACGCACGGTCAGTTGCTGGGTTTCGCCGACGCCGTCCATTAGGGCTGCCGGTGGATACAATTCGACCTTCTCGACGGTCGGCACTTCGCCCGCGTCGGCCGGAGCGCCGCTTTCCAGCCAGCGCAAAAGGGTTTGGTGGTATTGATCGCCCTTCTTGGTCGGACTGCCGCCCGTGTGAGGCACCTGGCCCGTAGCCTTTTCAATGAGCAGGCACTCGGCCGGAATCGACAGATCAATTCGCCGCTCGGGCTGCTCGCGAGTCAGGCGGTAGTGGTCGCCGTCGGGATCAAAACCGAACAGCGATAATCGAAAGCTGTCCTTGCCGCGTGCGGCGCCGTGACAACTGCCCGTGTTGCACCCCGCCTTCATGAATACAGGCATAACATCGCGATTGAAACTGATCGGCGGATCGGCCGCCGCTTGCGCCACGCTGATTGGCACCTCCGCGGTGCGCGACTCGAACGTCGCGGTGAGTTTCGCGCTGCCGTCTGCCTTTGGAACCAGGCGATTCGCTTCCTGCGTAACAACGTCGTCGCGGTCGAGCTTCCAGACAACTTTGTCCGTAACGTCGCGCGTGATGCCGTCAGCATATTCCGCCTGGACCAATACCGACTGTGCGTCGCGAATTGTCGTCAGAGAGATTTCGCTTGGATATACGCGCAAGGCTACGGGGGCTACTGGGGCAACCGGGGCCTCCGCGGCCTGCATAAGCCCAGGTAGCATTGCACAAGCGGCCAACGCCAGCCACGCCGACTTGATCACATGAACATTTTTCATGGTTTCTTTTCTGCCGGAGGAAGTACTTTGGCGCGAAGCTGCTCGAGCCGCGAAAGCGGCTTGGGCGGCGCTGCTGCCGGTTCGGCCGGTTTTGCCTCTTCAGCAGGCGGCGCAGCGACGACTGCCGGCGGTGCATTCACCTGCAACTCCGACGTGCCGACGGTGCCGACGATCGGCTCGCCGTTCTGCGTAATGCTGACCTGACAGAACAATGATTTGTGGCTTCCAACAGGCGTGTCGCCTGTCGTCTTCACTTGAAAGGCAACCTCGGCCGTGCCGTGCGTGAATTCGACGGGGTCGGCCGTCGCGCCCGGCGGCAACCCGAACAGCTCCGCCTTCGCGGCGCCTTCAAATGGAGTGTTGTGGGTAATAACGCATTGCACTTGCGCCGGCTGTCCCTGGTCGCAGGCTGAGCGCTTTACGTCGAAGCTGACGTAGCGGTCGGCGATTTCCAGCTCGGCAAGTTGCGAGCTGACCCACGCTTGCCCGTCGATTTCCGCGGCGCCGATGACCATCATGGGCCATTTGCCGATCATCGCATCGCCGTTCGCATTGAGGGGGTATGGGCCCTCATTCTGACCCTTGTCGATCGTGATGGCTCCGGCTGCGCCGACGCCGGGCGGTGTAAACGGAAACTGCACGTAAATGGGCGCATCAAAACCCTCATTGCGATGCACGAGCACTTTCAAGTTCGTGGTGCCGCTGCGCACCAGAGGCACTTTCGGCTGGACGATTTCCAAGCGAAATGGAACTTCATTCGCCACGGCCATTGCGACCTTGTTCGCGATGCCGCTGACAAAGACGGCGTTATTCGGTTCACCCAGGACAAAATCGGCGTAATTTTCAAAACCCCCTTCCACGGCCGGTTGATTAGTGTCGGCCAGTTTTCCGCGCAGGTCGACAAGCTCTCCCTCGATCGGCGCATCGGCAGCGGCCTCGAAGACGACCGGCATCAAATTCAAGCTGGGGTGCATGGGCCGCGCGGTCATCGAGACACCGGGAATGATGCCCTGCGAGTTTAGTTCGACCGGCCCGCCAAAATCCGCGCGCGTGCCAAGGATCAACGTCCCATATCGATTTCCGCGCGGGACGACGATCGTCTGGCGAGTTTGCGAATAGCGATCGACCCGCGGGATGCCAAGCTTCAGCGACGGCGCGACGGGTGTCATTTCCACCCGATACACGTAGGTATCACCGCCCTGCCCCAAGTGGTCGTTGATCCGTACGTAATACTCACCGTCCTCGGGAACCGCCCAGCGCATGTAACTGTCTTGCCCTCGCGCATCGTCATTGCCGAGAATACTGGTCTTATCCGCCTTGTAGATGTTTACGACCGGATCAACTTGTGAGCCAATACGCCGCGCATAGCATTCGACTTCCCAGACCTGACCTTTCGTGGCGGTAAGCTTGAAGAAATCAACGTCACCTGGCTTCTCAATTCGGCCATTCAGCGCGAGCGGCAACTCGGCGGCCGTGGCCGTCTCGAACGCGTCATTGGGTTCCGTTTCCATGATGTTGCCATCGGAAAAATGGCGGAATGGAACGGCCGACGGCGTCACACCCTGCTCGTCGTGGACTAGTTGCTCGTGATACGCCTGTGGATCGGCGGGTACGACTACGTCACGTTCAATGGGCCCGGCGCCGTCGCCCAGGAATTGAACCTTCACCTGCTCGCCACGTTTACCTCCGGCCGGATAGGCCACGGTCGGACGCGGAAAATTGCCAACGTGCAGGCGGTAGCGACAATTGTCGGCGCCGCGATACGAGGTCTCGCGAACGAGAATCGTATACTCGCCGTCCTCCGGGATAACGACCGAGAGAAAGCAATCCTGCTTGGCCAGCACGGTATCATCGACCGACGCAAGCTCGAATCGGTTCTTATCGAGAATCGCCAGAAACGGATCGAAAAACGCCTGGCCAAGACGGATCCCCTCGACTTCAACGGAAAGTCGCTGGCCCTTCACGGCGCGAATTCGAAAGTAATCCGCGTCCTCGTTCTGCAGAACACCCGCAACACAGTGATTCAACTCCAGCGGCTGCGGCTCATCGAACGAGCTATTGGGCTCCTTTTCGTCGACGGGCGGTAGCGCGCCGACAAAGAACGATCGATAGTCTGAGATGCCGCTGCGAGTACGAAGCTGAACTAAATGTTCGCCCAATCGGCAGTCAGGCGCGACGTCGACGGTGATGCGAACGTTCTGCGGGTCGACTGGCTCAACCTTTTTGACGGTGACGCCACTCTGATAGAGCAATGCTTCCTCAACATCCACAAGGCGGGCGCCTGTGAGTGTCAGCACGTGCTCGTGCCCACGCTGCACGCCGGGCGGCAAAACGTAAGAAAGCTGCGGCGACGCGGCTTCGATGTCGCCGCTGGAAAGCGTCGCGACCAACAAAAGTGTCGTCATTCTGAGCGAAGCGAAGAATCTGTCACGGGAGCACGGCAGATCCTTCGCTGCGTTCAGGATGACAGGGAGCGTGTCATTCTGAGCGAAGCGGAGCGAAGCGAAGAATCTCTTCGGGCAACGTAGATCCTTCGGTCGCCGAGCCTCCCTCAGGATGACAGCGTTCATCCCACTTGAAACCGCTACTGACCGTTGCCAATAATCGCGTTTCATGCCAGTAATCCGGAAATCACTTTGCCGCCGTCGACGATTTCGACCGGTCGCCCGCCTGGGGCCATCAGCTCTTTGTCGGCGACGATGCCCAGACATTGATACAGCGTGGTGGCCCAGTCTTCCACGGTCAGCGGATTATCGAGCGGCTCGCTGGCCGTCGCATCCGAGCTTCCGTACACCGTGCCGCGCGCGATCCCGCCGCCGGCCATCACGATGCTGAACACCTTGGGCCAGTGGTCGCGGCCCGCCGTGCCGTTGATCTTGGGCGTGCGGCCGAATTCGCTGGTGACGCACACCAACGTGGAATCGAGCAGCTTGCGGCGGTCCAAGTCGCGAATGAGCGTGGCAAACGCCTGATCGAACGGCGGCAACTGTCCCTGAATGCCGCCCGCAATGTTGTCGTGCATGTCCCATCCGCCGTAAGTGAGCGTCACGAAACGAACGCCCGCTTCGACCAACCGCCGCGCCAGCAGCATGCGCGCTCCGGCCTCGTTGCGGCCATACTCGTCTCGCACGGCCGGTTCCTCTTTGCCGATGTCGAAAGCCTCGCGCGCCTTTTGCGAGCTGATCAGCGCGTAGGCACGCTGGTAATTCGTGTCCACCGCATCCAGCGCGTCGGACTCTTCCTGCTGTCGGAAATGGTCGTTGACAATGTCCAACAGCTTCCGCCGCTTGTCGAAACGTGGATCGTCAACGTCGCCGGGCCGCTGCAGATCGCGGACTTGAAATCCGTCGCGAACTGGGTCGTCACCGAGGCTGAACGCTCCGAAGGACGAACTTAAGTATCCCGTTCCAGCATAGATGTTGGGCATGCTGGGAATGCAAACGTACGGCGGGAGATCGGCACGCGGTCCGTATTCGTGCGACACGACGCTGCCGAAACTCGGGTACACGAGCGCCGGGCTGGGGCGATAACCGGTGAACATGTTGTGCGTGCCGCGCTCGTGGGCCGCTTCACCGTGCGTCATCGATCGGCAAATGGTGAGCTTGTCGGCAACGGTCGCGGTTTGCTTCAACAACTCGTTCAAGCGAACGCCGGGCACGTTCGTTTCGATGCTATTGAACGGCCCGCGATACTCGACCGGCGCATAGGGCTTGGGGTCGAACGTTTCCTGGTGTGCGATGCCGCCGGGCAAAAAGATGTAGATGACGCTTTTGGCAGTGCCTTCCTTGCTGACGTAATTCTTCTGCTCGGCCTGGGCCTCTTGAAGCCGAAAGAAAGCCGGCAGCGAGAGGCCGCCGATGGCGCCGACCGTCAAGAAATTGCGACGACTGAGCGCGTTACCTGGGCAACATTTCATGACCGGTCCTCCTTTGAAAGCACCGCGTCTGGGAAGTGTGCTGAATCTGCACGTGGCACGTGGCTAACGCATGAACGGGACGGAACTCCTGAGCGCGGATTTCAGGCGTGTGCGGTGGGACATTGCATCGGCGGCGGCTAATGGCCGCGGATACAACGTAAGGCAGGTGGGAAAGGAGTTAAGCTACTCCTACGCGAGGCGGTTGTCAAGCATTTTTGGATGGCGGTAGTGGTACAGTTTGCCTGATACTGCATCGTGTCATTCCGAGGTCCGCCGAGGAATCCAGCCAGACCCCTTGGCGGACCTCGGGGTGACAGAAGCAAACTGTACCACTACCTGGATGGCCCCTTACGGTACGCCACAATTTTTTGCCCGAATTTTTCTCCTACCTGAAGGGAGCCATTGATCTCTATTGGACTGAGCTTGAAGCCGAGTTCGAATCCGGCGCAACTGGTATCATGTCGGAGGACGACAAGCGACGGCTCGCACCCCCACCAGCTATACAAACGAGGCTTGCGCGTGACTCATCGTGTAACTGCTTACGTACTGACTTGGATTCTGTCATCGAGCTTCGTGTCCCCGCCTACGCAAGGCCTCGAGCCAATTCCGGATAAACTCGTGGTGCTGACGTTTGACGATTCCGCAAAGTCGCACTACACGACGGTTCGCCCGATCCTAAAACGATACGGCTTTGGCGCCACGTTTTTTGTTACCGAAGGGTTCGACTTTCCCACCAACAAGACGGACTACATGACTTGGCAGGAGATCGCCGAACTGCATCGCGACGGCTTCGAAATCGGCAATCATACGCGCGACCACATCAGTACGACCAAGGAAAATGTCGCCGGGTTGGAAGAGCAGGTAGAGGCGATCAACAAGCAGTGCATCGCCCACGGAATTCCTCGAACGATCAGTTTCGGCTATCCGGCCAACGTGACCACGCCGGAGGCGCTCCCAATTCTAAAGAAGCTAGGCATTCGTTTTGCCAGACGTGGCGGCTCGCCGGAGTACAAGTATCCCGACGGGCGCGGATTCGCCTACGAACCGGGCTTTGATCATCCTCTATTGGTTCCATCCGCGGGCGACGCGCGGCCCGATTGGACGCTCGACGATTTTATCGCCGCCGTCAAGCAGGCTCGTCAGGGACGCATCGCCGTGCTGCAGTTCCATGGGGTTCCCGATACGGCACATGCCTGGGTCAACACCTCGGTGCAGCAGTTCGATGCCTATATGAATTACCTGGCCAAGAACGGTTACACCGCGATTGCCATGCGCGATTTGGCCAAGTACGTCGATGCGGACCTGACGCCCTCGAATCCGCAAAACATCATCGACGACCGCGAGCAGTCGCTGTTGAAGCACTCATCCCGTGAAAACTTTCGTCGGCCGCAGTCTGACGACGAGCTCCACTTCTGGCTCACGAACATGCTGGCCGATCATCGGTTTACCGAGTTCGAGGTAAGCGCGGCGACCGGCCTGTCGACGGACGAGATCGCGGAGGCCGTCGAGCGATTGCGGCTTCCAAAACGTGTGGCAACGAAGCAAGCCGATCCGCTAAACGCGCTTAAGATATTGCCCTATCCGGGCGGACGGCATCCGCGAATCGGATTCCTCGACGGGGCCATTCGGCCTCTGCGGGAAACGAAATTTAGCGCCTTCTTACCTTGGAACCTTAGTCAATATGTCGTCGTCGACGTTCCCGAGGCCATCTGGATAAAGCAAGGAGAAGGTCGGGAGCTGTTGTACCTGGCCCACACGGACGTCCCCACAATGTGGTCTCGACAAGGAATCGCGTTGGAGCCGCTCGAATGGATTCGGGAAAATGGTTCGCTGCGCATCGAACGCAAACTACCGAATCAGGTATCGTTTGGGGCCGAGATTGTTCCGACTCGTGAGGCCATTCGAATGGAGCTTTGGCTCACGAACGGCACCCGGGAAACTTTACGTGGACTCGTTGTGCAAAACTGCGTGATGCTCAAGGCCGCCACCGAGTTCAATTCGTTGAATAACGACAACAAGATATTTCGCGATCCGTTCGTGGCGTGTCGCAACGCGGCCGGCGATCGGTGGATTATTACCGCCTGGCAAAACTGCGTGCGCGCCTGGGGCAATGCCCCGTGCCCCTGCCTGCATTCGGACCCCCAGTTCCCCGATTGCGCGCCCGGCGAAACCCAGCGGCTGCACGGATGGCTGTCCTTCTATGAAGGCAAGGACATTGAGGCCGAATTATCGCGGATCGACAACTTGGCTTGGCGCAAAAGTACGAATTAAAGAACCCGCATGCGAATGCCATCAACTTAAGTTGTAAGTTTTTGCGTGGCAAGTTGTTGGCGAAGCTGGCATCGTGGTTGTCTCATCAGTCGGTATTGTTTAGGACGGCGCT
>JAKEIB010000381.1 GCA_022614705.1 Planctomycetota bacterium | reverse complement strand
GTGATCGACGACAGTTCGCCCGACGGCACCGGCGAGTGGTGCGATCGGCAAGCGGCCAACGAAATCCGACTCTGTTGTATTCATCGGCCGGCGAAGTTGGGACTCGGCTCCGCGGCACTAGCGGCAATGAGGTTTGCCATCGAGCATAATTACGACATCATGGTTACGCTGGATGCCGATTGGAGTCACGACCCGCAATACCTGCCGGAGCTCGTGCGCGCAACGGACAGAGCCGACGTGGCAGTCGGCTCGCGATATTGTTCCGGCGGCTCGATCGAGGGATGGCCGTTGCACCGTCGCGCCTTGAGTCGCGGCGTGAACGGCTTAAGCCGGCTGCTATTGCGAGTGCCGGTTCGTGACACGAGCGGCGCATTCCGAGCGTACCGCGTGGCCAAGCTGCGAGAAATCGATCTCGCCAACATCCGGGCGACGGGCTACGCCTATCTCGAAGAAATCCTCTGGCACATGCACCGCCTTGGCGCCACGTTGATCGAGGTCCCGATTACTTTTCACCAGCGCCGCGCCGGCCGGTCCAAGATCAACGGCGTCGAAGTGGCCGGTAAACTGGCCATGCTGCTGCGGCTCAGCGTATCGCGCTAACGCGGCCGGTCGTGCAGAATGTACGTCAGCCTGGCCATGAGCGGTCTTATTGATCGCTGCGCTGCTAATGATCCATCCCTCGTTTAACCCCGAGCCAACGGCGAGGCGAAATGTCGCGTGCCGTCGCCGTTGGCTCCGGGTTAAACGATCCAAGGCGGATCATTTTCCATGCAGTCATCATTAGCTTCTCCGTAGCCGGAATTGATCATCGAGTCGCTCGCCACTGAAGCCAAGCTCGAAGGCGTGCAGTCCGAAGCGTTCGGAAAGTTCTTCACACACCTTGATGCCGCGGACGCTGTTGCCGCGCGCATCCAAGAGGGGCGAGAACACACCGATCCCGGCCCGGCCCGGAACGACCGCACAGATTCCGCCCCCCACGCCGCTCTTGGCGGGCAGGCCGACCCGGTACGCCCACTCGCCGGCGTAATCGTACATGCCGCACGTCAGCATAATGCTCAGCACGTCCTTCACGTACGGCTGGTCGATCGCTCGCTGGCGCGTGATCGGATTGACGCCCGCGTTGGCCAGCGTCGCGCCCATCACCGCCAAGTCGTGCGCGCTGCCCAAGATCGAACACTGTTGGAAATACAATTCCAGTGACTCCTCAATCCGCTCGCTTACCATCCCGAAGTTTAGCATCAAGTGTGCAATTGCGCGGTTGCGGTGTCCCGTCGTCCGCTCCGACATGAAGATCGCATTGTCGATATAAACATCGCGGCCAAAGTAACGAGCAAACAGCCCCAGGAGCCGTTTCACCCGCTCGGCAAAGTCCTTGCCCTGAATGAGGTCCGCCGTGGCGATGGCGCCTGCATTCACAAGCGGATTGAATGGCCGATTCGAGCCTTCGTCGAGCACGATCGCGTTGAATGCCTCGCCCGTCGGCTCGACGCCGACCTTCTTGAGCACTGCTTCCCGCGCGTGATCCTCGAGCGCCTGACCGAACACAAACGGCTTCGACACCGATTGAATGCTGAACAACTGTTCGCAATCGCCCGTCGCAAACACTTGCCCGTCCACGGTCACCACCGATATGCCAAACCACGTCGGGTCCGCCAGCGCCAACTCCGGAATATAGTCGGCTACTTTGCCATCGTTCACGCCGCGGTACTTCGCGTAGATATCCTGGAGCGTGCTGCGAAACGGCGCCACCGCCGACTTTAGGTTGCCAATAAGCGCATCAAGCGCCGTGGAGGATTTGTCGTCGGTCATGGCAATTCGAATTTCGATGTTCGCCAGTTACGTGAGTCGAGTAGCCGGCCGTCGACCTGGATCAGGCCAACACTCGCTCCGCCACCTGCTTCAATGCCAATGTCATCGGGTGCTCGGGGTAGCGGTTGACGAAAATGCCGCCGCTGGCCACGCGGACAATCTCAAAATTCATCGGCAATAGAGCCGCCACTTCCGCCCCGTATGATTTCTCAACACGCTCCCGCAATTGAGCCATGTCCATCCCCGGCGGCACCTTGTTCACCACGATAAACATTTCTGGAATTTCGAGCCGCCGCGCCAATTCGGCCGTCACCGCCGTTCCCTGAAAGTCCTGACTATCCGGCCGCATCACCAAGATGAGTTTGTCCGAAATCGCGATCGATAGCAGGGTCTCCTCGTTTACGCCGGGATGCGTATCGATGAACAAATAGTCGAGCCGCAGGTCGTGCACCAGCCGCCGAAAACCGTCGTTCAATTTGCCGACATCGTAACCCTCCTTGAGAATCCGGCCGATCTCGCCGACGTTCACGCTCGCCGGAATCAAATAAATCCGCGGCCGATCTGCTTCCGGTTCGACATTGCCGATTGCCGCGTCCGTCACATCATACGCCGCTTCCTCAATCCCACATTTGCCCCATAGATAGTCGTTCAGCGCATGCTTCATGCGCGAATCGGCGAGCTGAAAAATCACGTGGATCCCGGGCGATTGTATGTCGGTGTCGATGACTCCCACGCGGTTCCCCGCGCGTGCCACCAGCACGGCGACATTGGCCGTCGTGTTCGATTTGCCCGTGCCGCCCCGAAAAGAGTGGGTCGAGATGATCTTGGCCAAGCGATATTCTCCAGACGGAAGTTGTGCGGCCTACTCATCGAATTGGCGACGCGACGCAACGTCCTTGCGAACCACGACCTATTTTGCTGAGCGCTGCGTCCGCCTGGATACGCACGCTCAGTCAACCATTGTCTCTTCGGAATCCGCGGCATTCAGCCGACGCGACTGCTGCTTCAGTTCCCGAAACAGTTCGTTTTCTACAATCTGCTCCACCTCCTGCCGCTTGCGCACTTCGTCGACTTCCAGCATCGCAAGCATGTCGAAGCTGACATTGTCCACCGTCTCGCTCCGGCGCGGCGAGGACAAATCCGTGTCGAATCGCAGCATCGGCCCGGCCGCCCCCAGTCGAATCATCGTCTGGTGGTTGAGTGTTGCCTCCGATACCATGCGATCGTTGACAAGCGTGCCATGCCGACCAATCGAAACAATCCGCCACCCGCCCTCCTCAAACACAACGGTCGCATGGGCCCGCGAGACGTGTGGATCGGCCAGGACTATGTCGTTGCCGTCGTTTCGGCCAATGGTGATGAGCTCCTGGTTCTCGAACCGCCAGGTTTGCAGAGGATGTCCCTGGGCCGAATCCAAGAGATGGACGGCTGCACCACACCGAGCGGACGGCTGGAGATGACCGGTCACCTCTCCACCTTTCCGCCTGGATTGGTTGACAATGCCCACCACCGCAGCATGATTGTAAGCACCGCGTCGAAAACCCGCAACTGCCTCGACCAACACTGAGTTTTGATTGGCGACCCACTGGGCATTCGCTAAAAT
>JAKEIB010000380.1 GCA_022614705.1 Planctomycetota bacterium | reverse complement strand
GTTCTTGAATAGGAGGCAACAGAGGAAACAGAGCAGCGTCAAAGGCTCTGTTGTCTCTGTTAACTCCTGTTCAAGACTTGGTCTTCTTCGTACTCTTTGCGACTTTGCGTGAGACATTTCTTGACTGTTTCAGTGATGATGACCTCCATTCCGGGCCGCCCGTTGTGCGCGGGTCTCCGTTCGGCTGAGCTCGCGGCCGAAGCCCTCCCTCCCTCGCAAACTGCGCTACCGCCGCGCGCATCACCAAGAATGCCAACATACTCAGCCTTCACCCCCATCCCCCTGCGCAAATGCCACACAATATTCTCGCTATCGGCCCCACACAAAACTTGTCCCCTTGTGTCCCCTTCCGAGGATTACGAGCATTCGGCCGGCCGATACGTGTCCCCTTGGAGAGACTCGACCTGCCCGAACCGCCGCGTGACATCTTTGGAAAAACTACGAATCTCTGCTTCCTCTGTTGCCTCATGTTCAAAAAAACTCAAGGAGTTTTGTCCCGAAAAATCGTGTTCGCCGAACGTGACAAAATTGTGTTCTCCAGCATTGTATCGCGCGCCTCTGCGTGATTTTGACGGTCGGGTTCCGGCCGCCGAAACGCCGCTGAGTCCCTTGCCAGGCTTCGCTTTCATCTCCTATCTTAGCGCTATTTCCCTCATGCGAAACTCATTCATTTTGCTTGTCATGCTGTTCGCTGCTTTCTCCGCCGGGATGTCGCAGCACGCTGCGGGCGAACCGTCCGAAGCACCGTACGGCTCCTGGCGATCGCCGATCTCGGCCGAAATGCTTGTGCAGGGAGCGGTGCGATTTGGAGACGTCTCGATTGACGGCGACACCGTGTATTGGGTCGAGGGCCGGCCGCAGGAGGAAGGCCGATATGTGATCGTGCGACGTCGACCGGATGGAGCAATCGACGACATATTGCCGCCGCCGTTCAGCGCGCGAACGCTCGTGCATGAATATGGCGGCGGCGCGCTGCTGGCCTCCGAAGGCGTTGTGTACTTCTCGAATTATGCCGACCAGCGCATTTGGCGACTGAATCCCGGCGAATCGCCGCATCCGGTGACGGCGGAAAGCAAGCAGCGGTTCGCGGATTTCGTCCACGACGCGCCCCGCAATCGGCTCATTGCCGTTTGCGAAGATCACACCACAAGCAACGACGAGCCGGCGAATCGTATCGTGGCAGTGAGTCTTGCGAATGGCAACGTCACAATGCTCGTCGACGGCGACGACTTCTACTCGAACCCGCGAATCAGCCCCAACGGCCGCCAGCTTTGCTGGCTCTCGTGGAATCATCCGAACATGCCCTGGGACGGAAGCGAGTTGTTTGTCGCGCCCATCGCCGCCGACGGCTCGCTCGGCAAGCCACGAAAAGTGGCCGGCGGCATCGATGAATCGATCTTCCAACCGAGTTGGTCGCCGGACGGCACGCTGTACTTCGTCTCCGACCGCACCAATTGGTGGAATCTGTACGCCGAGCGATCGGGTCAGGTCGTGCCGGTGCTCGCGATGGACGCCGAGTTCGGCGTGCCGCAATGGGTGTTCGGCATGACGACGTACGGCTTTCGGGCGGACGGCGCGATCGTCGTGCGGTGCACGCATGGCGGCAAATGGAGCGTTCTCGAGATTGATCCAAACTCCGGGGCACAACGTACGGTCGAACTTCCCTACTCAAACGTTTCGAGCATCGACGTGGCCGGCAACGCGGCCTACGTGATCGCGGGCTCGCCGACGGAGATGGAGTCGCTCTTCCAGATTGACTTATCGACGGGCGAGACCCAGGTAATCCGGCGCAGCTCTCCCATAAAACCCGATCGCGCCTACACATCCGTGCCGGAGGCAATCGAATTTCCGACCGACGGGGGCACGACGGCACACGCGTTCTACTATCTGCCCAAGAACGCCGACTTCCGCGGCCCGGCCGGCGAAGCGCCGCCACTGTTGGTACTGATTCACGGTGGTCCGACGTCGGCAACCGCCGCTCAATTCCGGCTTAGCACTCAGTATTGGACGTCGCGCGGCTTCGCGGTCTGCGACGTGAACTACGGAGGCAGCACCGGGTACGGGCGCGACTATCGCAACCGCCTTCGCGATGCGTGGGGCGTGGTCGACGTGAACGACGCCATCAACGCGGCTCTATTTCTCGCGAATCAAGGCAAGGCGGATCCCACGAAACTCGTCATTCGCGGCGGCAGCGCCGGCGGATATACGACGCTCGCGTGTCTGGCGTTCAGCGACGTGTTCCGCTGCGGGGCCAGCCACTTCGGCATCAGCGACTTGGCCCTGATGGTGCACGATACGCACAAATTCGAGTCCCGCTATCTCGATCGGCTCGTCGGACTATTGCCGCAGGATGAGGCCCGCTACCGCGAGCGGTCGCCGATTTTCCATCTCGATGGTTTCGATCAGCCCGTCATTCTGCTGCAAGGGCTGGAGGACAAGATCGTGCCGCCGAACCAGGCGGAATTGATTCTCGAATCGCTCAAGAAACGCGGTGTGCCGGTCGCGTACGTCCCCTTCCCTGGCGAGCAGCACGGGTTCCGCAAGTCGGAGAACATCATCCGCGCCCACGAGGCCGAGCTGTATTTCTATTCGCGAATCCTGGGATTCACGCCGTCCGAGAAGATCGAGCCGGTGGAAATCTTCAATCTGCCGGCGCGATGACGATCATTCAGCGTCGACTTCCGCCCAATCGGTGAGCGACAAGTTTCGCGACACGATCACGGAAGTGACGATCGCCACCGCCATGCAAACGCCGGCGGCCAGCCATTCGCGAAAGATCAAATTGCCGATGCAGAACAGGGACGAATAAACCAGCGCGCAACCGGCGATCCAATTCACGAATTGCAGCGAGAGGCTTTCGCGCGGTGCGACTGCGCCCCCGGCCGCTAGCGCCACGGGCTGCCATCCCGGCCCGGCGGGACGCACTCGGCGATAAAAGTCAACCAGCTTTTCACGCGACTCCGGGGGCGTCAGCAACGTGACGATCAACCAGGCGACCGTCGTGACGCCAACGGTTACCAGCATCAGATACGCGAATTCACGCGGATCGTCGGCATTCCACCCGGGCCAACCGCGCTGCAGCGCGATCGAAACGGCGGCTGCCGCGATCATGGCCGACACCTCCGACCACGCGTTAATGCGCCACCAGTACCAGCGCAGCAGCAGCACGGTGCCGGTTCCCGCGCCCGTGAGCATGAGGAGCTTCCATGCTCCTTGGATCGACTCCAGATAGAACGTCACCACGAGCGAGACGATCATCAACAGCACCGTGGCCACTTGAGAGGCAAACACATACTGCCGTTCGCTCGCATCCGGCTTCAAGAAGCGACGATAGAAATCATTGACGATGTACGAAGCGCCCCAATTGAGCTGCGTGGAGATCGTCGACATGTAGGCGGCGGCAAAGCCGGCGATCATGAAGCCGCGCAGCCACTTAGGAAACACGTTTGGGTCCATGAAGGCGGTGATGTAGGCGGCTTCCTTATCGGGCGCCGCCGGATAGAGAACGATGGTCACAAGCCCGGTGAGAATCCAAGGCCAGGGCCGCAGCGAATAGTGGGCAATGTTGAACCACAGCGTGGCCAGCACGCCGTTTCGCTCGTCCTTCGCGGAAAAAATACGCTGCGCCACGTAGCCGCCGCCGCCCGGTTCGGATCCCGGATACCAGGTCGCCCACCAGTTGACGGCCAAATACACACAGAACGTAATCGCCGGCATCCAGGCCGAATCGAGATCGGGGAAAAAACCGCAGCCGCGAGTCCAACGACGAGTTCGCAAGATCCAGGTTGGCCACTCGAGCCTTGAGCGACTCAATGCCACCGACCGAGTTCACGGCAAACACGGCCAACAGGATTGCCGCAGTCATCATCAAGATGAATTGGAAGAAGTCGGTCACCAGCACGCCCCAAAGTCCGGCGATTGTCGTGTAAAACGCGGTGAACACGAGCATTCCGCCCAGCATCCAGAAGGCGGTCGTGTGGCTGACGCCGAGCGATCCCTGCAGGACCTTTACCATCGCCAGATTGACCCAACCGAGAACGATGCAGTTGATCGGGATGCCGAGGTACAGGGCGCGAAAGCCGCGCAAGAACGCCGCCGGCTTGCCCGAATAGCGGAGCTCGGCGAACTCGACGTCGGTCATCACTTCGGAGCGACGCCACACCCGGGCGTAGAAAAACACCGTCATGAGGCCGCTCATGACCATGCTCCACCAAAGCCAGTTCCCGGCGATGCCGTTGCGAGCGACGATTCCCGTCACCGCCAGCGGCGTATCGGCGGCGAACGAAGTGGCCACCATCGACGTGCCGGCTAGCCACCAGGGCGCGTTCCGCCCGGAGAGAAAGAACTCGCTCGTGTTGCCCCGCGCGCGACGGGAATACAGCAGTCCGATTCCGAGCGTCAAGAGAAAATAGACCGCGATGACGATCCAATCGAGGGCCGTGAGATTCATGGCTCGTTCTCAGCGTGTGGTCGCCGCGGCGACATTCCGGTGGTCGAGTAATAAGCGGTGCGAGCCGGCGGGGCACTGCTCGCTTCCCCACATTTCACGGAACTATCGCTGCGCCGCGTTGTGACGCGAACGATTGCTGCTCGGTAGTTAGCAAGCAGTGGCACACGGCGAGCGTTGTACGCCACCGCGATTGGCACGAGCTTATTCCTTCACCGAGCCCAGCGTCAAACCCGAAACCAAAAACTTGCTGAGCATGAGAAACACGATCACGACCGGCAGGCTCACGAGAATTGAGGCGGCAGCGTACAGGCCCCATTGCGTCGACAAGCTGGCCTGAAAGCTTTTGAGACCCAGCGGCAGCGTGAACATTTCTTCGTCCTGCATCACTTGGGCGGCAACGATGTATTCACTCCACGCCGCCATGAAGCTGAACAGCGCGGTGATCACCAGTCCCGGCACGGCTAGCGGCAGAATCACGCGCCAGAAGGCGACCCCGCGGCTGCAGCCGTCGATGCGGGCCGCCTCCTCGAGCGATGCCGGGATCGTGTCGTAAAAGCCCTTCATTTGCCATACGCAAAATGGCAATGCCGTCGACGTATAGAACACCATCAGGCCGAGGTACGTGTTAACGAGCTGTAGCCGCGCGATGACGATGTACAGCGGTAATAGCAGCATCGTGGCGGGAAACATTTGCGTCGTGAGGATTGCCAACATCGTCGCCTTGCGGCCAACGAAGCGGAACCGGCTGAACGCGTAACCGCCGATTGCGGCCAGCACTACGCCCGTGATCGTTACACCCGTCGCCACGATGAGCGAATTACCCAACCAGCGCATGAATGGCTGGTCGGTAAACAACTCGCGGTAACTTTGCAGCGTCCAGCCCTCTGGAATAATTGATAAATCGGTCGAGCGCAGACGATTGTCGGGCCGCAGCGAAATCGAAAAAACGTTGAGCGCCGGGTAGAGCGCGATGACGACAAACGTCAGCAAGACGATGTGCCGAATGGCGGTAATCCACTTCGATTCGCGCATCGCATATCCCCCTGCCTGTTAGGGAGGGGCCAGGGGAGGGTTCAGCCGTAAACGCTTTCGGTAGCGCGTGTGCGACTCAAAAAGAGCATGGAAAACGCGAGCAGCAAGCAAAAGATCAGCATCGACAGGGCGGCCCCGTATCCATATTGATACGAATTGAACACCGCCTTGTAGACGTACGACACGAGGATGTGTGTCTTGTCCTGCGGCTCGCCCGTGTTGGAAACGAGCCACACGATATTGAGGTTGTTAAACGTCCAGATCGTGCCCAGCGTAATCGCCGGCAGCAGCACGGGTTTGAGCATCGGCAGCGTGATGTGCCAAAACTGCTGCCAACGCGACGCGCGGTCGATGCGAGCGGCTTCGTACAGCTCTTGCGGAATTCCTTGCATGCCGCCGAGCGCGATCACCATCATGAACGGGAAGCCGAGCCACACGTTGGCCACGATGCAGGCCTCGAACGCGTGCCACACGTCGCCCAGCCAATTGACGGGCGGCGTCAGCCCGATCCAGCCCAGCACCCAGCGAATCGGCGGGAACCGGGCCGCCTGTTCGAGCAAAAGGTTCACCGCGCCGTACTCATAGTCGAACATTCCACGCCAGGTGAGCGCCGTAATGTAAGCTGGCACCGCCCAGGGAATGATTAGCAGGATGCGATACAGCGCCTTGCCGCGGATCGGTCCGTTGAGTGCGACGGCCAGCATCAGACCAAGACCGGCGTGGAACGCGACGTTGACGACCGTCCAAATGATTGTCTTGCCGAAGATGGGCCAAATCTTGGGATCGGTCACGACGTCGACATAATTCTGCCCGCCCACAACCTGCCAATCGCGAAAATTGCCGAGCGACATGTTCGATAGCGATAACACGATGTTGTAAAAGAACGGGAACACGATCACAGCAAAAATTGCGATGATCGACGGCAACACGAACAGATACGCGAGACGGTTGCGGCGCCAATCGCGCAAGAGCTGAATAAAGCTGTTGCGCTGCCAGATGATCAGCGCAATAATGAGTATCGTCCCCAACCATTGAATAACCGCGACGGAGGCGGTCGGCTCTGACGTATGACGTATTTGCCGGATCTTCTCGAGCGCGCCTTGTTGCATGGCGGCGGCGGCCGCGTCCGCTGTCATCGCGCCGCCGAGCAGGGCCTGGTACGGCGGCCGCATTGCGTCCCACACCGCGCGAAGCTCCGTCTCGACCGGCATCAGTCGGCCATTTTCGAGCTGAGCCAGCGACGCTTGTAACGTCGGGTCCGTCTTGAACAGCGGGTTCTCAAGTGCCGAGCGGCTCGCGGGCAACATCCGCAATCGCTCGACGATTTTGTGCTGCACGTCGCTGCTGGTCATGTGCCGCACAAAAGCCATCGCCTGTTCGGCAAGTTCTGGGGGCGTATTCGCGTTCAGCGAATATCCCTTGGGCGCGATCATCGGCTTCATCGGTAGGCCGGTCTCGCTCACGACCGGCAGAACGGCTACGGCCGCGTCGATCTCCCGGTTGTTGAGATAGTCGGCCCAGCTCCAATCGCCGTTGATGATCATGGCCGCGCGGCCCGTTTTGAACAGCGCATCGGCCAGTTCGTAGTCGCAGTTCGCCGGTACAACGCCGTGCTCGTCGCGAAGCGCTTTGATGAAGCGATACGCATCGGCTGCTTGCGTCGAATCCAACGCGGGAACGGGCCGCGCCTTCTCGCCTTTGGGTCCATTGAGCGATGCCGGCTCCGCAAAGACCCACGCCCCGTATCCCGTGACGAATGGAATCGAGAAGAACGGTTCGGTGAAATTCCACACCAGGCCGTAACGTTCCTTGCGTCCGTCGCCGTTTTCGTCGAGCGTGTTCTTGACCGCCAGCTCGACTAGCTCGTCCGTCGTCTTCGGCGGGTCGGCAACAAAGCGGCGGTTGTAGACCAGTGCCAGGTGATTGCCGAAGCGGTCACCGATTTGCACCAGCTCGTTTCGCGACGGGTCCGAATGTCCCGGCAGAAACGTGAGTGCGCCTTCGACGAAATCCGCGTGCAGCTCCTTGGGGAACCACGGCGACATGTCCTGCAGGATGCCCATCGTTTGAAACGTATCGAGCACGTCCGACGGACCGTACACAAGCCCTGGTCCGCCGCCCGCGAGCGCGGCAGCTTGAAAACCACTGCGAAGCTCTTCGGTTTCTTTGTAGAGTGCGCGGACTCGAACCGTCGGATTCGCGGCCTCAAAACGCTCGATTTCGTTCTGCAAAAGTTCGCGTTCAGCCGGACGCGCCTGGTGCCAGATCGTGATGGTGCGGCGCGTGTCGCTGTGGTCGCAGCCTGTCGCAAGAAGTGCCGCAATCAGGGCGGCCGACCAATAGCCGCGACCCGGGCACCACGGCTGCCGTGGTCGGATCGCCGGATTCCGTTCGTGCCGCTGCTCCAGCGACCCGTTGGGGTCGCGGCTAGTCCTTGTCACTGTGGCGGTGCAAACCGCACTGCTTGCTGCCTGTGTACTAACGGCGTTTGCCGGCGTTGTGAACGTGGCGTCGACGTCGCGCAACTTGGTGCGCCGCAAGCAGTGGCACACGGGATCCACGGCTTCTTACTCCTTGGGCGAAATGCGAAGCACGACGCCGTCGACGGGCGGAACCGTGACGATCGCCGCGTGGTCCTCGGCGTCGATCTTGATTTGCCCCACATCACCCGAGGCCGTGAAAATCCGCGCGACGACTTTGTCGTCGTCGAGCGGAATCTTCCAGCGAAACGCATCATCACCGCGATTTAGCCCCACCAGGAGCGTCTCGTTGTCATCGCAACGTCGGAAGCCGAGAAACTGAGCCGAGTCATCGGCGACGACGAATTCGATCTCGCCGCGTCGCAACGCGGAGCTCTCTCGCCGCAGCGCGATGGCCGCCCGGTAAAAGTTGAACAGTCCTTCGTCGAACTTGACGGCGTCCGCCTGCCGTGGCTTGGCGTTTGGATCTAATTGCTGCGCATCGTAGGTCAACTCCGGCCACACCATGGGCATGCGGTCGCACGGATCATCGGCGCCCCACATGCCGGCTTCGGTGCCATAATAAATCATCGGCGGCCCAACGTACGTCATCTGCAACAGCGCGATGAGCCGCTGGACGCGCCGCTCGACATCGTTCGGCTTGCGAACGTCGTACTCCGGCACATAGCGCGGCGACACATTGGTGTCGTAATCGTAGCGATCCGCTTTCGCGTACGGCCGCCGACCGGCGTTCACGATCATCGACGCCAACCGATCTGTGTCGTGAGAGTCCATCAGGTTCTGCACGGCATTCTGCACGGGCCGGGAGTGGCCGTTACGCCTGGCATCTAGCTCACGGGCCGCGCCGCTTGGCGGCAGAACTCGATCGATCAAAAACCCCTTCACGGGAAAGGCGAAGCCGTGGTAATTCATCGTGGCCGAGAATTCGGCCTCTTCGAGAAATCGCCGGGCGTTGTCCCAATATTCGGCAACCGTGTAGCAATCCGGATTGACCTTTCGCGCGTGCGCGTGCCATTCGCGCCAGAAGCCGGTGGGAACTTCGTTGGCCACGTCGAGCCGCCAGCCATCGATGCCGTCGGACGGGTCGCCGTCGCCGTTCGGGTCCATCCAGCGCGTCGTGCTATCGAAAACGTACTGCTTCGGGCCGGGGTGTAGATCGCTGCCCGCTTCGTTGTCGGAAAACTCGGGAAGCGAGTCGACTCCCCACCAACCCTTGTAGCGAAATTCGTTGTGCGGCGTCGCCGGGTCATCGTAGCCTTGCACGATATACCAATCGCGGTACGGCGAGTCGGCCTGGCGCTTGCGTAGATCGGCGAAGGCGAAGAAATCGCGGCCCGTGTGATTAAACACGCCGTCGACGATCACGCGAATCTTTCGCTCGTGCGCCTGCCGTATCAGCTCCAGAAAGAGTTTGTCGGCTTCCGTCCAATGCCAACTGGCCGGATCGCTCGTCTCCTTGGCCATCAGCTCGAAATCGCCTTTCGGATTGGGTCCGAAATGTGGATCGACGTGGTGATACGAGTTGCCGTCGTACTTGTGCAACGACCGCGCGTAGAACACCGGGTTGAAGTAGATCGTGTTGACGCCGAGCCGCGCTAGATAATCCAGCTTATCGATTACTCCCTGCAAGTCGCCGCCGTAGCGGCGGTGAAACACGCCGTGCTCAAAAAAGTTCGGACCGAGTTGTTTTTCCCAATCGGCGCGGGCGTACCAGTCGTTCGTCCAGGACGAAATCGCCCAGTTCTCCGGCACGAATTCAGGCGCCTCGAGCGACTCGCGCGTAGGGTCGTTCGACTTGTCGCCGTTGGCGAAGCGTTCGGGAAACAACTGGTAGAAAACGGCGTCGGCCGCCCAGGAGGGCACGGATGGCGAGGATGGCGATGACTCCGCGCTAGCCAGCCGCTGGACGCGCGCCGCAATTATCCGCTCCTCCGGAGAAGCTTTGTCGCCTGTGGCGTCCACGTCGCCGGCCGGCGCGGCGGCGACGACGGCGTCCGGAATACCCTGTGTTTCGCAACCAACAATGCATACCAGGGTGAGCCCGGCGAAAAGCGCGTAACCGCACCGACGCGCGAAAGTCGGCTGGTGCAATCTCCACGCTTGTCGAGCCATAAAACTTGCTTCCAACACTTCCATACCTGCCCAAAAACCGAGTTCTGAACGAATAGAGAGCCCGCGTCGGCCCCGTGCGCGCGGCGCGCAAACCACGCCGCGCGACGGAGCCGCGACACGCACGATGTACGACCGCGCAAATTACTTGCGACGCCTCCAACCGCAGATCGCCAGTCCGGCCAGGATCGCCAGTACGATGGCACTTGGTTCCGGCACGCCGCCGCCGACTCCACCGCCTCCCGCGACCGCATTGACAACGGTGACGAACTGGTTCCCTGCAAAGTCGTTCATGTTGACGCCGGACAAATCGCCGGTGAAGCCGCCCGACTCGTCGCCGCCCAGGTTGCCCTGAGGCGCCGGCAGGCCGGCCAGGAACTGGTTCGACCAGTAGTTGTGGCCCTGGTTGTTTTGACCAGCCATGATCCTGATGGCCTTGCCGTCCCAATCCAGGTCCGATAGCGCGATGCCCAGCTCCAGGCCGGTCGTGACGGCCGCCGCCGCGTTTTGGTCCGCCGCGCCGCTGCCGCCCGTGACGCCAGCCGTGTTGCTGTTGTCGTAGGCAACCATGATCGGCATTGCGTTGACGCCCGTGCCGGTCATGCCGACGCCCGTGAGGCCGCCCAAGATATCGAAATAGCCGCTGGCGGTTTGGGCCGCGAGATCGGCGAAGTCGACATCGAACTTGTCGTTGCCGCCATCGTTGCCGCGGCGCACGATCAAGTGGTAGTCGGCGGTGAAGCCGGGATCAAACACCAGGCCGTCCATGGCGCCCGCGCCATCATTGCCGGAGCTGTCGAACACCGTTTGGCCTCCAGCCAGGGAGTCGATGAAGATCTCCAACTTATTGAAGTTGGCCTCGATGTTGCCGGTCAGCATGATGTACAGCTTGCCGTCGTCGCAACACCGCGCGTAGCCGGCATTCAACTCGCTGAAGTTGTCGCCGAAGCCCGTCTGGACGGTCTGCACGGCCCGCGCTGGGCCATACTTGGCGTCCCTCGAGCCATCGACGACGATCCCGACCGCCCACGAGGGTACGGCCGCGATCCCCAAGATCAAAACACCCAAAAGTAATCTCATGAGCAGTCCTCCTCCAAAAGTAGGAAACAAACCATCAACGCATTAAGTCCGAGTTGCATTCCCCTAGTTCGCCGTCCGTGGCCAACTAACAAGCGCCAAGTCTCCGCTACCGCTGCCCTCGATTAACTGCGCCCCGATCCCTGTTCCCTGCCCCGGTTGCCACGCGACACGCGGCATCAGCCGATCCGGCCCTCGACTTCGCCGGCCCGTGACCGCCCGGAACGTCGTCCCGACGCGGATTTCATCCACTTCGTGAACCTTCGTCCCGTGAAAGTTCCCCAGGCTGACCCGATCGAAGGCGAAATTACCCGCCATCTCAGCATCCACTATACATGCATTTTCATCAATTAATGACTCGGGATTGCGGAAAACCTCGACACGGTCGCGGTTCCCCGGCCCGAAAGTGATGCGCACCACGAAGAAATTAGGCTCGGTGTTTTCATCCCCCAGGCGAGGGTAGTTGCGCTGGTTGTACACATTGAAGTTCGACGTGACGCCGTAGCCGGTGCCCTCGGCGCCGTGGCCGATGCACAACACGCGGTTGCCGTTGCCGTCGCTGCGGTGCAGCTCAACGCCGTAGAACACATCGGCCAGCTTGTCGACACGCTGCAAAAAGCTGAGGTACACGATGGCGCCGTCGCGCCCGACAAGTCGCATGCCATCCTGGTTCTCGACGAGGCCGGCGGCGTCAAAGACGCCACCTACCGAGGTGCCGAGCGAACGGCGGATGCGGTTCTGGTGGGCCGTCTGGGCCGCGTGATTACCCAGTGGCACGAGTCCTTCGTACTCCAGGCTGCTCGGCCTGACGCCGTTCGAATTGGCATCCGATTGAGCGTCGGCCTCCACGTTGAACCACGGTCCCGCCCAGCCGAAGCCGCCGTTTTGCTCGGCCAGCGGGCCAGTCGGGTAATTGAAGCCGTCGTAGGCGTACAGTCCGTCGTGTGCGCCTGGTGCAATCGACATCGAACGCACGAACTCTTCATCGCGGGCCGGGATCTTCGCCACTTGCGACACCGCCGGTTGAATCCGCGCGGCTTCCGACGTATTCAGCTCCACCGTGCGGACCTGCTTGCCGCTCTCGTCCAGCAGCTGCGCCTTCACCAAACCATTGAAGACGTGAATTTCCGTCGTTCCCTCCGGCTCGGCCATCAGGCCAAATTCAGTGCCCAGATCGATGACGTTGACGCGGGACGTGGCGACGAGGAAACCCTGTGCCCGTTCCGGAACCACGGCCGCCAGTCGGCCTTCGTGCAATCTGGCCTCGCCGCGGGTACGCACATCAAAGGTGGCCGGTCCCTCGAGCACGACCGCCGCTCCGTCGTCGAACGTGATTTCAACCAACCCGGCCGCCAGATCCAGCCGTTGACCAGCGTGAAGCCGCGAGCCAAAGCCGATGCCATTCGTGGCTTCCTGCCATAAGCAGTTTCGCGTCGCCGTGATTCGGGCTACCGTTGCGGCCGGATCCGCACTCGTCGCGTCACTCTTGTCGGCCGCTACCTGCGCCGACTGAACCGGCCAGTTGCGGGATGCAAGATAAGTACCCCAGCTGCTAATCGCCGCCACACCGACGAGCGCCGCGGCAATCGTCAGCCAGCGGGCGGATTGCGGATTGCGGATTGTGGATTGCGGATTGGATTCCGAAAATCCGCAATCCGCAATCCGAAATCCGAAATCGCTTTGCCCATTCTCCACGGCTTCCAACGACGCATGTTGAGCGTAAAGCTCCGCGTGCAGAAACATGTAGTTGTTGTAGATTCGGCGGGCAACTTCATCGCTGGACAACATGGCATCGAGCCGGCCCGCTTCTTCCTCGGTGAGCGAACCGTCGCACAACCTGCTCGCCAGGCGATCTAGTTCATCGATGGAACGATCGTCGATCACCGTACCCCCTCCACGGCCAGCGTGCGCTCGATGCATTCGTACAGCGCGCGTCGAATGCGGTTGAGCGCCTTGTAAACGCTGTTCGCCGGCCGGCCTAGCTCCTGCGCCACCGTCTTGAACGTGACTCGACTGTCGCCGTAGCAATGCCGGACGAGCTGACGGTCGCTGTCCGGAAGCTTGTCCAGGCATCGGCTCAGGGCGTCGCGACGCGATTCCAAGAGATCGATCCGCTCCACCGCATCCTGGGCGAGAAGGTCCACGGTCGCATCGCTCAACTGCAGACCCGCGCGCCGCTCTTGGCGCCGGAAGCGATGCACCTGGTTGTGTGCGATCACGCTTACCCAGCGGACAAAATCGGTGCCTAGCCGGAACGTTTCGTATTCCCGCCACAGCACGACGCAAACCTCTTGAAACACTTCCTCCGCGTGGGCCGCGTTGCCGAGCAGCGAGACGAGATAAGCAAACAGCCAGCGATCGTGCTGCGCGAAAAGACGGGCGAAAGCGTCCCTACGCTCACGCTCCGAGAGATTCGAATTGCCGCGATTTTCCGCCATAAGAACTCGTCCGAATCCAATGATCGAATGCCCCGACGAAGCGCGCCATTATCCTCGTTAGTCGCCCCGGCGACATTTTCGGTACGACAAAACGGCATTCCTTCCAAGTTTTTTGTATTCGCTCTTGTAAAACTTCGAGTGCGTCTCTGCAACTCGTTGCTTCTGAATAGTTTACAGCACCTAGCGGCAGTTTCACTTGTCGCAGCGCAATAGCTAGGCTCTAAAAACAGCACTGTGGGAGGCGTCTGCGACGCCGATTTCGCGCAGCTTCACAAATTGCCAAGAGAGGCAACTGGGCGTCGGGGTCGGAGAGCCCTCTCTCAGCTTTTTTGGGCGAAGCCCAGCGCAACACAAATTCTCTTTCGCCGACCGCGGCAATTTAAGGCCGCGGGTCGCTTCCAAACCATTGGCGAGCAGTTTGGCCATTTTTGGTGGCTAGAGTTTTGTCACCTGGCCAAAACACTACATCGACTATTTCGAAGGTCTAGCTCGTCTAAACGTCATATTCCGACGGTTAAGTTTGGAAATCTTGAGACGAGCAGTGGAAATTTCGCTCACGAGCAATTAAATATGAAGTCTCCGCACCATCGCGGAAACTTGGCGCCGTCGAATGCTGGGAGGCTTTTCGAAACAGGCGGCGCCTACCCTCGCACTGCGCTCCGGGCATGTCGCCCGCGAACTTCGCGGCTGCGCCGACTGGAGATTCGCACGCGGTGTGAGGGCGGATCGACGGAACGAGACGAGAACGGAGGTTTGCGGAGCGAAATCGGATAGGTCTCTTCTCACTGACCTCGAAATACACACGCGCGTTTTCAAGAAAGCAGAGGTCCCCGAATGATGCGCTGGATCATTGGTGCGAGCTTGCAGTCTCGCCTCATGGTGGCCGCCATTGCGGCAGGGCTGATCTTTTACGGCCTCTCCCAACTCAACAAGATGCCGGTGGACGTTATGCCGGAGTTTTCCGAGCCCTTCGTCGAGGTCCAAACCGAAGCGCTCGGACTTTCCGCGGCCGAGGTCGAGGCCCTGATTACAGTCCCGCTTGAAGCCGACATGCTCAACGGAGCGCCTTGGCTCAAGGAAATCCGTTCGCAGTCGATTCCCGGACTTTCATCGATCGTCATGATCTTCGAGCCGGGCACCGACCTCCTTCGCGCCCGCCAGATGGTTATGGAGCGCCTCACGGAGGTGTTCACATTGCCCAACGTGTCGAAACCACCGGTGATCATCAATCCCGTATCATCGGCCGGCCGCGTGATGATGATCGGCCTATCGTCCGAAAAACTCTCGCCCATCGAAATGTCGGTGCTTGCGCGTTGGACGATCGCGCCGCGACTGACGGGCGTCAACGGCGTCGCCAACGTCTCGGTTTGGGGCGAGCGGCGCCGTCAGCTGCAGGTGCAGGTTGATCCAGCGCAGTTGAAACAGAACGACATTCGGCTTCAGCAGATCATCAAGACTGCCGGCAATTCGCTGTGGTTCTCTCCACTGACTTTTCTTGACGCTTCCACCCCCGGCACCTCCGGTTTCATTGATACGCCCAACCAACGGCTGGGCGTGCGTCACCGGCTGCCGATCAGAACTCCGGAAGAGTTGGCACAAGTTCCCGTGGAGGGCAGCGACAAGCGGCTCGGCGATGTTGCCAAGGTGGTCGAAGACCATCAGCCGCTTATCGGCGACGCAATGATCAACGGCGAACCGGGTCTCGTGCTCGTGGTGGAAAAATTTCCGTGGGCAAACACGGTGGACGTAACCAACGCGGTCGAAAAAACGCTGAACGCCATGCGACCCGGCCTCGCCGGGCTCGAGATGGACACCACGCTGTTCCGCCCAGCCACCTACATCGAAATAGCGGTCGGCAACTTGCGGGTGGCGGTCTTGATCTCATGTGCATTGATCGCGGTGGCCCTCGGTGCTTTCCTGCTGGAAGCCCGTGCGGCCTGTATCGCTGCGATTGCCATCCTGGTTTCGTTTATCGTGGCCGTCCTCGTGCTGCACTTCAACGGCGTTGTGATCAACACGATGGTGCTGGCCGGTTTGATCATCGCACTGGGCGTCGTGGTCGACGACGCGGTCGTCGGCGTCGAGAACATGGTGCGCCGCTTGAGGCAGCATCGTCAGGCTTCGAGCAGCGAGTCGTTCGCCCACATTATCCGCGAGGCTTCGCTCGAAATGCGCGGCCCGATGCTATTCGCGACGACGATCTTGCTGCTCCTCGCGATGCCCGCCTTCTTCCTCAGCGGCACGATCGGCGCATTCCTGCAGCCGGTCGCCGTTTCCTATGGGTTGGCCCTGCTGGCCTCGATGTTCGTAGCGCTGACGGTGACGCCGGCGCTGGGCGTGATGTTGCTGCCGACTTCTCCATTCGACGGCAGTCAGTCGACGGTCGTTGGACAATTGCAACATAGCTATGGGGCGGCGCTGTCGCGCGTCGTGGAAGCTCCGCGTCCGTTCTTCATTGCCGCCTGCCTGCTCGCGCTCGGCGGTCTGGCAATGTTCGTGTCGCTGGAACGCAAGTCGCTGATTCCCACCTTTAAGGAGCGCGACCTGCTGGTCGAAATCGAAGCCTCGCCGGGCACGTCGCTGCCGGCGATGAATCGCACTCTTGCCCAGGTCTCGCACGAGCTGCTTTCGGTGCCCGGTGTCCATAACGTCAGCGGACATGTGGGCCGCGCGGTTCTTTCCGACAAAGTTACCGACGTCAACCACGCCCAGTTGTGGGTGAGCCTCGACCGCGACGCGGACTACCCCGCCGCCGTCGAGCGCGTTCAACAGATCGTGGATGGTTACGCTGGCGTCGACGTCGACTCGCTAACGTACTTCAGATCGTGCGTTTCGGAGCCCCAGAGAATCGGCGGCGAGGGGGTTGCCGACGAAGACATCGTCGTACGAATCTACGGCGATGACTGGAACACTCTCCGTTCCAAAGCGCAGGAGGTGAAGAAAGCCATCAGTGAGATTAGTGGAATCGCACGAGCGGAAGCCGAGCTCCCCTTGGAAGAACCGCAAATCGAAATCGAAGTCAACATGGAAGCGGCCAAGCAGCATGGCGTGAAGCCGGGCGACGTTCGCCGGGCCGCCACGACGCTGCTGAGTGGTCTGGAAGTCGGCTACTTGTACGAACAGCAGAAAGTATTCGACGTGGTTGTATGGGGCGCACCCAGCATTCGCAACAACATCGACAAGATTCGCAACCTCATGATCGATGCCCCGAACGGCCAGGTGGCGCTGAAGGACGTGGCCGACGTGCGTATTGTGTCCTCTCCGACCGTCATCAAACGAGAAACGGTTGCCCGCTACGTGGAAGTTGGCGCGGACGTGACGGGCCGAAGCGTCGCCAGCGCAGCGCGCGACATCGAGAGTCGCCTCAAGGAAATCGATTTTCCACTCGAGTATCGCGCCGAGCTATTGCGCAGTTCGGCCGAACGTGTCGTGGCTCGAAATCGCTTCATCAGTGCGCTGGTCGCCGCGGCGATCGGTATTTTCCTGGTCCTTCAGGCCTGCGTCGGTAGCTGGGGCCTGGCCACCGCGCTGTTCATCACGCTGCCCGCCGCTGTCGCTGGCGGCGCGCTGGCGGCCTTTGCCATCGGCGGCGCCTGGTCACTCGGCGCCCTGCTCGGCCTCATTGCCGTGCTGGGGATTGCCGTTCGTAACGGTCTTGGCCTGATCAAGCATTATCAGCAACTGGCGGCGGCGCCGGCCGAAACTCAGGCCGACGTCAATGGCTCGCGACTGCGGCCCTCGCATGACGCACGCACTCGAGGCGAGACCGTCTCGCCCGAGGATGCTGCGATATTTGCCCCAGGAGTGGTGCAGCTTGGCACGCGGGACCGGTTTACCCCGATTCTCATGACGGCTGTAATCACCGCGGTTGCCGTACTGCCGCTCGTGTTCATGGGCGACGTGCCAGGCAACGAGTTTCTGCGACCCATGGCCATCGTAATCCTGGGCGGACTGGTCACATCGACCCTGTTCAGTTTGGTCGGTGTCCCTGCCATGTTCCTCTTGTTCAAGCCCAGCCGAGCTGCGGAACTCGAAGATCTCCACACCAGCTTGGTGGGCGAGCAGGAACTGCGAGAGTCGCTCTCCGCGGCCGGCGCTTCGGAAAAAGAGTTGCAACAAGCGAACGTAAATCACTAACAGAGTAAATCACCAAACAAACAGTTCGGGAGAAATTCCAATGCGTCACAGTCTTCAGTTTGTCGTTGCGGCCCTCGCCGTGGCGAGCCTGCAATTCGCCGGATGCAAGGAAGCGAGCACCTATACGAAGGTCGAACCGGCCCACGTCGAGCACAAGGAGGGCGAGGAGATCAGCAAGTTGACGCTGACCGAAAAGGCCATGGAACGGCTGGACGTGCAAACCGCTCCTGTGCGCGACGGCAAAATTAGCGGCGCGCCCGAGAATGAAGCGGCCCGTTCCGTCGTTCCCTACAGCTCGATTGTGTATATCGCCACGGGCGACGCCTTCGTCTACACCAGCCCCGAGCCGCGTGTGTTCGTTCGGCAGCCGGTGGAAGTCGACTACATCGAAGGCGACATCGCCGTGCTGAAAACCGGTCCGGCCCCCGGCACCCTAGTGGCCTCGGTCGGAGTCACCGAGTTATTCGGCACGGAATTCGGCGTCGGACACTAGAGATAACTGTAGCCGGGGTCTATGACCCCGCATTAGTGATTGCCGCGGTCCACGCGACCCGGCAGATGTCGGCAGCCGGCCTCATAGAGGCCAGCTACAACGGGAACCAATTGATTCTAATGTAAAGGCGCCTCTGCCATGATGCGTTGGATCGTCGGATCGAGCTTGAAGTTTCGTTTCATCGTGATTGCGATCGCGGCGTCGCTGATGTACTTCGGCATCGCAAAGTTGCGAGTAATGCCAGTCGACGTCTTTCCCGAGTTCGCACCGCCGCTCGTGGAGATTCAGACTCCGTGTCTGGGCCTCTCGGCCGAGGAGGTCGAGGAGCTGGTGACGATCCCGCTCGAGCAAGCGCTGTATGGCGTTCCCGGTTTGGACGTGATGCGCTCCAAAAGCGTCGCCCAGTTGTCGGCGGTCAAACTCATCTTCAAGCGAGGCACCGACCTATTGGAAGCTCGGCAACTCGTTCAGGAACGCGTCGGCCAGGTGACGGGAATCATGCCGACCTGGTCGGCCCCGCCGGTAATGGTGCCGCCCCTCTCCGCCACCAGCCGCATGATGAAGATCGGCATTACGTCGAAAGAGCATTCCGTCATGGACCTTTCGATGATGGCGTACTGGACCATTCGCCAACGGATCATGCAGGTGCCCGGCGTTGCCAACGTGGCCATGTGGGGTGAGCGGCTCCAAATGTTGCAAGTGCAGATCGATCCCGAGCGGCTGGCGAAACATGGACTTACTGTCAATCAGGTGATGGACGCCGCCGCAGACGCCCTCGATGTCGGGTTGCTGCAGTTTTCCGAAGGACACTATGTCGGCAGCGGTGGCTTTGTCGATACGCCAAATCAACGTCTCCAAATCCGTCACGTCCTGCCGATTATTCAGCGATCCGACGACGTGAAACCCGATGTTCTGGCCGAGGTGGTCATCACCATGAAGGACGGCCAGCCGATTCGCATGAAGGACGTCGCCGAAGTGGTCGTCGATCATCAACCCATGATCGGCGACGGCATCGTCAACGACGGCCCCAGCTTGATGTGCATTGTGGAGAAATTTCCCTGGGGCAACACGCTGCAAGTGACGAAAGAAGTCGAAAAAGCGATCGACGCGATGCGGCCCGGCTTGCCCGGCGTCGAGATCGATACCACGATCTTTCGCCCGGCCACGTACATCGAGACCGCGATCGAGAAATTGACGATATCGCTCTTGATTGGCTGCGTGCTCCTGGTCTTTGTGCTGTTCGCCTTCCTGTACGAATGGCGCGTGGCCATGATCAGCTGCATCGCGATGCCCCTTTCGCTGTTGGCCGCCGGCCTCGTGCTCTATTACATGGGCGCGACCATCAACACCATGATCCTCGCGGGCTTTGTGATCGCACTGGGCGATATCGTGGATGACGCCATCATCGGGATCGAAAACGTAGTCCGCCGGCTGCGGGAACAACTAAAGCTGGGCCGCGGCAAGTCGCTTAAGAGTATGGCGAGAATCATTCTTGAAGCCTCGCTGGAGGTTCGCGGCGCCATCATCTATGCCACGCTGATCGAAGTCTTCGCCATCGTCCCGGTCTTTTTGATGCAGGGCCTGGCCGGCGCCTTCTTCCAGCCATTGGCCATGGCGTATGCCTTGGCCCTGTTGGTTTCGATGGTCGTCGCCCTGACGGTCACGCCGGCGTTGAGCCTGATCTTGTTGCGCAACGCGCCGCTCGAAAGCCGCGAATCGCCGATCGTGCGTTGGCTGCAACGCAATTACGTGAAGATTCTCGATCCGATCATTCGCGCCCCGCGAATCGCCTATTCCACGGTTGCGCTCATCGTGCTTGCCGGGGCGGTGATCCTTCTCGCACCGCCCGCTCCGCCTCTTCCAGAAAGCGCTCCGCCGCTTGTGGCTAAGGCGTGGCCGACTGTGCAGAAATGGTGGCCAAGGCTCGGCGCCGAGCTGCTGCCTTCGTTTAAGGAGCGTGACTTCTTGATGCACTGGCTCACCGATCCGAGCTGCTCCTGGCCGGAAATGAACCGCATCACCATCCAGGCCAGCAAAGAGCTGCGCGCCATCCCCGGCGTGCGCAATTTCGGCGCCCACATCGGCCAGGCCCTCATCATGGACGAAGTCGTGGGCATGTACTTTGGTGAAAACTGGGTCAGCGTCGATCCGAGCGTCGACTACGATCTAACGCTCAATAAGATTCAGGAAGCGGTCGACGGCTATCCTGGCCTGTACCGCGACGTGCAGACCTACCTCAAGGAGCGCATCCGCGAAGTGCTCACGGGCACCCATGAGGCCATCACTGTTCGCATCTACGGCCGCGATCTGGATGTACTTCGCGCCAAAGCGGATGAGGTCAAGAAACAGCTTGAACACGTCGAAGGACTCACCGGGCTCAAAGTCCAGATGCAGCAGAAAATCCCGGAAATCAATGTCGAGGTCGATTTGGCCAAGGCCCATCAATACGGCATCAAGCCCGGCGATGTGCGGCGAGCGACCTCCACACTGGTAAACGGCGAGGAAATCGGCGACATTCACATCGCCAATCGAACCTACGACATCCAAGTCTGGAGCACGCCGGAAACCCGCAACAGTCTTACCAGCATTCAGAACCTGCCAATGGATACTCCAAGAGGCAAAACGGTGCGATTGGCGGACGTAGCGGACGTGGCCATCAAGCCGACGCCCAACGTTGTTCTGCATGAGAACCTTATGCGCAGCATCGACGTCGGCGGAAACGTGGCCGGGCGCGATCTGGGCTCTGTTGCCGCGGATGTGAAGGCGGCACTCGCGAACGTCCAGTTCCCCTTGGAGTACAACCCCGTCGTGATCGGCGAATTCGCCGAGCGGCAAGCCGCATCGCGCCGAATCTGGACAATGGCGGTTGTATCCTTTATCGGCGTTTTCCTGATCCTTCATGCCTCATTCAAAAGCCTGCGCTTGGCGACGCTGGCCATGATTACGCTGCCCTCGGCCCTCGTCGGCGGCGTCCTGGCGGTTTACTTCAGCGACAAGATCGTCTCGCTTGGTTCACTCGTAGGGTTTCTCACGATCCTCGGCATCGCCGCCCGCAACAGCATCATGCTCATCGACCATTTCCAACACCTCGAACGATTCGAAGGCGAGAAGTTCGGCCCTGAACTCGTGCTCCGCGGCGCGATGGAGCGGCTTTCGCCCATCGTCATGACCACGTTGACCACGATCGTCGCCGTGTTGCCGCTGATTTACTTCGGCTCGATACCCGGCCACGAGGTGGAGCACCCCATGGCGGTCGTCATCCTGGGCGGAATGATTACGTCGACGCTACTCAACCTGTTCGTCGTTCCCTCGCTGTACTTGCGGTTCGGCGCCAGCCGGTTGTCCGCAATCGAGACGGCGACGGGTGCAGTGCCTTAGCCCGGATTATTCAGTGCGCCGTGGAAAGGTGCTGGCATTGTCGCGGGTGCAAGTCCCGCCCGGCAAGGGGTCGCTCCAGCCGGAAGCAGTCGGAGCGG
>JAKEIB010000379.1 GCA_022614705.1 Planctomycetota bacterium | reverse complement strand
GCTGGCGAGTTCAGATCGTGTACACGCATTGTCGAACGCAACTTGTTGAAATCCTAAGAGTTAACCGAAGTCACTCCGGCGTTAGCCGGACAGTAGTGAATCCAAGTATCAAAAATCTGGTGATGATTGACCGGACCATGGTCCCTGCTTTTCGGCGTTCTGATTGGCTGTGGATGATCGTCCTGCCAGCGTGGCTCGCAGCGGGCGTTGCCGCCAGCGGACAAGGCGTGATATTTTCGGACGCCACCGCAACCGCGGGCATCGCGTACCCGCTGGCGCCTCTCCCGCCTTTCGGTAGTGGTACTGATGCTGATTCCGTCTGGAACACGGGCGGCGCCGCGGCCGGCGATTTCGACAACGATGGCTGGCCCGATCTGTTCGTCTCGCGCTATTGGGACACGCCATTCTTGTACCGCAACAACCACGACGGCACATTCTCGGACGTCACGTCCAGCGCGTTCTCCGCCGGCATGCCGGGATCAAACACGGGCGGCGCCAGTTGGGGCGATATTGATAACGACGGCGATTTGGACCTCTATGTCACCACCGTCAACAGCGGTCTGGGAAACCAACTGTATCTCAATGACGGCGCCGGACATTTTTCGGAGCAAGCGGCCGCACGAGGGGTAAACCTCGGTGGCCCGTCGACTGGCATGACCAGCGCATCGCTGGGTGACTACGACAACGATGGTTACCTCGATATGTACGTCGGCGAGTGGCGGCCTTTAGCTACTTCTTATACTACCAATCCCACGCAGGCTCGATTGCTACGAAATCGCGGGGCTGAGCAGCCGGGTTATTTCGAGGACGTCACGGCGGCGTCGGGCGCTGCCATGGGACCAGTCAGCGGGCAACCCGTTTATAACAGTTATGCGTTCACGCCTCGATTCGTCGACTTCGATCGCGATGGGCGTTCGGACATCCTCGTAACCAGCGATTATGGAAGCACAAGGCTGTTTTGGAACAATGGGAATGGCACGTTCACCGACGGCACGCCGGAGATTGATATCCTTCTCGGGAACACCGATATGGGACTGGCCATCGGCGACGTCGATGGAAATGGCTGGCTCGATTTTTTTACCACCGATATTTGTTATCCGAGTACCTGTTCGACGACGGGTGGGAACCGGTTGTTTCGAAATTTCGGGAACCGTTTGTTTCTTGAATCCTCGGATTTCTCTGGCGTCCGCGACGCCGGCTGGGGCTGGGGCAGCGAAATGTTCGACTACGACAACGACAAGGATCTCGACATCGTGGCCACCAACGGCTATTACAACCATGGGACCATTTTTGAGATCGATGCCGTGCGGCTGTTCAAGAACAATGGTCAGGGAGGTTTTGCCACCACTTTTACCGAGGTGGCCAGCAGCCTGGGGATGACCGACACTTCCCAGGGACGCGGGCTGTTGACTTTCGATTACGACCGCGACGGCGATCTCGACGTGTTCATCGTCAACAACTTCGCCGCGCCGGTGTTGTACCGCAACGATGGCGGGAACGGTGCTGATTGGCTGCGGCTTGAGACGGTCGGCATGCTCTCCAATCGAGACGGCGTCGGCGCGTTCATCACCGTCACGCCCGACCTGGCATTTCCCGATGAGGTTTTGGTCCACGAGATCAGCGAAAGCAGCAGCTTTCTCTCGCAGAGCGAACCCATTGCCCACTTCGGGCTCGGTCCCGGCGCCGACCTGATCGACCTGATTCGAATCGAGTGGCCGGCCAGCGGCATCGTGCAAGAGCTGCGCGGCGTGGCGCCAAATCAGCTGCTCTCGATCGTAGAGCGGCATCCGTGCGACTTCAACGGCGATGGCCAGATCGATGCAGCCGACTACCTGGTGTGGCGAAAGACGATGGGCCAAATGGTGGCGCATGGCAGCGGGGCCGACGCCAACGGCGATGGCATCATCGACGGCGCCGACTACTCGCTCTGGAAGGCCCACTTTGGTGCAACGTTTGGCACCGGAGCCGGCGGCGGCGCACGGGCGACGGCCGCTGGTCAATCGGTTCCGGAGCCGACCTCGCACATGCTGGCGTTCGCCAGTCTGCTGTGTTGGACCCGATTTGCAACCCGTCGGCGGCCGCTGATTCGCTCGGTGATGCCCTCGCTGCCGCACTAATAACCCGTTCCTGGCGGATTCGTAGACGTTTTTCCATCGGCAACTATACTCAATGTGGCGACCCTCGTGCCTGTTTCCGTAATTCCCGATGCACGTTCACAGCCGGACTGCGCGCGTGATGCGCACGGTAGCTGGCCGCCGTGCGGGTGCTGTACGCAGCTTGAGTTCGCTCACCCGATACCTACTCAGATAGACGCCATGAAAACGTGCTTTCGTCGATTGCGTTGTCGCTCCATCATCGCGTTAACTCTGGCCGCGCTTTCCACCGCGACGAATGCCCGGGCCGACGAGTCGGTTGCCCGCATCTGGAACGATCAATTGCTCCGCGCGATCAGCAAGGATACAGCCCGGCCCACGGTTCACGCCCGCAATCTGTTCCACGTGTCGGCGGCCATGTACGACACTTGGGCAGCCTACGACGACACGGCGACGCAGTTTCTGCATCAAGAAAAACTTTCCGCCCCGGACGTCGAGGCGGCCCGCCGCGAGGCGATCAGCTATGCCGCGTATCGCATGATCAGGCATCGTTTTGTGTTCGGCTTTCCGGGCAGCACGGGGCCCGGCGGACCCGGCGCGTTCGCCACGCTGGTTGATATTAACAATCAAATGTCCCTTTTGGGCTACAATCCTAATAATCTCTCAACCGTCGGCAACTCGCCGGCCGCGGTCGGCAACCGCATCGCGCAGGCCGTCATCGACCACGGCCTCACCGACGGCGCGAACGAGTTCAACCGGTACGCGACCGCCGCCGGCCAGTTCGAGCCGGTAAATCCGCGGCTGACGTTTGAGCACCCGGGCACGGTGATGACCGACCCAAACCGTTGGCAGCCGCTCCATTTTCTGGGGAATCGCGTTGATCAGTTTGGCACGCCGATCAATGAGTCAACACAAAAGCACCTCACGCCGTTTTGGGGCGCGGTCACGCCGTTCGCGATGACGCCCGCCGACAGAAGCGCCAACGGCGTCTACCACGATCAGGGATTGCCGCCTGGGCTGAATGATCGTCCGAACGAGGCCAGGTTCAAGGAAGATGCGATGATGGTGATTCGCCTTTCTTCTTATCTAGATCCAAACGACGGTGCGATGATGGATATTTCGCCCGCCACCCGGGGAAATGCTCCGAATGCACCGTTCACCGAGAGTTACGACCAAGTCGGCTACGCGGTGAATCCGGTCACCGGTCAGCCGTACGAGCCGGAGTTGGTCAGACGGGGCGATTTTTTCCGCGTCATTGCTGAATTTTGGGCGGACGGGCCCCGCTCGACTGCCCCTCCGGGACACTGGAATGAGATCCGCAGCGACGTCACCGACAAAATGGAACAGCTTGGCATCCCGAAGCGGTTCGGTGGCCGGGGATCGGTCGTGAGTGATCTCGAGTGGGACATCAAAAGCATGTTCGCCCTCAACGGCGGATTGCACGACGCGGCCATCGCCGCCTGGAACCATAAGGGCGTGTACGATTCGTCTCGCCCGATTTCGTTCATTCGGTACATGGGCCAGCTCGGCCAATCTTCGGACCCAAGCGGCCCGTCGTACCATGAGGATGGCCTGCCCTTGGAGCCGGGCCTGGTCGAAGTGATCACCGCGGCGACAACCGCGCCAGGTGAGCGGCATGAGCATTTGGCGGGCAGCGAAGGCAAAATCGCCATCCGTTCCTGGCAAGGAGCCATTGACGGCGTCGCGCCATTCGACGATCCATCGGAGATTGCCGGCGTGGATTGGATCCTGGCCGAGAATTGGATGCCCTATCAACTCATCAGCTTCGTGACGCCGCCGTTTGCCGGCTACGTCTCCGGCCACTCGACGTACAGCCGCACCGGCGCCGAAGTGCTCACGCTGCTTACGGGCAGCCCCTACTTTCCCGGGGGAATCTTTGAATATGATATCCCGATGGGGTCCGGGCTGGACTTCGAGTATGGCCCCGTGGCCGACATGCAATTGCAGTTTGCCACCTACTACGACGCCTCGGACCAGGCCTCGCTGTCGCGAATCAGTGGTGGGATCCACCCTGCGGCCGACGACTTTACCGGGCGGCGTATCGGCAGCATCGTCGGTCCGGCCGCCTGGGAATTTGCTCAGCACCTGTTCGGCGTGCCCGAGCCGGCGGGCTTTGTGCTGGGATTGATCGGTGTGCTGGGAATGCAGGGTTTCGCGCGCCGTCGCAAGTAAGAACGTGACTGGCCGCCGTCGAGATTGGCCCGGAGCTGCATAGTTCGGGTGAGATGCTTGTGTCGTAACGGACGACCACATTTTTCAATTCTCCGCGCAGAGATGAACGCATTGGCGAATACAACCCGGGCGTTCTTTTGCGGCTGCATACTCGGCGTGGCGTGCGCGTCCGCGTGGTCGCAGCAAAAGCCATTTATGACGGTGATTGAAGCAACTGCAGACAGTCTGGCCGCCCGGGAATACGACTTTAACGACGCCGACGAAGCACTGCTCGACGAAATCCAGCGCGGTTGCTTCCAGTATTTTTGGAACGAGGTCGGCGAACCGGCCAAACTGGCAAAAGATAAAACCAGCGACACCGTCTGCAGCGTCGCAGCCGTCGGCTTTCAACTCTCCTCGCTGCCGATTGGAGTCGAACGTGGATGGATCACGCGCGTCGAAGGTGAGCGACGAGCCGCCACAGTCCTGAAAGCGCTCGTCGAACGGAACGACAACAAAAAGTTCGGCATCTACCTGCACTTCCTCGACGAGCGGACCGGCGGATTGCCGGATTTCTCTCGCACCCGATACCGTTATGAACTGCAGGCCAGCACCGTAGATCATGCAATACTCCAGGCTGGCGCAATGACGGCCGCAACGTACTTCGGCGGCGAAGTCGCCACGCTCGCCGAGCGCATCGCGGCCGATGCTAACTGGCCCGCCATGCTCGACAAGGAGAAAAAGTATCTGACGATGGGCTGGCGCGCCGCCACCGACAAGGGGCCGAATGGTCCCGGTGAGCTGAGCACGGCGCTCTGGCATTGGTGCAGCGATGAAGAGCGGCTCATCTATTTTCTGGCGGTCGGCACGCCGAATAGTGAACACTCGCTCGAGCCGGCCGCGTACTATCGCCTGAAGCGCGTTGTCAAACATCACCACGACTTGCCGCCGTACGCTGTCTCCTGGAACGGCTCGTTGTTCACGTATTTCTTTGCGCACTGTTGGATCGATTACCGGCGCCTCGCTCCCGACGATCCGGCCGCGTTTGGCGGCGAGGGGCCGCGGGTGGACTGGTTCGAGAATTCGCGTCGCGCCGTCCTGACTCATCGCCAGCGCTGCATCGAGGCCAGCCGCGAGTTTCCCACGCTTGGCGAAAACCGCTGGGGACTCGCGCCGTGCGCATTCGGCAATCACTACCTGGTCCACGAAGTGCGGCCCAACATCAGCGACAACGAAGCGTGGCACGATGGAATCGTACCGCCCTATGCCGCGGGCTCGGCGATCGTGTTCGCGCCGGCAGAAAGCATGTCGGCGCTTCGTGAGTATCGGTCTCTCCACGGACCCGATAGCCGGCCGCTGGTTTGGCGTGATCCAATTAAGGGCGGTTACGCGTTCCTCGACTCCTTCAAACTCGATCCGCCCAAAGCGCAAGAGGAGAACTTCGGCATTAACGTCGGCCCGCTGCTACTGGCCATTGAAAACGTACGCACCGGCCTCATCTGGCGACTGTTCATGGAGCACGACGTCGCCAAACGCGCCGTCAAACGTCTGCAGTTGGAACCGCGGCGCATTCCCGACAATAAGTAAAACGTTTGTGTGTCAAAAAGGGCAAACCCTCTGTTGCGACAAGCGGAACGGGCGAACGCGAACATTCCAGTCCGAAGACCTGTTGAACCACTATTGCTGTGTGGTACATATAAGAAGCAACCGCTTGTCTTTGCAGGGTCTTCGTGTGCGTTTCACTGATCTTGCTCGGTAGTTTGATGATCTGAGTCCGTCGGCGGCCGATTCCAGGAAATTGGAACATGATCAAGAACACACCCTCGCCCACGACTCCTGAACGAAGCGAGAACGGCGTTTATCTTGTGGCGAGTGGCGATCTGCGCCTGTCGGCGAACCGCCAATGCTGGCCCGCTCAGCAAGAGATGGAGCAAGCCTTGGCTAAGGCTGTGGATCGCTTCGGTTTCCGGATCCACCGCGCGCATCCCGTCAACGAGCGCGAGGGCCACGGGTTTATCGCCAGTCAGCGCGAGGGGATCGAGGTGTTTCGCGCGATCCCGCCCGATGCGCCGTTAATCGTTGCCGAAGCGGTGTGGCAGTATTCTCACCATGTTCTGGCGGGGTTAACCACCCACCGCGGTCCGATCCTTACCGTCGCCAATTGGTCGGGACAGTGGCCCGGCCTGGTCGGCATGCTCAACCTGAATGGCTCGCTCACCAAGGCCGGCGTTGAATATTCGACGCTTTGGTCCGAGGAATTTACCGACGACTACTTCACGACCCGCTTGGAGAACTGGCTTCGAGACGGCCGCTGCTCGCACGATACCAGTCACACGCGCCGCCTAAAATCGGGCGATCTCGATCGCTCTGCCCGGGAAATTGGCGAGCGGCTTGCCGAACAGCTCGTTCGCGACAAGGCGATCATGGGCGTCTTCGACGAAGGTTGCATGGGGATGTTTAACGCCATCATTCCCGATCACTTGCTCCATCGAACGGGCGTCTTCAAAGAGCGGCTCAGTCAGTCGGCGCTCTACCACGAGACAATGCAAGTCTCGAGCAACGAGGCCAACGAAGTTCGAGCGTGGATGGAACAGCGCGGCATGCGGTTTCATACGGGCCCGAAGCACGAAGAGCATCTCACCGACGATCAAATTCGCCTGCAGTGCCAGATGTACATCGCGGCCGTGCGGCTCGCAGACGACTTTGGCTGCGATTTGATCGGCATCCAATATCAGCAGGGTTTGAAGGACCTTCTGCCGGCAAGCGACCTGGTCGAGGGCACTCTCAACAACTCCGACCGCCCGCCGGTTCGCAGTCGCGACAACTCGCGAGTGCTTTTCGATGGCGAACCGGTCGTACACTTCAATGAGGTCGACGAAGGCGCGGGACTCGACGCGCTGTTAACCTATCGCGTTCAGAAAACTCTTGAGCAACCCGTCGAGAACACGCTGCACGACATCCGTTGGGGCGATGTGGATCGTTCCGGAACCACCGACGAGTACGTGTGGGTCTTCTTGATCAGCGGCGCCGCGCCGCCCGCGCATTTCATCGGCGGCTGGAGCGGCGCCGAAGGACTTCGGCAGCCGGCCATGTACTTTCCCAATGGCGGAAGCACGCTGCGTGGAATTTCCAAGCCCGGCCAGATCGTCTGGTCGCGCATTTATGTTGCAGACGACCAACTGTGGATGGACACCGGCCGCGCCAGTGTCGTCGAGCTGCCTGCGAAAGAGACCCAACGTCGATGGAACGCCACGACGCCGCAATGGCCAATCATGCACGCCGTCCTGCATGGCGTTTCCCGGAATCAGTTGATGGCCAAGCATCAGTCGAACCACATTCAGGTCGTTTACTCTGAAGACGCCCAAGCCGCTGACAGCACGTTGCAGACCAAAGCGGCGATGGCCACCGCGCTAGGCATCAACGTAAATCTATGCGGTGCCGTGGCGGTCGATTGAACCGCGAACGAAGCGCCGTTTTCTGCCTGGAGCGACCACGCCACATCGGACCGCGGACCGTCGCGGCGTTTCGGCGCGCGATCATAGCGATTAAAACGTCCCTACAACCGGCGACCTACGCTGCCGCGCGGCTTTCTCGGCGCTGCCGCATCTTGCTCAAGTGCTTTTTCGAGCAGCTTTGCGTGTCTCAAGGACTCGCACTCTCTCGGGTCATCGGTGTGTAGCGATTTGTCCAACAAATCGGGTCGCGTCAATAAAGACGATTCTCGCGCGGCAGCGCAAAATACCGCTTATGAAAGTTGTATGACACAACAAGATCAATTTCATGCTCGCCGCGCACCTTGAAATCGTTGACGGCTTCAATTCCCCAATCAGCATGAACTACTCAGCTTCGCTATTCAGCAAAGTGAGGTATGTTCATGGCTCGCTCAGATTGGTTCACGCATCGGCGCTCTCTCACATCTCGTCGCCAGGCCAGAAAGCGCAAGTCCGCGCATCGTGCGCCGCAGTGGAAAACTCGCGGTCTACAGCTCGAATCGCTGGAAGATCGCTTGTTGTTGTCCGCCAATGTTGCCACGGACCAGGCCGACTACGCGCCCGGCGCAACGGCGCACATCTTTGCCAGCGACTTCGCCATCGGCGAAGCCGTGCAATTTCAAGTGCTGCACAACGACGGCACGCCGAACACGGGCAACGGTCACTTGCCGTGGACTGTCGTCGACGGCAGCGCCGACGACTTGGACGGACTGGTGAATGGCGACGTCCATACGACCTGGTACGTCGATCCCGACGACTCGGCCGACTCCTCCTTCGATCTCACTGCTTTAGGTCTTACTTCCGGCTGGTCAGCCACGACCACATTCACCGACGATGGTGGTGACTTCTCACTCGACTTCGTCGCGGCAGATCCCTTTAGCTACGACCACTCCACGGGAGGTGGTGCCTATGACGACCGCACGATCGGCACCGACGTCGTGGAATCGCTCGAGGGGGGCGATTTCACTTGCGATGACATCGTGACCTACCTGGTGCAAATCACAGTGGATGACATGCCCACGGATCCTACCCAGGTCATCGACATCGATTTCACGTTCACCTCCGATACGACGGGCCAAAGCGGCGCAGGTCATTACGACATCGTTGGCACTCAGATCAATTACGGGGTCATCGCTGGTGGCGCTGGAGAGGGTCCTGGAGGCACCGATAGCGGAATCATGGACGACGGTGGCAGCGTTGCGACTCTCATTAGCGAAACGCTCCCCTCCAATCCGTTTATGAACGGCACCACGGATCTGATGGGAACCATCCGCATCACCGACCTTGAAGCGGGTGAGAAAGTCGTCTTGCGAATCGACGTTCGAGTTGGTTGCGATCCAACTGCCAGCCCCACCGGCAACCTCCAGGCCTCGGTTGACTCTGCGAGTGTGGTTTCACCCACTCCAGATACGATCAACGTTGGTAATCAAACCATTCCCTTTATGAACCTCGGTGAGTTGATTCGCCCGGCGACCAAATCTGGCACCAAGTTCCACGACCACGACGCCGACGGCGTCCAGGATCAAGGTGATGAAGGTATTGCCGGTTTTGAAATCCGAGCCTATGCCGACACCGACGGCGATGGCATCCTCAACCAAGCAGAATTTGACGCAGGATTCGTCGCCTCCGACACCACCGACGCTAACGGTGATTACAGCCTTACGCTAGATCCAGGCGATTACATCGTGGTCGAAGTGCAGCAAGCCGGTTACTTCCAGTCTGCCCCGGCTACCGACGTGGTCACCGCCAATACCGGGAACACCCTCGGTGAACTCGGCTATGCCATCGTGCTCACCTCCGGCCAGGAGGACGCGAACAACGACTTCGGCAACTTCCAGAATGCCACCAAGAGCGGCATGAAGTTCCACGACCACAACGCCAACGGCGTGAAGGACGCCGGCGACGAGGGGCTC
>JAKEIB010000378.1 GCA_022614705.1 Planctomycetota bacterium | reverse complement strand
GCTGGCGAGTTCAGATCGTGTACACGCATTGTCGAACGCAACTTGTTGAAATCCTAAGAGTTAACCGAAGTCACTCCGGCGTTAGCCGGACAGTAGTGAATGGCTTCAATTCTCAAATGGCATCGGCGTCGGAGACGCCTCCCACGCAATGTCACGCGCCACTGTGCGCAGGCGGTGCGATCAAGGACGGCGACACTTTCTGCCCCGCAATCAGCGGCGGCATGGGGCAGTCGAGCATGTCGCAGATCGCGCGCAGCAGCTCTCCTTCGGCCACTTTGACCTCCGCATCGGCGCAAATGCAGGCGGCGCAGGCGTCGACAAGCCGAGCCCGCTGCTTGGGCGCGACGCGCGCAAGCTGCCCGAGCGCATTCTCCAGTTCGTTGAGACCGCTGGCGTCGGGCGGCAATAGTCGCACGCCGGTTTCCGGTAGGTGGCGTGCGCCGGCTGCGAACACCACGGCATCGTCGTGCTGGCTGGCGCGGGCCAAGGCTGAGAGCAAGCACGAGCACGCGCCGGCTAACTGCTGCAGGCCATAGTACACGATCGGTTTCGGCCGCACCGGTTCGAACTGCGGCCGCAAGTGCCGCAGCAACACCTTGTGCAGCGACCATTCAAACAAGCCGATTCGTAGATCGGCGCGCACCAACTCGTCGAAGCAGTGCATGAACTCTTGATACTGGGATGGGCTCAACGCGCGCAGCGCCGGCAGCGTCATGTCGACCAGCGGGAGCCGCGCCCGCACGTCGAGCTGATTGACGGGCCTGGTGAGATGCAACGTGAGCTCGAAGACATCCGGCTCGGTCGTTTGTTCGAGCATGCGAAGCTGGCTGGCACGGATGTCGGCGTCACGGTCGAGCAGGGAAGCGTAGATCAGCGCGCGGGCGCCGTACGGTTCGTGCGCCGCATCGACCACGGGTCGTGGCATCGCGGCGACAAGCTCTTGCACATAGCGCTGGTGGATTTCGCGCGGGCTGGCCACCTGGGCCGACGCGCGTTCGACGACCTCAACCGGCACACGTTTGGGAAACAGGCGGGCTTCTTCACCGACGAACCCGGAAGTTTCACCGACGCCACGTTCTGCCACCGCGCCCGCCGGCAGCGCGGGCGGATACTCGCCGTTCCAGGCCGGGTCGAGCCGGCGGATGCGCTCCTCCAGCGGCGGATGCGTGGCGAACAGGCCGCTGATGCCTTCGGCGAAGTACATGTGGCTGGCCTCGGCCGCGCGCGGGTTGGCGAGCTTCGAGCCGAACACGGCCGCGCCGATGCGCTTCAGTGCGCCGGCGATGCCTTCGGGGTTGCGCGTGAACTGTACGGCCGAAGCGTCGGCCAGAAACTCGCGTTGCCGCGAGACGGCCGCCTTGATGAGGTTGCCGAAAAACAGGCCGACGAAGCCGACGATGACGAAGGTCAGGCCGATAAGCAGCAGATATGCGCCGCCATCGTTCTTCTCCGAGCGGCGGCTGCGTCCGCCACCGTGCGACGCGATTCGTAGCAGTTCGCGGCCCACCAGGCCCATCAGCAGGATGCCGTGGAGCACGCCGATGAGCCGCAAGTTGAGTCGCATGTCGCCGTTGAGGATATGGCTGAACTCGTGGGCGATGACGCCTTGAAGCTGGTCTCGCGTGAGCTGTTCGGCGCAGCCGCGCGTGATGCCGATCACGGCATCGCTCGGCGAAAAGCCGGCGGCGAAAGCGTTCAGGCCTTGCTCTTCGGTGAGCAGGAACACGGGCGGCACGGGCACGCCGGAGGCGAGCGCCATTTCCTCGACGACGTTCAGCAGCCGGCGCTCGATCGGATCGGTCGTGTTGGGATAGACGCGCCGCCCGCCGAGTCGTTCGGCGACGACCGTGCCGCCGCCGGCGAGTTGCGCGACCTTGTACGCGCTGCCGCCGCCGATGAGCGCCAGTGCGCCAACGCTCGCGCCAACCGGCACTTCCAGCGGAATCCCATTTCCGCCGCCGGCCGCGCTAAAAGCAATCGCGGTGACGACAAACGTCGTGCCCACGATGCCGATCACGGCCAACACGAACATCACCACCAGCCACCACGTATTGCGGCGAGCGATGTCCTGACGTTCGTAAAAGTTGGTGGCCATTGTGAAAGGCAGCGCGGGCTTGGTGTTAACAAAGAGGGGGAGAAGGGGAGAGTGGGAGATTCGATGCTCAATTTTTCTCCCCCTCTCCCTATCTCCCCCTCCCCCACTCGTTCATAAATCACCAAGCAGCTCGTCGTTGAGTGCAACGATTACCCGACAACATGCTACGAAAACGAGACCTTCGGCGCTTCGGCGATTTGGGCGTCTTCGAAGTCGAGGAGCTCCGCATTATCACCGTGGCCGAGGATGCCGGCGAAGATCACCGGCGGGAACGTTTGGCGGTATGTGTTGTACGCCGTGACGGCGTCGTTGTACGCCTGGCGGGCAAAGGCGACTTTGTTCTCGGTGGAGGTGATCTCCTCGCTAAGCTGAGCCATGTTCGTATTGGCCTTCAGGTCGGGATACGCCTCGGCGAGCGCAAACAGCCGGCCGAGCGCGCCGGACAGTCCCATTTCGGCGGAAGCCAGGGCCTGCATGGCGGCGGGGTCGCCGGGGTTGGAGGCTGCTCGCTCAAGTCCGCTGACCGCCTGGTTGCGCGCCTTGATCACGGCCTCGAGCGTGCCGCGCTCGTGCTGCATGTAGCCTTTGACCGTCTCCACGAGATTGGGAATGAGATCGTAGCGCCGCTTGAGCTGCACTTCGATTTGCGAGAACGCATTTTGGAAGCGGTTCTTGAATGTGACGAGGTTGTTGAAGATTCCCACCGCCCACAGCACAATCACGAAACCGATCACCACCACGACGGCAAGCACGGCCAAAGCGGACATGGCGAAGTTCCTCGATTTGGAAGAGAGTTGTACGTCAGGCTTTCTAGCCTGACATATTGTGGCAAGTCAGGCTAGAAAGCCTAACATACGTATCGCTAGTTCTACGACCTGAGAGTGATTCGCACAATGAGCGCGAATCTTGGCAGCGTACGCCGCGTTGTACCTGAAAGGCATAACGTCATTCTGAGCGAAGCGCAGCGTAGCGAAGAATCTCGCGGGGCGACGTAGATCCTTCGGTCGCAAAGCCTCCCTCAGGATGACTGGTCGCAAAGCCTCCCTCAGGATGACTGGTCGCAAAGCCTCCCTCAGAATGACTGGTCGCAGGGCCTCCCTCAGGATGACAGTCGGCGCTCAGGATCACGAATCGGCGATCATTCCTCGGGCGCCTTGGCCCGCTCGATGTACTCTCCAGTGCGCGTGTCGATGCGCAAGTAGTCGCCCGTGTTCACGAAAGCCGGCGCCTGGATTTCGGCCCCGGTCTCCACTTTCACCGGCTTCTGCACGTTGGTGGCCGTGTTGCCCTTGGCCGCCGGCTCGGCGTACTCGACGCGCAGTACGACGTGGTTCGGCGGCGTCACGGTGAGCGGGTTGTTGTTGTACACCATGAGCGTGCATTCGAGGCCGTCTTTCATGTACTGCCAGGCGTCGCCCATTTGTTCTTTGGTCAGCTCGTATTGTTCATACGACGACGTGTTCATGAACACGAAGCTGTCCTGCTGGCGGTAGAGGAACTGGGCCGGGAATTCGACGACGTCGGCCGCCTCGAGCGTCTGGCCGGCGCGGTAGGTGCGGTCCATGATCGTGCCGCGGACGAGGTTCTTCATCTTGCACTCGTACAGGGCGTTACCCTTGCCCGGCTTGCGGAAGTTCATCTCGACCATGAGGTAGGGCACGCCGTCGATTTGGATCTTGAGGCCTTTGCGAAAATCACTGGTGTTGTAGGTGGTCACGGGTTGGAGTTCCTAATCGGCTACTGGTATGTTTGCAGTGTGCGGTTCTATGTTTGTCATTCTGAGCGAAGCGAAGAATCTAGCGTGCGAGCAGGACAGATCCTTCGCTGCGCTCAGGATGACACGTTGAGCCAGTTTGAACGCTTCTAAACGAAAAAACGAATGACCATTCTATCCGCGACGATGCCGGTTGTCCGCCCCAGAATTGCCGTGCCGCGATATGACACCTGGCAGGAGGCGCTGCGCGACGCGGTGCGCGATGTGGACGAATTGTGCCGGCTGTTGGACATGCCGGCGGAGGCGGCGCGCGCCGCCCGACAGGCCGCGGGGCAGTTCCCGCTGTTCGTGCCGCGCGGTTTCGTCGCCCGGATGAGGCCGGGCGATTCCGGCGATCCACTACTGCGACAGGTGTTGCCGCTGGCGGATGAGATGCGTGAAGTGCCGGGGTTCGTTGCCGATCCGGTGGGCGACGCGGCGGCGACGCGGCAGCCGGGGTTGCTGCAGAAGTACCACGGCCGCGTCCTGTTCATTACGACGGGCACGTGCGCCGTTCACTGCCGTTATTGCTTCCGGCGAAGCTTTCCGTACGACGAGGCGCCGCGTTCGCTCGACGATTGGCGTCCGGCGATCGACCAGATCGCGGCCGACGACACGATCCGCGAAGTGATTCTCAGCGGCGGCGATCCGCTCACGCTGGTCGATGCGTCCCTCGCCGCGCTGGTGGAGCAGCTGGCCGACATCGCACACCTGCGCCGTCTGCGGATTCATACGCGGCTGCCGATCGTAATTCCCGAGCGCGTGACGGATTCGTTGATCGACGTGCTGCGGGATATGGGACTGGCAACGATCGTCGTCATTCATGCCAATCATGCGAACGAGCTGGATGAGCACGTCGCGGCCGCGCTTGCTAAAATGGCGGATGCGGGAATTGTGCTGCTCAACCAGGCCGTGCTACTCGCTGGCGTGAATGATTCGGTCGAGGCGCAGGCCGCGCTGTGCGAGCGGTTGGTCGACCTGCGCGTGATGCCGTACTATTTACACCAGCTCGATCGCGTGGCCGGCGCTGCGCACTTTGAAGTGCCGATTCGTGTTGGACAGGAGATCATTGAAGAACTGAAATCGCGGCTGCCGGGCTACGCGGTGCCGCGCTACGTGCAAGAAGTGGCCGGCGCCGAGAGTAAGATTGAATTGAAATAGTTCTCGCGCAAAGGCGCAAAGGCGCTAAGGCGCAAAGCAATCGGGAGTGACTATTCTTTGCGCCTTAGCGCCTTTGCGTGAGTCACTTTTGGAATCAGATCAAGCGAAACTTAGCGTGACTGATCGCATCAGCATTTACGACACGGTCGCCGTCGATCGGTTGCGGGCCGAACTGAAGTTCGAGCCGCGGCGGCTGCGCGCGCTGAGGACGGCGTACCTCAAGAAGTTTCTTGGCGCCCAAGCGGCGCTGTCGGAGTTGCCGGCGGATGTGCGCGGCGAGTTCGCGCGGCGGGTTGAGTTTCATTCGTTGGCGGTTGCAGACGTGCGTGATTCGCAGTTGGATGGGGCGACGAAGCTCGTGCTGCGGACGGCGGCCGGGTTCTCGATGGAAGCGGTCATCATGCGCACTGGCACGGGACGCGTGTCGTTGTGCGTGTCTTCGCAGGTGGGGTGCGCGGCGGCGTGCGGATTTTGTGCCACGGGACAGATGGGCGTAGCCAAGAGCCTGTCGGCGGCCGAGATTTTGGATCAGGTCGTGCTGGCCGGCGAACGGATGCAGGCCGAGGGGCGGTGTGTGCGGAACATCGTGTTCATGGGCATGGGCGAGCCGTTTCACAATGAGCAGGCCGTGTACGAGGCGGTGGCCGCGCTCCTATCGCCCGAGTTGTTTCATCACACGCCGGGGCGGATTCTCATTTCAACGGTCGGGATTCCCGATGCGATGGTCCGATGTGCGAGGCGGTTTCCGGAGGTAAATCTGGCGCTGAGCTTGCACAGCGTGCGGCCGGAGGTGCGCGAGCAGTTGATTCCGCTGGCGGCGAAGTATTCGCTGGAGGAGTTGCGCGCTGCGGTGGTGCAGGTGAATCGGATTCAGAATAATTCGGTGATGATCGAATATCTCATGTTGGCGGGCGTGAATGATTCATTGGACGCCGCCAGCGAGCTGGCGGCTTGGATGACGGGACTCGACGTGCACGTGAATTTGATTCCCTACAATCCGATCGAGTCGGCGCCGCAATGGCGCGCAACCGAACAACCGGCGCGAGATGCGTTTGCTGCGGTGCTTCGCCAGGCCGGATTCACGACGACGATCCGCTACTCGCTCGGCGCCGATATCGCCGCCGCCTGCGGCCAATTGGTGCAGCGTGAGAATCGGCAAATCGCGCGGCAGCAAACGCGACAACCCACGCCGGTCGCATAAGCGGGGCAGTCCCATGGACGACATCATCGCCGGCGTCCGCTCATTTCAGCGGGACATTTATCCGCAGAATCGCGAGCTGTTCGAGCGGCTGGCGGCCGGCCAGTCGCCCGACGCGCTGATCATCACCTGCAGCGATTCGCGCGTCGACCCGTTCATGCTCACGCAGGCCCGGCCGGGGCAGTTGTTTGTGCTCCGCAACGCGGGCAACCTCGTGCCGCAATACGGCGGGCCGGTCGGCGGCGTGACGGCCACCATCGAGTTCGCCGTCATGGCCCTCGGCGTGCCGAACATCATCATCTGCGGCCACTCCGGTTGCGGCGCGATGGCCGGGCTGTTGAACCCAGACCAGCTGCGCGACATGCCGCGCGTGACGGAGTGGCTGAAACATGCGGCCGTAGTGCGGGAGTCGATGGACTCCGCCGGCCGGCTCGACGCGCCTGACGCGCTGCAGCGAGCCGTCGAAGCCAATGTCATCGTGCAGCTCGATCACTTGCGCACGCATCCGTCGGTGGCCGAGAAGCTGGTGGCCGGGCAGATCGAGCTGCACGGTTGGGTGTACGGCATCGCCACGGGCGAGGTGGCCTCGTACGACGCGGAGCGACGCGAATTCGTGCCGCTGTGATGGTTGATACGGTTGTGTGCCACTGCTTGCGGCGCACCGAGAATGTCCTCGCCCCACCAAGCGCTGCTCGCGGTTAAGAAATGTCGAGCTATGGGAGGCAAGCAGTGCTCGCAATGAGAAAGGCCCTTATTTGGCCGCGAGCAGTGGCACACAGTTCACCACGCCCTTCGCCGAGCCTCAGGGCGTGCCACCCAAGCCGACGAGGTTGACGTTCCACTTGGGCGCGTAGCGGCGGACGAGGTCTTCTTTGAAGGCGTCCTGGTACTCTTCGCCGGGAAGTTCGTCGCCGGTAAGTAGTGCAACGTGCTCGACGACGTCGGCAATCGCGCGGCAATCGGCGTGCATTTCAAGACGCTGGCCAAGGTCGAGCGCGCGGCCGATGAATAGCGGTTCCTTCGCTACGCCGCGAAGCAGGTAGAGGGCCGGCTGACCGACGTATCGCGACGGATTGAAACGGTTCCAGAGCTGGAATCGCATAAAGTCGCGCTTGGTGAACATGAAGTGGTATCGCTTTGCTTCGTCGACGAGGTCGCGGCTGGCTTTGCGCAGCCGGAGGGCGGCCCAGCGGTATTGCGATGGCTCGAATCGGGGCGCGAAACGCTTCGCCGTGCGGTCGAAGAAGGTGGCTTTTTGGGGGTCGCAGAAGATTTCGTCGAGCGACGAGTGACCGAACTTGTCGCTGGTGAGTCGCCAGGCGATTTCGGCGGCGAAGCTGTAGGCTTCGAGCTCGCCGTCGGAAACGTGGACTTTTTTGATCTCGCCGCGCTTGGGGAAGCCGCCCGTTTTTCGCAGGCGGAGGAGTTCTCGGTTCCAATCGGTCGGGCCGCCGATGAGGCCGGCTTCGAGGCACGCATTGTGAAACGCGGACTGCAGTTGAGGTTGAACCAGTAAGCCGTCGATCGAATAGCCGTCGTGCGAGGTGTAGAAGGCCTCGACGAGTGCCTCGCGGATGACGGAGCGGACATCGCGCTTTGTTGACGGCGCGTTCTTCTCAGAACCGATAGCCGCGACCGAACCGGTCGCAGGCGCGGGCCGGCGAGCCGCTGGCTCGCGGCTATTATCTGAGCTCGCGTTGAGAGCGAATTCCGTCGTTGATTCAGCATCAAGCCGACGGCCGTTCGCGGTCGACGGCGCGCTAGCGAGGGGGTCTGCGGGGCCGTCAAGAGAATCGTTCTCGTTGATGGAATTCAGGCGCTCCATGGCGGCGCGGACGTACTCTTCGGAGAGCTCGCAGCCGATCCAGCGGCGGCCGAGTTTCTTGGCCACGGCGAGCGTCGTGCCGCTGCCGGCGAACGGGTCGAGCACGATGTCGCCCGGGTTGCTGCTGACGCGGACGATGCGTCCCAGCAGTTGCTCGGGCATCTGGCAGCCGTGGAAGCCCTGACGTTCCTTGAACGTGCCGGCGACGCGGGCGTAGTACCACGTGTCGTCGGTGGGTTGAAAACCGTCGGTCAAATCTTGCGGGCGGAGCACCCACGTGTCGTCGGGTAGCCGACCGGCGGGGTTGGCGCGCTTGTCGGCGTACACGAGCGCGCGGGCCGAGGGGACACGGACCTGTGGGTCTTCGGCATTGAACGTGAAGTTGTTTTCGTCTTTGACGAAGTGGAGCAGGTGAGCGTGCGAGCGCGAGAATTTGCGCGTGCAGTTAACACCGAACGTGTAGTACCACACGACCCAGCTACGCGTGGTGAAGCCGATCTTGTGCTCGGCGTCGACCTTCAGCTCGGCCGCATATTCGTCGCCGATGGCGAGCCAGAACGTGCCGCCGGGCTTGAGTACGCGGTGTACTTCTTCCATCCAATGTTTCGACCACGTGAGGTAGGCCTCGTCCTCGTGGTGGTCGTGGTATTCATCGTACTCGTAGCCGATGTTGAAGGGCGGGTCGGCGAACACCAGGTCGATCGTGCCGGCTTCGATTTGCCGCATCCATTCGATGCAATCGCCCTGATGGATGCGGCCAGTTTCCAGGGTTGGCGATGGAACGATCTCGGTTTCGACCGACATGCGTGAGTCCTTCGTCGCTTGCGAGGGGAAGAGTGGTGAAAGAAGAATCTCAATATGGTAGAACGGACGCTAAGCCGCAAGTCGTGGACCGGCCGTGGCGGGCGGTGGAAGGCATTGTACCCGCGGAGAGACGGACGCGATGAAATTTGCGATTTGCAATGAGACGTTTGGCGAGCGGTCGTTCGCCGACACATTTTCCACAATCGGCAAACTCGGTTACACGGGCGTCGAGATCGCGCCGTTCACGTTCATGCCGGGCGCGGAGCCGTTCGACGTACGGCGGGTGCCGGCTGAGCGGATCGTTGAAACGCGGACGATGGCCGAGGATGCGGGACTCGAAATCATCGGCCTGCATTGGCTGTTAGCAAAGACTGAGGGGTTATATCTCACCAGCTCCGACCCGACGGTGCGACGACGTACAGCCGAGTATTTACGCACGCTGGCGAAGGTGTGCGCCGGCCTGGGCGGCAAGATCATGGTGCTCGGCTCGCCGAAGCAGCGGAACTTGTTGCCGGGCGTTTCGCACGACGATGCTGAGGCGTATGCGGTCGAAGTGCTGCACGCGGCGATTCCGGCGTGCACGCATCACGACGTGACGATCGCTGTCGAACCGCTCGGACCGGCGGAGGGCGACTTTCTGCTCACTGCCAAGGCCGGGATCCGCTTAGTGGAAATGGTCGACTCGCCGCATTGCAAGCTGCACCTCGACGTCAAGGCGATGAGCAGCGAAGGCCGGCCGATCGCCGATATCATCCACGACAGCGCCCCGTGGCTCGTACACTTTCACGCCAACGACCCCAACCTGCTCGGCCCGGGGATGGGCGACGTCGACTTCCGGCCGATCTTCGCGGCGCTTAAGGAAATCAATTACGCGGGCTGGGTGAGCGTCGAAGTGTTCAAGTACGAACCGAGCCCGGACGAGATCGCGCGGCGGAGCATTGAGTACATGAAACGAGTCAATAGCGCATAACCGGCCCTTATGCTACGGCTTCGCCAGTCGTACGGACCAAACTCGCACAATTCGATCTTCTTCGGAGACGGAAAACTGTATGCGCAGAGATTGAACCTCTAAGGCGCGAAGGCCCTCATGTACTTTCT
>JAKEIB010000377.1 GCA_022614705.1 Planctomycetota bacterium | reverse complement strand
TGACGTCGCGGTTCGTCTTTAAGCAGAGCAATCACTTCGCGGGCAATCGATTCGGAGTCGCCGAACGGTACCAGCACGCCGTTGTCGTTCGCCAGCAATTCCTCGGCGTGCCAGTAGGGCGTAGAGATCACAGCCTTGCCGCAACCGAACGAATAGGCCAGCGTACCCGAAACGATTTGCGCCGGATTCAAATACGGTGTGATATAAATGTCGGCCGCGCCGATGAATTCTTTAAGCTCGCTAAACGCGACGAAGCGGTTGTAGAAAATCACGTGCTTCTTGACGCCCAACTCCTGCGCGAGCCGCTCCAGGCTGATGCGGTAGGCCTCGCCTTGTTCGCGGACGAGTGTCGGATGAGTCGCACCGAGGATGATGTACACAAAATTCGGATACGGCTCGATTATTCTGGGCAAGGCACGCAGAGCGTGCTCGATGCCTTTGTTCGGCGATAACAAACCGAAAGTCAGAGCCACGAACTTGCCTTCCACGCCGAATTGATCTTTGTAGAAATTTGGATCGACAAAGGGCATGTCGGGGATGCCGTGCGGAATGAGATCGATTTTCTCCTCGGGCACGCGGTATATCTTGCGAAGTAAATCCCGGCCGCGCTCCGACATCGCCACGACTCGCGCCGAAAGCTCGGTTAGCTGGCACAGGAGCCGACTCTGATCGGCATTGGGTTTCTCCAGGATTGTATGCGGTGTTGTCACCACGGGGATGCGCAAGTCTCGCACCAGCTTGAGAATGTGGCTGCCCGCCGCGCCGCCGTAGATTCCATACTCGTGCTGCAATGAAACCACATCGATATTGGCGAAATTGAGAAAGTCGGCCGCGCGGCTGTAGGACTCGAGCTCTTGTTCTTGGATCTCGAAACGCACCTCAGAGGGATAGTCGTACCCGCCCGCGACGTCGTTGACAGGAACTACAAGGCACTCCGTCGACGGTCGTTGAGCCGCAAAGGAGTGATGCAAGTCGTGCGTAAAGGTCGCGATGCCGCATTTGCGCGGCAGGTAATCGCCGACAAAGGCCACGCTGCGAATCTCAGTGCTGTTGGCCATCTTGAACGCGGCTATCCTCGGGAGGGAAGTGCATTTCGCCGGCCACATCTTGACCAGAAACTACGCACTCGGGGAGGCAGGGAGTTCGATTCATCGGTCTCACGGGCTGCTCTATTAACTTACGAAATGTGAACCGCTCTGGCCAGACGAGCCGCCAGCGTAGTCTGCTCGCTCCGCGAGCAGAAAACCTCTCGCGGAGCGAAAGGACTACACTTACGCCCGGAGCACTTCCGCGAACGAGAGCTCCACCACGGCGGTGTATTTGTCCGAAGCACCGTAGTAAATGAGCAGCCGGTCGTCGTCATCAACCACGCCCGTGGGGAATACGACATTGGCGACAAAACCCTCCTGCTCGAAATCCAAGTCAGGCGTGAGGATCGGTTCATGGCCGGCGCGAATTACATGCGCCGGGTCGTCACTTGCTAGCAACATCGCGGCGCCGAAGTAAGCGCCGACTTCGCCGCCGGCCGGTGGACGGCGGTTGCCGTGATATATTTCCAGCCAGCCGACGGGTGTGGAAATCGGTGGCGTGCCTGCTCCCACACGACCGGATTCCCAATCGTGCTGGCCGCCGTACAGAAACTGATGCTGCCCCCAATGCACGACGTCGTCCGAACGGGCGATCCATATTTCAGGTGTGGCAAACGGCGTACCACCCACAGGTCGGTGTAGCGCGACGTACTGGTCCGCAATACGCTCGGGAAATAACACCAGTCTTTGTTCTCGGGGCAGAAAATCACCCCGTGGCGATCGAACGTCTCAAAATCGGTGGTTGACGCCAACGCCGTGGCCGTACCGTGGCGCGAGACGGCGACATACGTGATGTAGAACCGGCCGTTCAGTGGCGTGATGCGCGGATCCTCGACACCGAATTCCTCGGCGGGCGATTGCGGCATGATCGCCGGCCGACCAAAATGATCAATCGCCTTCCCGTCTCGACTAACGGCTACACGAAGATGCGACACAAACGTCAACCGCACGCGGCCATCGGCCCGCCGACGCACGACCCGCGGATCGAGATACTCCAATTCGTCGTTTTGGACCCAATCGATGACGAATCCCTGATCGATTGACCAGCGGGGCAGGGCAGTGTACCCGGGACGCTTCTCTCGTGGTCGTTCCGCAACGCGGACCAGCAACACGACGTCTCGCCCAAAACGGACCGCGCCCGGATTGAACGTACCGATTACTTCCCAGTCATCGCGAATGGGAGGCATGTCCTCCGGACGTAGTAACAGGTGTGTTGAGAGTCGGCGAATCATTGACGCACCATTTCGTCGAATCGCGCATCATTCATCCCTCATCCTTCATCAATCGATGGAGTGATAAAAGATGAGGGATGAGCGATGATGAAGAAGCAACTCAATTGTCACACGTGTGCTATCCGATCGGCCGCACACGCCATGGCGACCGAATCGCGGCCGTTATGTTCGGTGATCTTTCGGACGTGACTGCGGTCTCGAATCCATTCCAATTGATCTGTCATCATGCGCCGCAGCAACTCACAGTAGACGGCCATTTTCTGCCGGCCTTCACCCCAATAAAGCTCGAACTGCTGATACACGTCGTGCTGCCGGCCGTGGGCGTAAAAGGGCCGATCGCGCGGGCTGTACGTCGTAAGGACATCAAGTCGCGCGCTGGGAAACAGCTCGCAGAGTTGCCGTGTCTGTGACTCGTCGGCGACTGCGTGAATGCGCGCGCTGGTGGGCACCCATCCCTGGAGCACGATATCTCCGCGCTCGAAGATGAGCCTCAATTCCTGTCGATCCAGTCGGCCGGGTTGGTGAAATCCATGGTAAAAATTGAAATGGACGCCGTTGCCATAGCGGACCGTGCATTGGACCTGATCTTCGCAATCCGATCCGGACCGGCGGGAGGCCTGGGCGGCGACAACTTCGCCTTCGCCCAGCCAGTCGGCCACCAGGTCGAAGAAATGCACGCCGTGTTCGATGAAGATCCCGCCGCTCTTCGAGCGGTCCCAGAACCAGTGCTCAGGCGGCAGGTTTTCATCGGAGGCGTAGTTCTCAAAGTAACCGTGTAGTAGCTCTCCCAGCGGTCGCTCCTCGATCGCGCGCGCGATGATATCGAAAACGGGGTTATATCGCTGCATCAGGTTCGCCACGAGCAGCCGATCGCGGCGGCGCGCCAGTGCGACTAATTCGTCCGCTTGTTCCACCGAGAGGGCGAGTGGTTTTTCGCAGATGACGTGCTTGCCCGCCTCGAGCGCACGTCTTGATTGCTCGTAGTGCAAAAAGGGCGGCGTGGAAATATAGACCAGGTCCACTTCTGGCAAGGCGAGCAACCGGTCGATGTCGACGACGTCTTCGAGTCCGTACCGCTGGGCGGCCGCCAATGCGGCCGGTCGTGCCGTCC
>JAKEIB010000376.1 GCA_022614705.1 Planctomycetota bacterium | reverse complement strand
GCTGGCGAGTTCAGATCGTGTACACGCATTGTCGAACGCAACTTGTTGAAATCCTAAGAGTTAACCGAAGTCACTCCGGCGTTAGCCGGACAGTAGTGACTGGTTTTTTAATTCTGCACCGGCATTAAATGCCTTGGCTCAAACGGCGTTTGACGCTCACTTGACGAGCAGCAACGCATTTGGAACGAACCTTGGCGAGGGGATTTGGTCGGAGGGGTCCGGAACTCTCGAACTTGTAGCTCGCGAAGGCAGCCACGCCCCCGGTACCGGCAGCAGCTTCTATTTCAGCAATCTTGCAACGCCGGTGCTTAACGATTCGGGTCAAACGGCGTTTTATGGAATAGTCCGAGAAGACACGGTGGGGCCAATTTACTCGGGAGCTTGGACAGGACACGCAGGCGCCGTCAGGTTGGTAGCCGTCGATGGAAGCCAAGCCCCAGGCACACCCAGCGGCGTCACTTTCTTTGGCCTCATCAATGGGCGCGTACTGATGAATGCCGCGGGGCACACGGCGTTCAGTTCTTTCGTGCGAGGCAGCACCGTTAATGAGACGAACGACATTGGGATTTGGTCGGACAGTTCTGGTAGTCTGGAATTGGTGGCTCGCGAAGGGGCTCAAGCCCCAGGCATAGCAAGCGGCGTTCAATTTAACAGGTTGAGTCAAGCGGTGCTGAATGACGCCGGGGAGATTGCGTTCGCCGCCTCCACCACCGATGCTGGCACGCAATCCACGCTTGATGGGATTTGGTCGGGAACTTCTGGCAACCTCCGTCTGGTGACCCGCGAAGGAAATCAGGCCCCGGGCACATCCAGCGGCGTCAACTACCTCGCGTTCACCGAGCCCGTGCTGAACGGCGCCGGCCAGACAGCATTTTATGCTCTCCTGACCGGCAGCGGCGTCGATAACACGAACGACCAAGGGATTTGGTCGGAGGGATCTGGCACTCTCGACTTGGTCGCACGCAAAGGAAGCCAGGCTCCCGGCACGCCGACTGGTGTCAATTTCGGGGGATTCAATTTTCCGGTGCTGAATGCCGCCGGCGAGACTGCATTTTACGCTGGCTTGACCGGCGCCGGGGTGGATGGGACGAACAACTTTGGGCTTTGGTCGAACACCTCTGGCACACTCCAATTGGTGGCACGCAGCGGGAGCCAAGCCACCGGCACGCCTCCCGATGCCCGTTTTGGCGGCTTTGGTCCTGCGGTGCTGAACGCCGCTGGCCAGATTGCATTTCGTGCGCACCTTGCCCTCCCGCCCCCGCCGCCGCGGGGCGGCACAGCATCCGGCCCCGAAGAAGTGAGCAGCAGCATCGTCGATTCCACGAACGATGGCGGGATTTGGACTACCGACTTAAGCGGCACACTGCACCTCATCGTCAGGGAAGGCGACTTGCTCGAAGTCGCTCCTTCTGATTTCCGGAGAATCGCCTCTTTGGACTTCATTGGAGGAACCGGAAATGGGGATGGCCTTCCCAGCGGCTTCAACGACCTGGGGCAACTCGCCTTTCATGCGCGGTTTACGGACGGTTCGAGTGGCATATTTGTTTCCAATGCGGTCGCCGTTCCTGAACCGGCGCATTTTATTCTCGCGTTCATTGCGCTGGTCGAACTGATCGGTGTTTCTTGCCGCCGGAGCGGATCGCGCACGTGACGCGCTCCGCTTCGCGACGCGGCTAAACGTCTGGTCGCGCGGCGCTTGTGGGTTCCGAACGGGGGGTGGCCAAAACTTGCGGCTAGTATTTTTTTGTACATCTGCTATAGTAACGCCATGATTCAAACGCGAGTCGAGACCACGCCGCAAAAGAACATGATCGACCGGGTCGAGCAGGCGCTCGCGCAACTGGTCGCCGATGCTTCGCGGCGTGGTTTTTACGGCCAGGCCGGCCTCACGCTCAGCGTGCAAGACGGCCGCATCCAACACATTCGCGTGGCGATCGAGAGAATGATTAAGTGAGCTATCGGCTGTCGGCTGTCGGCTGTCGGTTAAAACCGATTGGCCGATAGCTGACAGCCGATAGCCGACAGCTAACTAGGTATCGTACGGAGCCCGCCGCGGCGGGTATCCAGTCGAGCCCACGAGAAGGCAAGTTGCCTTCGCGTGGGCTTTTTTGTTGGCATTGGTAGCACGGACTTAAGTCCGTGCCACGAACGATGGAGGAACCCATGTCTGAACTGCTCCAGGAATACGTCGATTCAGGGAGCCAGCGGCTGCGGGTGGATCGGGCCGCGGGCGTGATTCGCGGCGTGAAGCTGCTTGGCCTGGCGTCGCGCAACGGCCGGCGTTACCGCGAAAACGCGCTCGTCGAAGCGGTCGGTTTGTACGAAGGCGCGAAGGTAAACATCAATCATCCCAAGGGCCACCCGCTTTCGCCGCGCGATTACCAAGATCGGCTGGGCGTGGTCCGCGGCGTGCAGTTCCGCACGGGCGAAGGGTTGTTCGGCGATTTGCACTTCAACCCCAAGCACGCGCTTTCCGAGCAGCTTGTGTGGGACGCCGAGCACGCACCGCAGAACGTCGGCATGAGTCACAACGTCCTGGCGCGCACGACCCACAACGGCGATGAGACCGTCGTCGAGGCAATCACCAAAGTGCAGAGCATCGACCTCGTCGCCGACCCGGCGACGACGAGTGGTTTGTACGAGCACGTGGCAGCGGGCGGCCCGTCTGCTGCACCTTCGACAGGTGAGCCACCTGTCGCCACGACGATCACGCTCGACACATTGACGCTCGATCAGCTTCGGCAGCACCGCCCCGATCTCGTGTCGCAGCTCGAGCAGGCCTACGAAACGCAATTGGAACAGGTTCGCACGCGACTCGACGACATGATCGCGCAGGAAGAAGCGTCGCGGCGACGCGAGCGAGTGCTGCAATTGCTCCAGGAGCATAACCTGCCAATCCCCACGGCCAACGGCGCGGAGGACTCGTGCCTTATCAGCCCACAGTTCATCGAAACGCTGATGGGCGCGGCCGACGACGCTACCGTGCGGCAGCTCGTTGAAGAGCGCGCCGCCTTGATTCGCTCGGCGTGCGAATGGCGCGGCCGGCAAAGCGCGCCAACTGCTCGACGGCCGCGGTCGCGCAACCAGCTCGAGTTCCCGTTCATGTCCGCCGGGAGCCCGATCCGCAGCGCTGCAGAATTCGCCACGGTTATCCGCGGCTAACTGTAGCTGGGGTCTGTGACCCCGGCTGCCCGAACAGCCGGCCTCGCAGAGGCCAGCTACAAATTTCACATACTCACCCACGCACCAACACACAGGAGACCTTTCTCATGGCAAACACAATGCGATGGCGATACGGCGACACCAGCCCGGTCATGTTGCCGGTCGATTCGGCGACCGTGATCGAAATCGGCGACATCTTGTTGCTCGACGTGGACGACGCCAAGCCGGCGTCGACGCAAGCGGACCAGGGCACGGAACTGGGAAATCAGCAGCTGTTTCACGATGTTTTCGCGGGCGTGGCCATGCAGGCGTCCGCCGCCGGTGACACGCAGCCGATCCGCGTGGCCACGACCGGCGTGTTCGAATTCGATTGCCTCACGACGACGCTCGAAGTGGGCGACCTGATGGCGCCCGATGAAAACGCCGGCGGCACCGCGCTGTTGAATCAAACCGTGGCCAAAGTCACCAATGCCAATGCCGCGATCGGCCGTTGCGCGAAGCGCTTGAACCCGGCCGGCACGCGCGTGCTGGTCGACATCGTCAGCGCCGTGCTGCGCGGCGGACCGCAGGCGATTTTGTAACCACTGTAGCTGGCCTCTATGAGGCCGGCGTACTTGAGTTCGTTCAACCCAACCTACATACATCTGGGGTCATAGACCCCGGCTACAGACAAACAGGAGCACGAACGTGACCGTAAAATACCGTGAACTAAAGCGCCGCTACGATTTGGACGGCGCCGAGCAAACCGTCAGTCATCTTTCCGAGGCCCTTCGGGAGGGCCATTTGAAGCCGGAGGATTTTAGCGTCCGCGACCTGGCCGAGGCGCTCGTGCCCGATGGCCGTGAATGGGTCCGCATGCTCGACCCGCGCAGCGCCGGCGGCGTGAGCGTCATCGAGTCGGCCGGCGCGGTCGACGTAACCACCTTCCTCAACATCACGGGCCAGGTGATCTACTCGAAGATCATGGAGGCTTATCTCCAAGAGGCGTTTGTCGTCTCGAAGCTGGTGGATACGATCCCCACGCGGCTCGACGGCGAGAAAATTCCGGGCATCGCTCGCGTCGCCGATACGATTGACGAAGTCGGCCCCGGCATGCCGTATCCGCACCTAGGCTTCGGCGAGGACTACATCGAAACGCCCTCGACGACCAAGCGCGGCTTCATCGTGCCCGTGACGAAGGAGGCGATTTTCTTCGACCGCACGCACCTCATTTTGAGCCGCGCGGCCGAAGTGGGCGAGGTGCTGGGCCTCAACAAGGAGAAGCGGCTGATCGATTTGGTGATCGGCGCGACCAACAACTACAAGTGGAAGGGCACGACCTACAGCACCTACCAAACGAGCACGCCCTGGATCAATTCGCTGTCGTCGAACGAGCTCGTGGATTGGACGAACGTCGACAAGGCCGAGCAGTTGTTTGCCGACATCCTCGATCCGAACACGGGCGAGCCGGTGCTCGTGCGCGGCACGACGGTGCTCGTGATGCCGGCCTACCGGCACGCGGCGCATCGCGTGTTTGCGGCGGCCGAGCTGACGTTCACGGCCGCCGGCTCGACGACCGCCACGGTCGCGGCCAATCCGCTCTCCGGCTACCGTGTGTACGACAGCCGGCTGGCGTATCGGCGGATCGTCGCGTCGGGCATCGCCGCGGCGACGGCCAAGAAGTATTGGTTCGTCGGCGATTTCCGCCGCGCGTTCGCCTACATGGAGAACTGGCCGATCACGGTGACGCAGGCGCCGATCGGCAGCGAGGCCGAGTTCAACAACGACATCGTGCTGCGATTCAAAGCCAGCGAGCGCGGCGCCGCGGCGGTGATCAATCCGCGGTATGTCGTGAAGAACACGGGCTGATGCGAGTCGAGAGTCAAGGGTCGAGAGTCGAGAGCCGGCATAGTCTGGCTCTCGGCTCTTGGCTAACCATGAACGAGAAGATGCAACAAATGCCCGACATTTGTGACGCGGTGCTTGAGAACGGTTCGGCCGTGTTGATGGCGCGGATCGTCGATGGCGCCGGCGTATGCGTGCGGCGCTCCCAGGTGGCCGCGATCGGATACTCGATCTACGAAGTTGGCCGGTGCGACTCCGAACGGATCGCAGTTGTGGCCGGTCACGACTGCGTCGAACTCAGCGTGGACGATTTGTTTTTGGACTCGCTGGAGGCCGGCGGCTTGTGGAGTGTCGACGTCGCGGGCTACAACTTCCGCCATGAAATCCAGGCAAGTCCGAACGAGGCATTTCCCAAGGCCGGCGCGCGTTACGAGATTCGTTATCTGTTCGTACCGAGGTTCGGCGACCCAGCGCTGATCCGATTCTACGTGAGGATAATTTCCCGATGACCGACGTACAACAAATCCAATCGATTCGCAGCCAAACGCTGGCGCAGCTCGACGCGCTGCGCGCCGACCCCAAGCCGTCGTACTGGATCGACGGCCAGCGCGTTCACTGGCAAGAGTACGCCGACTCGCTGCAGCGCACGATCGACTGGTGCGACCAGAGGCTGGCCGACTACGAGCCGTTCGAAGTGCGCTCGCAGGGCGTGACGTAAGGTACAGCATTTTGAACCGCCAAGTCGCCAAGAACGCCAAGCAATTCATCTGATCGAAGGATGAAAGATGAGGGACGAAATAGTCCGTATCCTTCATCCTTTAGCGTTCATTGGCAGTTGGCGTACTTCGTGTTCTTGGCGGTTTCATTCAATGTCAGTCAAAGTATGTGAGCAGCGTTATGCCCACCCCCACGACCGATTTTTCGATTTTCGACGGCCGAGAGCTGGTGACCTATGAGCCGGTCACGGATCCGGCCGTCAGCAACGTGCCGGCCGTGCGGCGTCCGCTTACGCAATCGCGACAACGCAACGTCGAACGATATATCGAGCTGTTTGCGACCGACGTCGTGTTCCATCTCGACGCGGGGCCGCTTGCCAATACCACGTTGATGGCCGGCGACTCGCTCACCGACGGAGCGAGTGTTACTTACCAAGTGCTGTTCGTCGAACGCCAAACGCTCAACAACACGGTCGCGGCGGTCTGCCGGCCGCCGGGTGTGTGACTGGCGGCAAGATTATGATGACGGCGTGCGAGCCATAATGCCCACTTACCAGGGTCTTACGACCCTGGCTATGGACTATGGCCCATCGCAATAAATCTGCAACATTGGCCTGGACAAGTACATAATATCATGGGACAAGGCGCGCGCCATGAGCGTAGGCGCCTATTCGACGTG
>JAKEIB010000059.1 GCA_022614705.1 Planctomycetota bacterium | reverse complement strand
TGCTGGCGAGTTCAGATCGTGTACACGCATTGTCGAACGCAACTTGTTGAAATCCTAAGAGTTAACCGAAGTCACTCCGGCGTTAGCCGGACAGTAGTGAGTAGTTAAGTGAGTCGGTCGGCGGGTATGAATGCCCTATTTGCAATATGCAGATGGATGAAAGAGTGCGCTGTGTACGCAGCCGCGCTCGCGGGGACGCTGTTGGGCGCCGGTGTCGCGTTTGCGGGCGATCACGGTGCGGCGGCTCATTCCGAGGTGGAAGCCGCTGAAGAATTCGACGTCGGCGCTGACGTCAAGACGCGGGGCGTGGAACTCGGCGAATACAGAATTCGGTCCTACCACTTGGTTGAAGCCCAAAAAAGCACTGTGCAATTTGTGCTGTACGCCGCGGTGTCGAGCGAACGGTTTCGCGAGACGCAGTATCTCGTCGACAACCATCGCTACAAGATACGAGACCAAATCATCACGGCCACACGCATGGCGCCGCTAGCCGTTTTCGACGAACCTGGCCTGGAAAGCTTCCGCCGACGCATTTTCCTGCGATTGCGCCGCGCGCTGCCGGAGCTTACGATCGATGACGTGTACGTCAGCGAATTTCAGCTGACGGTGAAGAGCCTGTAGCTTGTAGCGCGCCAAAATCCGTAGCTGGATTCGCAAGAATTCAGCGGCCGGCGAATTCTCGACGATTGCGAAACTGTCACCCCGAGGTCCTCCGAGGGGTCTAGCCAGATTCCTCGGCGGACCTCGGAATGACGGTGAATGTGAATTCCCGCACGGCCTGAGTTATTTGCGGAACAAACCTTGAAGCCGTTCCGCGACGGAAGTCTTTTCCGGCGTTGTTGGCGCGGGCGTCGTTTGCTCCGCAACCAAAGGGGCAGCGGCCATTTCGTTCGGCGCGAGCAGCGGCGCCAATTCGGCCCATTCTTCGTCGGACACCACCAGAACGTCGCCTAGCTGGGCTTCGGCGGGCGCCGGCTTGTAAATCGAGTTGTCGTTCACCGGCGTGCCATGTTGCGACACGCCGTCACAGCAGCTCGCGTCCACCACCTCCCAGTGATACGACTTGACTTCGCGCTCCGCTTGAAACTTGGTAAGCACCTTTACGGTGCGCGGCTTGGCGCAGCCGCAGGCGAACCAGTCGTACCAGCAGAACTCGATCTTGGGCGGACAGCCTTCGCGGTCGTCGCCGGGGCAGCACGTCACGTCGCAGTGTTTGCAGCCCTGCCGGCTCGGGCTCGGAATGCAGATCGACTCGCACTGGTAGCCATAGCCCACGGCCGGCAGTTTCTTCGTCTCGCAAACGAGCTTGCAGACTTTGCCGCAGGCCGGGCTGGTCATGTAGCCGTACGCCAGTTCGCCGGCCAGTGAGATGCCCGATGCCGAGGCATGAATCATCGTCGCGATCGACAAACGAACGATAACCGTTCGCATGACACGATGGCTTGCCGTTAACTTTTCAATGGCCACAATAAGGCACGAAAAGACACAAAGAGCGAAGCTGTGGGTGCTCTGAATTGTTTCCGTTCTTACGTCCATTTTTTGTGACTCTTCGTGCTTTTTTGTGGCGATTCACGAATCGCTTACCAATCGACTTGCCACCGTACTCCAAAGATGTTGGCGTTCGAGTCAGGCACGCCATCGTCCACGAAATCCACGATTTCGTGTTCGTAGTTGATCGTCACGCGCGACCACGGATTTAGGTACCAGTTCATGCCGAGAATCACGTCGTGATTGAAGCCGCGCCGCCGGTTGGTCGCGTTGGCTGGCACGGTGGCGACGATGTCGTTGCCGTCTTCGAGGTCGACCCACGAGTAGCCGGCCGCGAGCTCCCACGCGCCCCAGCCGCACACGGCTCCTTTGCAGGCGTCGACCCAAAAGAACGGCTCGAAAGGTGTGACGCGGTCCGTGGTCTTGTTCTCTTTGCGATAGCCGCGGCTTTCGCCCGTGAGGAAGTACGACAAAAACGCGTAACCGCCTTGATAGGTTTCGCCGCTGTTCATGAGCACTTGGAAGTACTCGGACTGCACGCTGGTCGAGCCCCAGATCACGAGGAATTCGCCGTTGAGCTGGTTCCATTGGTCGCTCTCGGCTTCGGAACCGAAACCGATCGGCCCTTGGCTGCCAACCCATGAGCGTTTGCTGAATTCAGCCAGCCCGTTGAGCGTGCTGTAGGCGACGTTTTGGTTGTAAGTCGCGCCGGGCGTGAGGCCGCCGATGTGACGAAAGCTGTAGCTGCCGCCAAGGTGCACCAAGTACCGGCCTTTGGACGGTTCGTCGTAAACCGGCAGCCATGCCAGGCGGGTGTCGAACGACCAGTCGTTGTTGTCGCTGCGCCACAGGCCGGTGTTCGTCGGCGAATCGGGCGAATCGGCGCGGAACAAGCCGGCGAACCACGTGGCGTCCCAGCACGGGTCGAAGTTGTCCCACATCATGACGCCGAAATTCCGGCTTGGAGTAAATGCCTGCGTCGCCGGCGTTTTCTCCATGAACGTGTTGAACAAATCGCTGCCGAACTCTTCCAGACCCAGCGGCTCCTTGAAATGCCCCGCGCGGAACCGCCCAACGTGCGGCAGGTTTTGCTGCTCCATGTAAATGTCTTTGTAGGTGATCGCGCTATTCGTGCCGCGGATTTCGAACTCTAGGGTGTAAAACAGGTTTTCCCAGATGTTGCCGCGGCCACCGATTCGGAAGGTGCGAAAGCCTAATTCATTATCCCGGTCGGTGTTGAAGAACTCGGTAGTCTCCGGGTCGTCGTCGTAGGTGACGCCGTCGAAGTAGATGCGGCCGAGCGGCGTGAACGTCGGTTTGGTGATGATGTCGACCGGCGTGCACTCCGGCTTGGCCTGTGACTCCTTGGCTTCCGGCAAGGGCTCTTCCACGGGCGGCGCTTTCACTGCTTCCAATTCGTGGATGTAACGCTCTAACGCCTCGACGCGCTCCGCGAGCGTTGGGTCCGTCACCGCGACATCCGCTTTCTCCGCATTCGATGCGCCTGGATTCACGGGCGGCGGGAGCAAAACGACCGGTTCGTCGTAGGCCGCTTCCTGCACGAAGTAGTCGGCAAACGGAGCGAACTGTTCGTCCCGCGGCCGCTCGGCAGCCGGCACGGCAGCTAGCGCGACGGCCGGCAAAAGTAGTAGCGCCGCTGCCACGTGGTGCACCAATGCGCAGGCAACGCGGCGCGCAACGATACGCACAAATTCGCGGATGATCGCCATGATGGAATTGCGTGTTACTCTGTTCGTCCTCGACGGACGTGCGCTTGCGCGTACGAACAAGAGCGACGCCGGCCGGCCATTGCCGGTGGGCGGCGTGGGGGGCGCCCTCGAGAAGGACGTGCGTGGTTCGAGCGGGTTGTCGTTCCCATTCGAGACGACTCGTCATGGGCGCCGTGGATCACGGCTCCGAGAGTGGCAATCGGCCGCACGAGGGCCGAAGAATCAGCGCGACCCGCGCAAAACACAATGCTTGCACAACCGGCCTCACGCAAATTCAGAATAACCGGCAGAGTTTGACAGGCGTAGCGGCGTCGCAATGCGACTAGAGTTTGGAGTGCCCTGAAGGGGCACGATGTGAAAGCCCAGGGCGCAGCCCTGGGTGAACGTGAGTCCTCGATGGCAAGCTCTGAAAGAGCGCGATACGGAAGAGGAAGGTATGCCGCCCTTTCAGGGCTTCTGGCTATCTTTGCGAACGATACCCAGGGCTGCGCCCTGGGCTTTCACATGGCGCCCTTTCAGGGCTGGATAACGTCGCTGCCAACGCTACCGTGTCCCCGTCGTCGCGCGGGATGCCATGTTTGGTTCCGGCGCCTTCATCAAGAATGCGAACAGGTCGGCCACCTGCTCCAGCGTGAGTTTGTTGAGAAGCCCCTCGGGCATCGCGGACGTTTTGCTCACTCGCACGTCCTCGATGTCCTCGGCCGCCAGCTCGACCTTCTGCATGTCGGACTGCAGCACGGTCATGCTGCCGTCCGGATTGGTAACGGCGACGCCGGTGTACGTCTTGCCGCCCGCGATCACGATCTGGCTGGCGTACTGGTCGGAGACAACTTGGTTTGGATGAATGATCGACTCCAGGATTTCCTTGCGTTGGAAGCGCTGCGCGACGGTCGTCAGGTCGGGACCGAGACCTTCGCCGTGTCCGTTGAAGCGGTGGCAACTGACGCACTGCGCGCTTTGGAACACTTTTTCG
>JAKEIB010000375.1 GCA_022614705.1 Planctomycetota bacterium | reverse complement strand
TGGACGGGGACGTTCAACGACGCCTTGATGGACTATCCCAACATTGGCTTGAAGTCCAGTTTTATGCCGGTCTACGACAATCGCCAGACCGTCATCGCCGACGATCATACCATTGACTATTCGGAAGTGGGCACGGGATGGATCGATACCAACATCGGCGGCCTCAACAAAGGGGATGGGCGCTTCCATTCGGCCGGCACTAGCTCGCAATACGGCGAATGGCGTCCCACGCTCCCCTTCACCGGGAGCTACGCGGTGTACATCTGGAAAATGAACAACTATGCCAGTGCCACCACGGCGGCCCGGCACGTGATTTATCGCACCGGCGGCACCAACACGGTGTACATCAACCAGCAAACTGGGACCCCTGGGTGGATTTCGGTCGGAACCTACGCCTTTTCAGCCGGGCGTCCCTCAGGCAGTGGATACGTGCGGATGTACGCCGATAACACCGATGTCAAACAAGTTCGCGCCGATGCGGTCAAGTGGGTCTATATCGGCCCGTAGGGCCGCTGAAAGCGAGTCCACCGACAGAATTCCACACGGCGGGCGGGCAACCGACAGACGTAGCTGCTGTGCTGGGCGTGGATGTCGTTGAACAAGGTAAGCTGTGCGTACCAACGATCCATGACGTAACAGTGATCGGCTTCCAAACGAGCGCGGAGCACGTTCTTCTCGTCCGTTTTGCCGCTGTTGCGCGCCGCGGTCACGTCGATCCTCGTCGGCACGCCGCGATCGACGTCGAAGTGCGTGTGCAGCCGCCACGCCGAGCGCGAGTGGCCCTGCTTGGTTTTCAGATACGCGGCCTGGGCGATGGTCGACAGCGTCTTCACGACGCTGCCATCGACGGCCACCAGAAGCTGGTCGAGATGGTTGCCGCCGCCGCGGCGCGTCGGCCGCACTTCTTGGGCCAACTCGCCGATGATCTCGCCCAGCCGCTGGGGATCGGACACGTCGGTCGCCTCCGAAAGCGACCCCAGCGAAGCTCGACCGCAACGGAGTTTCCGCTGCACGTTTTTCAGCTCGCTGGCTTGTTGCAAGGCCCGCAACGAACGCACGCACGGATTGAACAGAGACAGCAGCACCAGCGCGCAGTACTGGTCCAGCGCCGCACGTGGCGGAAGCTGCATCTGTCGGTGAATCCTCTCACTCAGGAGATCGAAGCGGAAGTGCTGACCGAGAACAGCGAGCAGGATGCGGATCAAGTCGAAGAGCTCGTCGATCAGACAGCAGGTCCGGTGAATACCTTTTACGGCGACGGTGCCTACGACCAATGGAAGGTGTACAGTGCGCTGGCCGAACGAAACATCCAGCCCATCATTCCGCCCCGGCGAAACGCGAAGATCAAAAGGCACGGCAACTCCTGTCAAACGCCCTTGGTGCGAGACGAGGCGGTCCGCTCCATCCGCCGCCGCGGCCGCAAGTCGTGGAAGGAGCGGGTGGGTTATCATCGTCGAAGCCTCGCGGAAACCGCCATGCATCGCTTGAAATCCTGCTTTGGAAGCATGCTGAAAAACCGCCCATTCCCCAATCAGCGGACGGAAGCCCGATTACGCAGCAAAATCCTCAATCATTTCACCCATCTCGGACTACCACAGTTCGAGTGGAGTTAGTCAACAAGGCCGCTAGGCGCCCATTTTGCCTGCCCATTGGAACCTCAATCGCGACGCATTAAACTGAGAGGCCAAGCAATGGGGCGACGATCATTTTGATGATGTCTGGCGGAGGAAGTCAATCGCGCTTCGCGACCTCCGCCTGGTCCGAGGCGACTTTTTAGTGCATGCTGTCGCCACGATAACGAGGAGGTTGTCGTATGAAGATGTCGTTCATGACGATCAATCGACTGTTAGAAGAGGAGATGGCCACCGATGACAATTTGCGGGCGGTCGTGGAGCGACAAGGGAAAGTTTTGCTCTGCGAAGGCCGTGAATTATCGGACGCGCAACTTGTAGAAAAGTTCGCCGGTTGGGGCACCCCGATCGATCGAGCCACCTTCGAGCAGATGTCGCGCCCGTTCCTCTCTGCCCAGGAAATGTCGGAACAAGTGACGAAGACCTGTCGTTCGCAAATCGTCGAGGGATCTCACGATGAAGATTGGCTGTGGGTTGCGCTCGTCTGCCTTTGGGAACGCTGGTTGCCCGACCGCCCCAACTTTGAAATGATCGATGACCAGATGCAGGAGGGTTATCGCGCGTCGGCCGAAGATAAGATGATGATGAGGATGCTTTTCGCGCATGGTCGAATGCCTGGCGGAACATCCTATCGATCATCGACGAGCAGCAAATGCGCGGTATCGCTGAATTCGACGAGCGGTTTGCCGGAGCGCAGTCCGTCATTAATTGGTTGTCGGACTTTGAAATGGCCCTCGATTACGCGGGGCGTGCCGACCCAGAATTCGCGCAAGAACGAATATCCTTGTGCCGGACAGTGATCGAGCGGTTTTCCAATGTCGACGAGTTGCTGGTTCAGAATTTCAAACGGGCCTTGGCGGATTCGCTGCGGCAAGTCGGCGCCGCCGCCGCCGCCGCCTTGTATTCAGAGTGGCTACGTGAGGATCCGCAGTGGGGCTGGGGATGGATCGGCTGGTCGGACGATCATTACCTTTTCGCTCCAAATGGGCAGGCGGACGGCGATCGCGCCGTGGAACTTCTGCGACAAGGCCTGACAGTTTCCGGCGTGCGGGATCGTCGCGACATGCTGCAACGACTCGTCGATCTGTGCGAGGGACTGGGCCGCACAGAAGAAGCTAAGGCTGCTGACTCGGAGTTGCGCGAGTTGGACAAACGGTACGCCCCGTCATCGCGAGCACTTCTCAAGCACGACTTGAACACCGGCCTCCCAGTCGATTTCACCGAGCCGTGGCCGCTATCGATGGAGACAGAAGGCAACGCGGACGACGACTTGCCGACCAGTGCACGTTCAACACAAAGGGTCGGCCGCAACGAGCCCTGTCCGTGCGGAAGCGGTAAGAAGTTCAAGAAATGTTGCATGCAGCGAATCCGGTAAATTAGGGTCGGGCCTCCGCTGAAAACCAGCGATTTGCAGTTTCCGCACGTTGACCACACTCAGCCGATGTTGAAGAAAACGGAGAGTCCCTCATGCAGATCCTTCGCGCTCGCCGCGGTTTTCAAGCCGATCACAGCTCCTCGTCTTACCTGTTCTATGCCGCCGACAAACCCGTCAGCGAGCAAGGCCGACGGATTGCCCACCGCTACTCCAGCAGGGCGGACGTCGGCAAACGCTCGGTGCGGTACGAAAAGTGGGGCGAAAGCTCGCTCAGCTTCGACGCGTACAAGGCACTGATGGCGGATCATTACGATGTCATGGTTTCGGAAAGTTACGACTGGTGGACGATGATCATCGCCGTGCCCAAGAACGCCAAGACCAAGATGCTTGGCAGGCAGTTCGCCGACGCCCGCGGCGGCGACGATCTGGGCGTCGACGTAGAACAGTACGGCTCGCGGTGGGCGGTCAGCATCTATTGCGTGCTCGACCACGGGTCCATCGCCTTGGACCACGATGATCCATTCGGGTATCTTGTCAGGCAATTGGTCAAGGTCCGCAAAGAGATTACCGACGGAGATTTCTCCTTTCTCATAGCGGTGGCCGATTTCTACGGCGACTCCGCAGGCGAGAGCGAAGATCGGGAATCGGATGACGACTCGCCCCGGCGACCAGACGAAACGCTGACGAAGCAGCAACTGCAAGAGGAATGCAAGCGCCTCGATCTCCCGTTTCGCAAGTCTTGGACCAAGACCCAACTGCGCGAAGCCTTGCAGCGCCGCGTCGGTGGAACGAGCTTGTCGTCGGCCGCGCGAGAACTGCTCGGTTGCTTGGATCGCATTTGAACCATCATGTTAAAGCTATGTCGGCCAGTCGATCCACATCACGTCCTTGGTTGGTGTTTCAGCGCCATCCCGCCGTCGCGCTGCGGCAAGAGCGATGGGGCGGCTTGGCCTTTCATCGCGATCTCGGGGATCTAATGGAGCTGGACGAGCAGGGCTTCGAAGTTCTGGCCTCGCTAGCGCGGGCAACCGATTTGCGCGAATTACGGTTCGCGATCGGTCGCGCCGAGTGCCCACCCCGTTTGCCGGAACTTGCGCATTTTGTTGGCGATCTGGTGCAGCGCGGGTTCGTTCAGAGAATCGCTTGGGCCGAATCTCGGCCGGCATATCGATCGTTTGGCCAACTTACCAAAGTTCAATGTACCGAACAACAGTTCAGAGGCGATTCGCGCGATCTGAGCGCTCCGCTGGTGGCTCATTGGGCGGTGACCTATCGTTGCAATTTGGCGTGCCCGTTTTGCTATTCGGAAAGCGGCCCGCATCGAGAGCGCGAGCCGGCAGCGCACGTTCGCTGCCGGCTCGTTGCTCGATTGGCCTAATGGGGCGTTTTCGAGGTCGCCTTAGGTGGCGGAGAGCCTACCATTCTACCAGATTTTCCCGAACTCTTGGCCACAATCCGCGACCATGGAATGACGCCCAACGTCACCACCAATGGAGTGTCGCATTCCCGCGAGGCCATGCAAGCGTTGGCGAAATACGCGGGCACGATCCATGTATCCGCCGACCGACCGGAATTGCTCGACGCCGCCCGCGGATCGGGTGTCTTCTCTCGGGTGCGGCAGACCGTGCGGTGGCTATCGGCCTATGGCGTGCGTTGGGGCGTGAATCTGCTGCTAACGCCGGAGACGGCGCGCTGCCTGGAACGCTCGCTGATCGAGATGCACCAATTGGGTGCGCAAGCCGTCACCTTGCTTCGTCCCAAAGGGGCTTGGGCCGCCGACCGGTGGGCTGGCTTTCCCACTCCAGAAAATATGCGATCGATCGCTGCATCCTTGAAAACGTTCATCGACCGGCGGCCCAACATGCGTCTCTTCGTCGATACAGCTCTTCGTGGCCCGTGGTCTCAAGCAGGGCTTCTCGAAGACCCTGAGCCGGAAGTGCTCGGCTGCGGCGGCGGCCAGCGCCACGTGGCGATTACGCCCACCGGCGATGTTTACCCCTGTTCCCACGCGTGTCGCAGGGAGCTACGCATGGGAAATCTGCTCGACGACGACTTGCGCGAACTTTGGCGGGCCGGAAACGGCCGTGCCGCCCGCCAACAATACCGCCACCTGTGTCGCGGCACGACGTGCCCGTGCCAGGCAACAGCTTCGCGGCAACTGAGGCGCACGCGGCCCCAAAATGTTGTGCAACTATTGAGTTGAGAGTCGGTGGCCTCCGGAAATTGTGGCGCCCTCATCGGTCATGGCAATGTAAATCGAGCATCGCTGCGGAATGACAAGCCAGTTCGGAATTCGTATACTGCACCCCGCACTCACTAGGGTAGAACGTCATGGCCGAGTTCACGCCGACTCAGGGCCGATATCTGGCATTTATTCACGCCTACACCAATTTGCACGGATGTCCGCCAGCCGAATCCGAGATTGCGGCGGCCATGTGTGTCTCGCCGCCTTCGGTGAATCAGATGGTGAAGGCGCTGGAGAAAAAAGGTCTGATCCTGCGCCAGCCGGGGCAGCCCCGTTCGCTCCAAATCCTGGTCCCGGAGGACGTGATTCCGCCGTGGCACGGTCGCAAGCAGGCGAGGAGTCCGGCACGTTCGGACAACCAACCGAGACGCGTTGCAGAGGCCCCGGCGGCGCCTCCGGCGAGCTTGTACGTCGTATCGGTTTTCTTGCAGAGCGGGCCTACCAGTAAGAAGTTTGCCAACAAGGCAATCAGCCGCGTGATTGAAATTCGCGGCGACCAGACACTCGAACAACTACATCACGCAATCTTCAAGGCGTACGACCGTTGGGACGAACACTTGTACGAATTTCAGTTCGGCAAACGTCCGTTCGATCCCGACGGACCCAACTACGGAGTTCCAAATCCGCAACAAGCGGGGAAAGGGAATGCAGACGCACGCGCGACAAAGCTGGACGACCTGGAGCTAAATCCGGGGCGTGCCTTCGGTTACTGGTTCGACTTCGGCGACGACTGGTATCATCAGGTTCAAGTGGACCGGATCGAGCACGCCATCCCGACCGTTACCTACCCGCGTGTCATCAGGCGGGTGGGCAAATCTCCGCCGCAGTATTGCGACGAATAGTAGCTGCAAAATGTGGAAGCGATGTCAAACTCGAAGAAGAGACGCGAAGAGGCCAAGCGGCGACTGAAACGGGAACCGCAGCAGCGCGAATATCGCCGCGAGCGGAATGCCCCAGTCGCCGCAAACGTCATCAAACCCGATATTCACCGCGAAATCCGTTACATCTCCCAGCTCGCGCAGCCCGAGGAATCGCGCATGGTGGTCGTTGGGAACCTGGTCTTGTTCTCGACCCGCTCGCGCGACGCTTGGCTGCTGGATCTCGAGGACGACTTTGCCCTCTGCCTATGCCGTGACGGCGAACCCCAGCCGTTTCGAATCATCGACACTCCCGACACCTTTGCCATCGAGTGGACGGCACGCTTCACAATCGAAGGAGCAGAGTTCATCGTCCAGGAGCGGTCAGGAAGAATCGTCGCGATGCACGGTTACCCCACCACCGAGATTTCCGCTGCGTGCCGAGGCTGATCGACAACCAAGGATTTTCGGCATGGATTGCCCTGTCGAGAGAGAGTGACTCGTGGACTGTGAGACACACACATGAAACATCGGAAACGCAAACTAACCGCCGCCGAAAGGCAATCACGACGCGAGCGAAAGAAGAAGTTCATGACCATCTTCATCAACGGCAAGCAAAAGTGGGTTCCGCGTCCTCCGTTGGTTGACGGTCTGCCAATCGAGGAATTCATCGCCAGGAATGCGGATCCCATTTGGTCGCACGAGAACGGGATCTGGGAGTTCATGACTCCTGATGACGAAACTTGAGTGTTGACCGATCCCCAGCGACGAGCGTGTTGGGAAATTGGAAATTCAACAGGTCCGCGAACTCATCGCGTCCGAAGTCGTTCGGGCATATCAACGCGTCCAACTTCGCCAGCGTCACGTCGACGTAACTCGCCCCCGGGTTGCGTCGGCTCAACAAGCGGTGAAGCTCAACTTGGAAAGCATCCGCGGCGGTGCCCTGCGGCCAATGGAGATTCAGCAGGCGATTGGTGCGCTGGCGTCATCCCGCACGCAGTACCTGGATGCTGTCATCGATTGCAACGTCGCACAGTTCCAGATGCTCCGAGCAATCGGCCAGCCGACGGAAATCGTAACGCACGCCCGCGAAGTGTAGAAGAATAAAAGTATTTCCTAGATACGGTTCCTTCGCATCGGCCAGAGCATCACGGCAACAGGAATCGAACTAAGGCAACTCTCGATAACCAACGGCGTTACAGCGTCGGCTCACTCGACGCGCTACAGTCTTGGAACTTTGAGAAAGTAAAGCAAAATTGACGCAACTCTAGTCCCCACAATGAGAAACCCCATCGACCAAGCATCGATGCGCCTTCTGCTTCAAAGTAGTGGAGGCAACAGGACGCCAATGGAACTTTTTCTGGCGGGGTTCAGGGGCCGGATGAGAAAATCGGGCGGAAATTGAGGCCGTGGTGAAACTCGACCGCGGCCTCCTACACCTTGCTGCGATAGGCCTCAATGACCATGAATTCGCACCAGGCCTTCCCATCGTCAGACTTCTCACCTCGCCACGTGAAGTGCTGGGGACTGTCCCAATTTTGCGGCGGGCACCATCGCGGCGATGGTCGCGGAGCAAAATGGGACTGTCCCCTTCTCCCAGTCTCGCCACGTGGATGCGTCCTGGAAAAGTTGGTGTATGTCGCGCGCGTATAAGCGTGGCCGGCCATCGGCTCTTTGAAGGCGTAGATGATTGATCGCTCATCGAACCTGACTCCACCGAGCTCCTCCGGTCCGAGATCCTCCGACCCGAGGTCGACCCACGTTCCAGCCAGCGCGTTGAGCCATTTCATGTTCCAAATCTGCCTGGCAGGGTCATACGTGCGGAGATTCATCCCGAGCACGATCAGCTCTCCCGAGGAGCCTGTCATTCTGTATTCGTCGGCGATGGCATAGCCGTCGAGGATGAAACGGCCGATCCACGTTGCATCGAACGTCTGCCATTCTCCATTGGCCGACCTCACTTTTGCCTCGCACCGCCATCTGCCAACGAGAAAGGCAAATAGAGCGAGCGCCGCCGGCGCATTAGGGTTGGGCTTACCAAATTCTAGGTCGACCCGGTCCATGGGATCATTCTCTCGACTCAAAATATCGCCGAAACTTCGACGCCGGGGAGTCTGTATTCTTGTGCGTTTTTCATGCCACTCAGCTTCAGTCTTTGCGTCGCCCTGCTTTCGTTGCCGCTTGAATTCGCTTGAGCACGCGAGCGACAATTCTTTCGACGTGCCCTTCAATAATTTCATGTTCCCACACGCGAATGACCTGCCAACCACGCGCCTTTAGCGCTCGCATTTGCTTCAAGTCACGATCAACGGTTGCCTGCACCTTCTCATTCCACCATGCGGAGTTCGTCTTCGGAAGGGCGAAGTGTAGTGGACAGCGGTGCCAAAAGCACCCGTCTACAAACACGCACACTCTATGAGTGGGAAATACAATGTCAGATTTGCAGCGCAAATCCTGTTCCGGTCGGCAATCTTTTCTGAATCGCAATCCCGCCGAATGAAGCGCTCGACGAAGAAGCAACTCAGGCGTAGTATCTCGTTGCAGAACTGCTTGCATTACATGACGAACCGCTGACGACGATGCAGCCGGTGCTCGCGCGCGAATTGACTTGCGGCTCATAGTCCAGGCACCTCCTCGTCGGCGTCTTCAGGCATTGCATCTGGTTCCGACGCTTCCTCTGGCCGTGGCGTACGTCGCACGACCAAAGACTCTCCACATATCGATGCTGTAAATTGCTCACGCTCCATCCTTAGCAGAAGTTCGGGTAATTCTTCTGATGTAGGCGGAACCTCGGCCAGCACAGCTTCTAGCGGCGCGTGGACGTACTTGTCGAGGAATCGGCTCATTGTCGGTCCTGCGAGAGAACGCAGGTACGTCCATGCGCGATCACCAATGTGAGCTTCGCCACCTTCAGCAAGGAACCTTGCCTGCAGTTCAGCAAGCTTTGGGTTCGGAGTTGGGTCAAGCACGATCATGACCGGCGTATAACCGCTGGCCTTGCAGTCCGACGGAAATTCCAGCTCTTCTTTCCAGCGGCCTTGCCCAGATGCCGCAATTGTCACCCGCATCTTAATTTCATGGGCCTTTTTGCCCAGAACGCAATCGACCTGACGCCCTTTCTGTGGATCATTTTGCCGGCGCACCGGACTTTTCTTTGCCGGAGCCGGCGTTCCACCAATGGCCCGCGCGATGATTGGCTCAAACGCGTATCCGGTCTCCTGAGCGGCGCGGTTGTCAATATCGTACAACCACTTCCGCCACAGGATGAATGGCGTTAAAGCTCTTGTTCCGACACAGCCAAATTGCAACAGGCCCCTCGGCCCAACCTGATCGATTGTTGGCACCGGCTGCGTCTGAAGTATGCGCTCATACTTCAGCCTTGCCTTGTGAAGCGAAGCGAGACAGTCGAAATAAGCGTCAGCGTCTTGATCTAAGACGACTAGCTGTTCGAAAAGTTTCAGAAAGTCCATCCTTGGCAGCCTTAGCGATTCCAGCGACTGCGTTCCAAAGAAGGGCGGTAGTTCAAGGCTGCCCAGGCGCATCTTGCCCCGCAAGCGCAAATCTGTCGAAATTACAGCCACAAGATAAGCGCACTGTTCGTCGTCCAGAGCGATACCTTGCTTCGAACCACCGACCGACTGCGCTTTGTTGATGATGCTCTTCTGCGTCACCGTCAGTCCCACTAAAAACAACTCCTTCTGCGTGAAGTCTTCGGCGCAAAAAGTGGCTCGGACAGTCTTAGTGACGCGCTCTAGTATCGGACTCATTCCATTCGACAAGGTTGGGACAAAGCTCAACAGTTTTCCCTTGTCTTCCTCCGGCTTCGTGAGTGGCAGATCAGATGCCAAAAAACGGGCGATTATAGTGGCTAGGCGCGGTGGCACCGCGTTACCAATCAATTGCGCCTGCTCTCCGTATTTCCCAAAAAATACAAAGTCGTCCGAGAACGTCTGGATTCTTGCACATTCCCGAAGTGTCAAATTCCTGTCTTCCAAAGGATGTAGAAACTCAGAAATCGCGCCGCCCGTGATAGCCTTACACGGTTCATTCGCCGCCAAGCGCCGAATACCCGCCGGCGCTCCACCACGCCTTTCTGTGGGCGTGCCATCCATCACGCGCCTATATGCGCGGCGCCGATAGCTCGGGTGCCACAATGTATTTGGCAAATCCCGCATGGTTTGACCCGACTTTAAGGCACGCGCCCGTTCGAGGTCGGTGCCGACAAGCGGACGGAAGAAATGTCCGGGAGGCTTCCCAGGTTCTTTACTGTCAGGCGGCGAAAGCCCTGCGAGAGCTTGTTCAAGCGTGGGGGTTGAGGTGAGGCATGTAGCAGCTAGCCGAGATCCCGGCGCGCCATGCGCCGAATGTGTTGGGTTCGGAAACGAGGGTGCCCAGCCGAGCCCGCCAATGGCAATTACGCGCTTTCGATGTTGAGGCACACCGTAATTGGCTGCATTTAGCTTTCGGATGTGAATCCAATAACCCGCCGCAACGAGCGGAACTAATAGGTCAAGAACCCTTTTGCCTCCCTCGGCGGTCAGGAATCCTTCGACGTTCTCAAAAACGAATGCTAATGGGCGTTTCCTCGCTACAATTTGGGCAAAACAGCTCACAAGATTATTCCGGGTATCGCCCGACCGTCGCATCCCAGCAGACGAAAATCCTTGGCATGGCGGACCACCCGCGATAACTGTTGCTTCTGGAGGGTCCGTCGCTAAATTAATCGAATGGCAGAAGACATGGTTGCCCAGATTTTTTCTGTATGTCTGTACCGCGGCTTCATTGTGGTCGGCGGCCCAGATGACATTGAAACCCGCCGCGCGAAATCCAAGCGATAGGCCCCCGGCACCGCAGAACAGGTCCACAACTGAAAATCGGGAATCCACTGTGTCAGCGAACCACAGATTAACATTCGAACACTCGGCGGCTGACAGTATATCACCCTAATGCTTCTTCAGACTAGACGCCGGGTTCCACAGCTGGCTTTCCCAGCAGTGTTGTCTTGCCGCGGTTGGCTTGCGGACTATACCCCCCACAACTAGCCTGTCGCTTTTTGGACGGGCACGATGTAATGGCTAGTGCCGCGATTCTTGCTAGTTGTGGACGCGGGTAGTTCTGGCTCTCGACGCTTGACTCGTTCGCCATCATCTTAACGCGAACTCATGGGCCGGTAAGTGGCCAATTCTCGTATGGACATAAGTATACTAATCTGCTACATAGGGCAATTATGCGATACTCCAGCGTTCGCTCCTTGATAATTGAAAAGAAGGCTATCGGCGATCGGCTATCGGCCGGAAAGCCTTAGCTTGCGCGCAGAAACGAACGTAAATTGTTCGAGTTTTGCACTGCTGTGTGCCGTGAAGGGTCTGGAATTTTCGGGGGTGGCGCGCGTCGCGGTGTGCAATATCCAAGAGTTTTGCACGGCCAATAGGGTCCCCCGGCGTGACGCGCAGAATGTTTCTCGCTGCAAATGATGATGGAACACACACTTGCGGAGCGCTGGATCGCAGGGCGAAAAATACCGCGATGCAAAACTCGATATTTCCCGAGCGCCAGCAATATTGCATGCCGGCGAGAAAACCAATCGCGCGATATCCGACGGGTGACGGCAAACAGGCGGCATAGGGGCTCGCCTCAGGTGGCCGCAGTCATCGTACGCCCTGCCGTGTAGCGTCGCAGCCGGACAACGAACGCAACCGTGTCAGGTCACCAGAGATCAGAGACTCTTTTTTCGCCCGTGACCAGCCCTTCAGCTGCTTTTCGCGACGAACCGCCTCGTTCAGAGTGGTGAACGACTCTTCGTAGACCAAACGCACTGGCAACCGGTTAGCAGTATAACTTGGGCCTTTGCCAGAACAATGAACTACGAATCTCGCAGAAACGTCAGCCGCGTGCCCGACGTAGTAACTGCCGTCGCAACATTCAAGAATATGCACGAAGTACATTTGGCGTTGCGAGGTAAGTTAATAAATGTCCTGCGACCCTTCGGCAAGCTCAGGCCAGGCAAGCTCAGGACATTCGACTCGCTCTTCGACAAGCTCAGGGCACGATCCCTTCGACAAGCTCAGGAGTCGAATGGCCTGCCATGAGCGAGCGCAGCGAGTCGAATGGAGGCGGCGGGAATCGAAC
>JAKEIB010000374.1 GCA_022614705.1 Planctomycetota bacterium | reverse complement strand
TATGTACGTGGACTTGTCTTTTACGCTGACGGGCACCAGCGGAATTGCGGCAGATCACGGTTACGCGCTGTACGGAGCCATTTCTCGGGTGCTTGAGGATAAAGTGCACGCTGAGAACGGTATGGGCGTGCACCCGATTCGCGGCCGGCAGGTCGGGAATCGGCAACTCATGCTCATGCCGTGGAGCACGCTAACGATCCGAGTGACAGATGATCAGATTGCCGCAATGCTGCCGCTGGCGGGCAAAGCACTTCGGTTAGGTAACGCGAGTGTTCGCGTCGGCGTTCCCACCGTCCGCACGCTTGTCCCGGCAACTGCTCTGCGCAGCCGGCTGGTGGTCATCAAAGTCGCGAACATTCGACCGGAAACCGTCACGCCAGAAAAGTTCACCGACGCAGCACGCCGCCAGATGGCGGAAATCGGGGTTTCGGAGGGTGCCGCTTTATCGATTGGCAAGCGCCGCACGGTACGCGTGAAACAGCGCGAGTTGGTTGGCTACGAGGTCGTTGCCGACGACTTGACGCTGGCGGAATCGATCATTCTGCAGGAGCACGGTATCGGTGGAAAGCGTCACATGGGGTGCGGATTGTTTGTGGCGGTGAACGAGAGGGCTGCGTCGTCATGAATCCCCAACGATTGTGGGCTAAAAGTGCCAGGCGCGACGAGGCGGAAATTGAGTGGATGCTCTTACCACGGCATTTGGCTGCCGTCCACGATGCGGCCTTACAGGTGCTCGATGCAACCGGCGAAGATCAACTTCGGGCACTGGGGCTAAAGCCGTCAATTTATCGCGATCGCTTGCGGCGTTGCGTTTTATTGGCGGCGGCTTTGCACGACTTGGGGAAGGCTAACGACCACTTTCAAGGGATGATCTGTCGGCTGAAAGACCGTTCCGGTCGTCCGCAAGGTGTGAGACACGAATGGATTTCGGTATTGCTGCAAGAAAGGCTTAAGGAATGGTTGCTTCCGGCAATCGCTAACGATGAGACCGATTTCGCAATCGTCGGGTGGGCGATTGGCGGTCATCATCCGGCATACAATCGGGAATCGCCTCCTCGGCGACGAGTGCCGCAAGGCGAGGGCGACAAGATCAGCGTGTTCGTCAGTCACAACGATTTTAAGACTTGCCTGCAAGAAATGGCATCACGATTTGCAGGGCTGATCGACCCTCCAAAATTTGACGAAACTTGGAATCTACCATTGATTGGCGCGGGCCTCGTCTTTGAAAAGTTTGAACAGTGGTTGGCCAAAGCCTCCGCGGCATGGGAGCTATTCACAGACGAAGAGAAGCGCCTGGTAGCAGCAGTGAAGCTATCCTTGATTGCAGCAGATATCGCCGGCTCGGCACTACCGCGGGTGAAAAACGCGGCCAAGCGATTATCGTGGATCAACGACGCGCTTTCAAACACACCCAAACCGGGCGAACTTGCCGATATTGTTCGGTTGCGGCTCGATGCAGAGCGGGCGGCGCGCAACGACCCTGACATCGATCTACGGCAGTTTCAGAAAGATATTGGTAACTCACGTGCCGAAGTGACGTTTGCAAAAGCTGGGTGCGGTTCGGGCAAAACACTGGCGGCCTATCACTGGGCAGCGACCAATCACCCGGAGAAACGACTATATCTCTGCTATCCCACGACCGGCACTGCTACGGAAGGCTTTCGAGACTATTTGCACAATCCCGATTTCACCTTCAAGCCTCGTTTATTTCACGGTCGGGCCGACGTCGATATGGCGCTGATTGTCGAGGGCGACGAACCCGATGCCGAGGCGGACGGCGCCGCTCGCATCGAATCGCTCGACGCCTGGTCAACGCCCGTCGTTAGTTGCACGGTCGATACGGTGCTGGGCCTTGTGCAAAACAATCGCCGGGGCAGGTACGCCTGGCCGGCGCTTGCCGGGGCGGGGTTCGTGTTCGACGAAATCCACGCGTATGACGATCGGCTATTCGGCGCTTTGTTGCGATTTCTCCAGAACATGCCTGGCGTGCCCGTGTTGCTCATGACGGCCAGCCTGCCGAAAGCGCGGTTCGAAGCGCTAAATAATTGCTTGAAACGCGCGCGGCGAGAAGAGATGGAGACGGTTCATGGGCCTGACGATTTGGAGACATTGCCGCGATACCATCGCGAGGACGCTCCCGTCGACATCGCCGAATGGGTAAGGCGCGAGCTCGCAGCCGGCGGCAAGGTATTGTGGGTGAGCAATACGGTCGATCGCGCGATGGCAGCCGCCGATTCTATCGCTGATTTGGCCCCAAAGATTTACCATTCGCGATTTCGATATTGCGATCGAGTTGAACGTCACAAGATTGTGGTGGACGCCTTTAAGACAGACTGCCGTGACGCGGTTGTCGCCTGCACTACCCAAGTCTGTGAGATGAGCTTGGACCTCGCCGGCGTGACCTTGTTGATGACAGAGTTAGCGCCCGTTCCTGCACTTATACAGCGCCTGGGCCGCCTCAACCGCAAGGCAAAGCTTGGCGACTTCACTCGTCCGTTCATCGTCATTGATGTCGGCAATGCCCATTTGCCCTATACCCCGGCCGATTTACAAGCGGCTCGTGAATGGCTGGCGGATCTACCGACGGGAGCGTTGTCGCAACGACAACTTGCTGAAGCTTGGGAACGACACGACGCCGGCAAGAAGCCAGACTATGTGGCCAGCGCGTGGCTCGATGGCGGTCCAGTGACGACTGTGCTTGAGCTGCGCGAGGCATCGCAAGGTATCACAGTCGTTTTGTACGCCGACGCACGGCGGGTCGTCAACGGCGAAGCGAAGCTGGCCGAAGTCACTTTGCCAATGCCATCGCCGCCGAAGGCGTTGCGCTGGCGCGACTGGGATTTTATTAAAGGCGTGCCGGTAGCGCCGGAAGGCTCAATCGAGTACGATGATTCGCGAGGGGCCGCATGGCAAAAGTGATGAAACCCAAGTCGACGAAACGGGCAAAGGCAGCAACGGGCCCAGACCATCTGACGATGCGGCTGTTCGCTCCCGGCATGACAGCGCTGCACCGAGCAGGCCTGGGCGGGCTGGCCTGTACACTGAAGTATATTGAACGGGCCTACCAGCAAGGGGCGTTGGATGATGACGAGGTGCCCGGCGGGCCATGGGTTGACGGCAAGCCGCCGTGGGAGATCGAAGCGGATCAAGTTACGCTGCGATTTGGCAAGCTAGAATTGGCTCACGAGTACCTTAAACAGTTATTCGCCTTGGGCTTTCGTCTTAACGAACACGACGAATTGATCAATCTGCCCGGACAATACAGAATCACGCTTAACGCGGCCGTTCGTGCCGACCTCCAGCTCGGACTCACGTTGACATTTCTGCAGCATGGCAAAACGAGAACGCTCGCCAAGGCGCCGACCACGGCCTCGCACGATCCTGACGGCGATGGCATACCCAGCGTAGTTGTTGAATACCGCAGATGTTCTGGCTACAAGCATCAAAAAGGCTGGGAAGATTGCGTGAATCCAAAGACCGGATGTCTTTCGACGTCTACCGTAGGCATCGAAGGGCCGCTGAATCCTGGCGCGGTCGTCCGTCACAACGCGTTCGCTGCGCCCACGAAGATTGAAGAACCGGTCGAACGGCTGCTACCTCTATATTTTGCGCTCATAGGGTGTGTCTCGCTTGCGGTAAATCGCGGAGTCGGCGTGCTGCTGATTCCCGAAGTTGATGACCTGCAAAGCTTCGCGATCGCGCGTCCGCTGATGACACCAATAAGCGGCAAGCAATCGATCGCTGCCGGCGCGGCGGATGTGGGGCTCCAACTGCAAGTTCGCATGAAGGCGGCACATCTTGGGCTCGCCGCGTGTCACGCTGTGACGCTCCGCTCCACGCCGTGGGCTTCGCAGCAAAAGTCGCGGGTCGAGTCGTTGTATATACCCGTGATGCGCGGGCGTGATCTAGATGTCTACGAACTTGCGCTAGCTCAGTTGCGTCCTCGCGTCGCCACTAGAGTAGTGAAGGAATCAATCGGTAAGGGCAAGGCAAAGGTGACCAAGGAGCGCCGCGAGGCGTTCCGGACCGATAGCGTCGTGCGTCCGTTTATCGCGCAAAACCTCGCTCGGGGGCGCCGCTGGTATGACAGATTCAGCCGATTGATGATTGCCATCAACCCGGCCACGGACAAGCCGTACCGGAATCATATTTCCTTTGAAAGAGAGGGATTACACGCCATGGTGACCGATGATCGAGCATGGGACGACGACGCGGAAGGTCTCGTCGTTCGCGCTGTTCACGAGGCGATCAGTTACCGTCTCGGTCAGATTCGCAAAGAGACGGATGGCGACAATACACGAATATCGCCCGCTACAAAGAACCGTTGGGATAAGTTTCGCGAACGGCTGCGCCTCGAATTGGCTGGAGCGAAGACTCAGGGGCAAGTCCGATTTGCACTCTGCAATTTGTTCAGCCGGGCGGGCCGGCTGCCGAGCCTCCAAGACGGTTGGAAGTTGCTCTTGCCAATGTTCCGCGAAAGCCGATGGCAACACACGCGCGATCTTGCGCTTCTCGCCTTTGCCAGCTACGGCGGCAAAGAAACTGAGTCCGATGATAGCTCCCCTCAACCGAATTAATTAGCACGGAGTTTGCTTCATGTCTCTACACATATTCGCTAGCTTTGTTACCCCTTTCGGCACGGCCGCCAACAATCGAGCCGAAACCGAAGGTAATATCACGACGCTACAGAAACTGCTGTGGCAGGGTGAAACGCATAGCACGGTTTCTGCTGAAGCGATTCGCTTTGCCCTGCGGCGATTGTTAGAAGCATCTGAGCCGACGAATCGAACGTGGAATGAGTCGGCGCAGCCAAAGCCGAGAAATGAATGGAAAGACGATCAGTTCTCTGGCTGGGCAGTAGAAGGCGGCAAAGTTTACATTGACGACGATTTACTCGGCTTTATGAGCGCTCAAGCAGCCAAGGAGGATGGTTCGGATTCAGACGACGGAGAAAAATCCGGCAAGAAGAGCAGAGCAAAAGGAACAGTAACGCTCCGACGAGGCCTGCTCGAAATCACGAGGGCTGTGTCGCTGACTCCGTGGGGAGGTGATGTCACCTTCAATGCTAACACTCCGTGGTCAAATCTGGGGGCTAAGGATAAGGACAATCCTGGACCCTACGGCACCGAAGTCCACGCTACCCGCTTCCAGTATGGGATCGCACTTACGCCTGAACGACTACGAGACAAGTCCCGCGCAGCGAAGGCGATTGAGGCACTTTGCAACCTTGGTACAGTGGCGGGAAATCACGGGCGGTTCCTGTTCGATTTTTCCCCGGACGTGGTCATTTTTAGGATTACTCAAGACCCGGCGCCGCGACTGCTCTATTGCTTTGAGACGAAGGACGATGGCAAGACGGTAACTGCCGATTCGCTGCTTAAGCGAATCGCGTCAGGTGACGTTAAGAGGGACGAATTGATTCTGGGCGCCGGCGATCTTGATTCCCCCGTAGCAACTCAATTCAAGGAACAGGGCATCCAATCTTTGGGTGTAAAGGCTGCATGCGGCGAAGCCGTGAAGCAGATCAATTCCGAGCTCAAGATCAAGGGGTGAGCGATGCTCGGTGTACATGTTACGGTTCCGGTCGCATGCTTCCGCAAGGGAATGGCCCGCGAGTACCTTGAAACCGAACCGATACCACCGCCGGCCACCTGTTACGGATTTCTGTTGTCACTTGTCGGCGAAACTGATCGCCGACGACATATCGGTTGCCGGGTCACGGTGACGCGTATTGGTCGACCTGATATGAGCGTGGTTTTGCGCACAGTCTGGCGCATTAAAAAGACTCCGTTAGGTAGCTCGGGCAATACTCGGCCGGACTATCAGCAGCTTCTCACCGAAATCAATTTGGTGGTCTGGCTTGATTCTAGCGATGAAGTGGCCGGCAATGATCGAACCTTGGAAGAGCGTGTTCGCGACGCTCTTGAACGCCCCGCATCGGTTCACCGCTTCGGCGGTCTGTCCTTGGGGGAGAGCACACATCTTATCAACGAGGTTTCCATATTGGACGCGCCCGAACGCCTCTCCGTCGGGGATTCACCCGTTGACACCTTCGTCCAACACAAGCGCAGCCGAATGACATTGCCTGTATGGGTCGATCACGTCGGCTCAGCGGGCACTCGCTACGCAACTGGCAACCTGGAATCCGCTCAGATTTTGCGGGTGCCTGAATTAGCAACGATGCCCCAAATCTCTCCAGAAAGTAGTCCTGATAGTTAATGAATAGCTTGATTCGCGACATAGGGCTGTCCATGATAGAGCGTAATATCGAGCCACATGCCCACGGAGGGGACTCCTGCCCTCCGGAGCTTTGCGGCCATGATCCGCTCTTCTGAAGTCGGCGACGAGCCGCCGCTACGCGTGATGGCGTTGCACGCGCTGCTCTATTGCGAGCGGCTATTTTATCTCGAAGAAGTTGAGGAGATTCGCGTCGCCGACGCTAACGTCTACGCTGGCCGGCGATTGCACCTTGAGCGGTTGCCACTCGACGACGAGACGCCCGAGTATCGCTCGCTTGAAGTGAGCAGCGACACGTGGGGTCTTTTGGGCAAAGTTGACGCGGTGCGGAAGCGCGATGGCCAATGGGTCGCGTATGAGCACAAGAAAGGCCGCTGCCATCGCGGGGACAACAATGAGCCACTGCCTTGGCCGAGCGATCGCATTCAAGTGATTGCCTATGCCGTGCTGGTCGAGGAACATCTCGGGGAACCGGTCCGCCAGGCCCGCATTCGGTATCACGCCGACAACGTCACCGCATTCGTCGACATTGATGACGCGGCGCGGGCGGACTTGCGAGCCGCGATTGAACGGGCCAGGGTACTCCGCAACTCAACGGAGCGCCCGCCGGTCACAGAAAACGAGCGATTGTGTGTCAAATGTTCGTTGGCCGTTGTGTGTCTGCCGGAAGAGGAGCGTCTCTTGGCACGTCACAACGACGGTGAGGAGGAAGAGCCTCCGCGACTGTTCCCATCAAACCGTGAACGGCACACTCTCCACGTTACAAGCGCGAAAGCCAGGGTCGGACGAAGCGGCGAGTCGCTGATAGTGGAAACGGAAGAAGGCAAGCAGCGAATTCCAATTGAACAAATCGACTCCGTTCTGATTCATGGCTTCGGCCAAGTATCGACACAGGCCCTGCACCTTTGCGCGTATCGCAACATTGGCGTCAACTGGCTGACTTTCGGCGGCCGATTCGTAGCCGGCACTTCCGCGTCGCCCGGACGGGTTCAGCAGCGACTTCGGCAATATCGAGCTCTAACCAATGATGAGCTTTGTCTAGAACTGTCGCGGCGGACGGTCCACGCCAAAATCGAATCCCAACTACGATATCTCTTGCGGGCGTCTCGCGGGGATCCTGCCAATCGGCAGGCGGTTCAAGAATCGATTGATCGCATTCGTGAGGCACTCCGCAAACTCGACCAGGCGGCCGGCTTAGATTCGCTCCGCGGTTTGGAGGGCATTGCGGCAAAGGCGTACTTCGCAGCCCTCCCGTCGCTCCTTAGTTCGCGCTGCGATCCTCTGCTGCTTCCACACGGTCGCTCCAAGCATCCGCCGGAAGACCGATTCAATGCGCTGTTGAGCTTTGGGTATGGCATGCTGTTTTCCCTCGTCCATCGCACGTTGCTCGGGGTTGGTTTGGAGCCATCGCTGGGTTTTTATCATCAACCGAGGTCAGCAGCCCCACCGTTGGTGCTCGACCTAGTTGAAATCTTCCGCGTGCCACTTGTCGACATTCCTACGATAGGAAGCGTCAACCGCAATCAGTGGGATCCGGCCGCCGATTTCACTGTGGCGGCCGATCACATTTGGTTATCGGACGATGGCCGCAAAAAGGCCATCGGCCTCTTTGAAGAGCGACTCAATGAAAACTACAAGCATCCTTTTACCGGGCAGTCGCTCGCTTATGCCCGGATTGTCGAGCTTGAAGCCCGCTTGCTGGAAAAGGAATGGACGGGAGCTTCGGGTCTCTTTGCACGCATGCGAATGAGGTGATACAATGGCCGAGAAATCTTGGCATTTGGTGACGTACGACGTTCGGGACCCGAAGCGATTGCGGAAAGTTGCCAAGAAGCTTGAAGGCTACGGCGAGCGCCTTCAGTACAGTGTTTTTCGCTGTCGGCTCGACCACACGACCCTGGAGAAGCTGTGTTGGGAATTGACCGGGATTATGGAGAAAGAAGACGATTTGCTGGTGATGCCAATTTGCGCACGTTGCGCCGAGAGGATTCCGATTCATTCGTCCGGTGACCAATCGACCTGGGTCAAGGCGCCGCCTACGTTCCGAATCGTGTGATGATTCGGCGCGATTCACGCATGCGAGCGTGGTCGCGGCCTAGTCACCCCGATTAGCTTTAAGACAAACCGCACTTACGACTTACGTTCTGTGGAGTGGTTCAGCAATGCATGACTCGAATGGAATGATCGAAAAAGCCGTGATTCCGAGGGCGCTCTCGGCTTTTGCTCTCGTCGAAACGCCCAGCAGCCCAGTCCAATGGGGCTTCGCAATAATGTTACGTGAATCGTCCCATCCTAAACTAGTGCGACCTCACGGCTTACAGAAGGTGCCGTGAGCATTCCTGTGACGCCGGAAGGCGTTGAGCAC
>JAKEIB010000058.1 GCA_022614705.1 Planctomycetota bacterium | reverse complement strand
CCGCTGTTTGAGGCCCTCACCGCCAAACATCAACCGTTTCCAGAATCCTCCGACCCTAACCAACTGAAACTGTTCGACTTATAGCCGGACACTACTGATTGAATGATTGCATTCGCGGCGATTAGTGTTCAACTTCCTTTGTTCCTTTACTCACTCTCTGTTTTCTCTGTGTCCTCCGTGTCCTCCGTGGTAAATCTCCCCGGCCTTGATTCTCACGCAATTGCAGTCGAGAATCAACGCAAGGAGCTTTATCACCTCATGACCAGTGCCAATGCAATGACACAAGTTCCCGACGCCGCCGGGCGGTTTGGGGCGTTTGGCGGGCGGTATGTGCCGGAAACCCTCGTCCGCGCGCTCGATGAGCTGGGAAGCGAGTACGACAAGGCATGTCAGGATGCCGCATTTCAATCAGAGCTGGCCTCGCTGTTGAAACATTACGTGGGGAGGCCGTCGCCGCTGTATCACGCCAAGCGGCTTAGCAACGAGTGCGGCGGAGCACAAATCTGGCTCAAGCGCGAGGATCTCAATCACACCGGCTCGCACAAAATCAACAACACGCTCGGCCAGGGGCTGCTCACGCTGCGCATGGGCAAACAGCGCGTGATCGCCGAAACGGGCGCCGGCCAGCATGGCGTGGCCACCGCAACTGCCTGCGCCCACTTCGGCCTCGAGTGCGTGGTCTACATGGGCGAAGAGGACATCCGCCGGCAGGCGCCGAATGTCTTTAGCATGAAGCTGCTCGGCGCCGAAGTGCGGCCCGTTTCAAGCGGCTCGCGGACGCTCCGCGACGCGATCAACGAAGCCATGCGCGACTGGATGGCCAGCGTCGAAACCACGCACTACATCCTCGGCTCGGTAGTCGGGCCGCACCCTTTCCCGCGGATTGTTCGCGACTTCCAGTCAGTTATCGGCCGCGAAACGATCCAGCAATCCCGCGAGCAATTGGGACGGCTGCCCGATACGATCGTCGCCTGCGTCGGCGGCGGCAGCAACGCGGCCGGCATGTTCTATCCGTTCATCGAGCACGCGAACGTGGCCCTCGTCGGCGTCGAAGCTGGCGGCCGCAGCGCAAAACCAGGCGACCATGCCGCCCCACTCAGCCACGGCCGCCCCGGCGTGCTCCACGGCAGCTACAGCTACGTGATGCAAGATGATGACGGCCAGACGTGCGACGTCCACTCCATGTCCGCCGGCCTCGATTACCCGGGCGTCGGTCCCGAACACAGCTACTGGAAAGACACCGGACGCGTCACCTACACCAACTGCCTCGACAAAGAAGCCCTCGCCGCATTCGACGCGCTGGCCAAGAGCGAAGGCATCCTCGCCGCGTTAGAAAGCAGCCACGCCGTTGCCAAGGCCATGGACCTCGCCCGCAGCAAACCAAACGAACACGCTATCGTCGTCTGCCTCTCCGGCCGAGGCGATAAAGACGCGGCAGAAATCGCCCGATTGAGAAGTCAACACGCAGAATGACAGATTTGTTTTCACGTTTAGGAGCGAAGGCGCAAAGAATTACCGGAAAGGTAAGTGCAAAACCCGCAGGCGTTGAGGCGACTACATGACCCACGCGCTCGACTGGGATGAGTCAGACTTCATCTCAGCTCTGGAAGTGCTTCCCACCATTGATGAATACGAAGAAGGACGACACTTTGTAGTCGTTAAAGATGGGTTGCGTCTATTACTTAGTGTGTTTCCCCACACGAGTGACTTCGCGATCAGTGTTTTTCGTGTCGGTATTGAGCGGCCAGCGATTACTTTGCGGGTCAATGATTGCCGCGGCACACGTCATACAAAGGATGATTATGAAGAGTATCTGGAGTTCTTACCATCTCGAATTGATCATCCCGATGACTTGACTAGAGCGCCGTACGGGCTTCAGGTTCCTTTTTGCATCCGTTTGAGGGTTAAGCCAACCATCTCATTGGAATTCGTAAAGCCACTCTGAACGCATTCCGATTGGAGAAGTGACATTCCGTGTCCCTATGCCTTGCCTGAGGATTTGATTAGCTCAGCAAATGTCGAAAATCGATCAATTATTCTCGAACCTCCGTCGCGAAAAGCGCAAAGCGCTCATGCCATTTGTCACGGCGGGCGATCCGGATCTCGCGTTTACGGCCGACGTGCTCCGCGAGCTGGTCGGGCGCGGGTGTCATTTGTGCGAAGTGGGGATACCGTACAGCGATCCGATTGCGGATGGGCCGGTGATTCAGGCGAGTTATACGCGGGCGCTGGCGCATAAGATCAAACTGGCGGACATTTTGGAGACGCTTGGGGGAGTCGCACCCAAGATGGAGGCTCCTTTGGTGACGATGGTCAGCTACGCGATCGTTTACCGGCACGGGTTGGAAAAGTACGCCGATGAGGTGCAGCAGCGGGGCCTCGCCGGGCTGATCGTGCCCGACCTGCCGGTGGAAGAATCGGCGCAATTGGCCGCGATTTGCCGGCGTAGCGACGTGAGTCTCATTCAACTCGTGACGCCCACCACGCCGCGCGAACGGGCCGTGCGGATCGCCGAAACTTCGACCGGCTTTCTCTACTATGTCTCCGTGGCCGGAATCACGGGTGAGCGGACGCAGTTGCCACCGGAGCTGGTGGACAACGTCGGCTGGCTGCGAACCCAGACCGATTTGCCCATCTGCATCGGCTTTGGCATCAGCAAACCAGAACATGTGAAACTGCTCGCGCCGGTGGCCGACGGGCTCATTGTCGGCTCGGCGATCGTGCGGCGAATCGCGGCCGCGGCCGATGAGCCGCGCGAGAAAGTACTCCGGGATGTCGGGGATTACGTCGCCGAGCTGCTCGCGGCAATGACGAATGACGAATGACGAATGTCGAATGTTCCCGCTTCATTCGTCGTTCGAGCTTCGTCATTCCTTCTCCGGCGCCGCCGGCGGCGCTTCGACGTCGAAGTCGATCCACTTCATGGCCCGGCGGAACGGCTCGATGCGGAGCATCACTTCGCCGTTTTGGAATAGCCGCACGGTGCCGGTCGATTCGCTGACGGTAATCGCAACCGCCCCGGTCGCCCGACTTAACTCGGCCGCTGCCCAATGCCGGGCGCCAAAACCCTTTGGCAACGAAAGGTCCGTGGAGCGCGGCGCATTGATCTGTTGCGCCCCGGCCACGACGTGCCCGTCCGACGACACGATGAACGCGCCATCGAGCTGCGCGATTTCCTTCACGCCCTCGCGAACCTTGGCGTCCGCCAGATTGCGATCCGCCCGGCTATAGCCGCGCAGCGGGTCGAAACCCATTGGCCGGCAGAAGCTCATCACCTTGCGATGATCGCCGACGACGAACAGCGTGCCCACCGGCTTGCCTTCGCGTCCCTCGCGGCCAATATCGACCGCCAGATCGACCACCGACTTGAGCGTCTCCAGGGGAATTCGTGTTTTGAGTTGGCGCAAGTCGCGCACCGTCAATTGGCCCAGGTGTTCGCCCAAACGGATGATGCTCAGCGAGTCGATCACCGTCGGCTCGAACCCGCTATACACGGCCACGACCGTGGCGCCCGCCGGCAACAGTTCCTCGGCCACTGCTTCCAAAAGCGCTTGCGTCAGCCGCTCGTAAACGGGCGTCTCGGACGGCATGTTGAGCAGAATCGTGTCGAAATCCTCCTCCGCCGATCCTTCCAGCGTTTCCTCCGTATCGCCGGCAAGTATGACAGTGTGCTCGCCCGTACACTGACGGAGCCGCGTCCAATCGGTGGGCCGTTCCATCAGGAATAGCATCGCATCGGCGTCGTGCGCGTTGGCCAGGCGATCGGCCAACTCACAAAATGCCTGCAACTGATCGGTGAATTTTCGCGGGAAAGCCATGACGGCGGCCCGATGGAAGGACGCGGCGCGGAAGCGAGACGGAGGCAATGTAAACCGCCGCGACGCGCAGTTCAATGCGGATGCGACACTGGGCGAGCATCGCCACTATCAAGAATACGTCGCAAAGATAGGGCGAGCGGCACCCATTGTCAAAAAAGACAAGGAGACAGGGAGACAAGGAGAGGACTGTGGCGGGGGTTTCTCCTTGTCTCCTCCTCTCCTTGTCTCCTTGTCTGTACTGCAACTAGCGTCGACCCGTCTTCGGCTCCAATCTCTTCGCCGTGGCCGCCGGCATTTTCGACTTCGGCTTGTACGTCGCGGTGTAATGGTCGCCATCAAACGGCTGGAACACCCGCTCGTCGTAAACCAGCAGCGCGTGGATCGCGTGACACATCGGGCCGACTTCCCACTCCGTGTCGTACTTCGAATACATCAGGTTGGCCAAGTAGGTGACCGCGGCGATGGTCTTGGGATCACGAAGCTCTTCGTCGCTGAGCGAGTAGCACAGCCACTCCAGGATGTGTCCGGTGGTCTTGATGCGGCGGTTGATGTCGGAGTCGTCGCCACGGCCGCGGAACCAGGCCGTGCTGAGGCTGCCGTCGCGATTTTGCAGGCCGAACGTGTAGCGGTGATATTTCTGCACGAACTCGGCGGCCCGCGCGTATTCGCCGTCGAGCGGCTCGCCGCGCCGCTGGCGGTTCTTCACCGTCAGGCTCAGGCTCGAGAGCCGGTGCGTGCCGCCGCAGGCCGCGCCGCGAATCGGCTGAGCCAGCTCCTCGCGGATCAGCCGCGGGATGTCCCACTCGACGCCCTGATCGTTCACCCACGTGTCGTTCAGGTCGAGGTAGTATTGCAGGGCGATCAGCTTGAACGTCAGCTCCGACTTGGGATAGCACGTCTTCTTTTCGGCCTCGATCAGATCTTTGATCGTGAACTCTCGCTTGCCGACGCGAATCGGATATTCCTCCGACACGCGGCATTGGGCCAGCATGGCCAGCAGTTGTCCGAGGTGACCCTGCAGTCCGACGCCGTATTTCGCGCGCAGCTCGCCCTTGGGCGTCACGTACATCAGAGTGAGATTCTTGCACGGCTTGTTGTAACACAACCAGCCGACGCTCGTGACCGACGATCCGCGCGATCCGCCCTGGCGGATGCGGCTGTGCACCCCGTATGCCAGCATCCCGTGCATCACTTCCCACGGATCGTTCTCGCGACTGTTCAGTTGCCGGCGGTAATAACCCTTGAGTACGCTGCGCACTCTCGACCGCAGATTCACCAATTGCTTGGTCAACGGCGGCGGCGCAGTTGGTTTCGTCGTCGCTTCGACGACCGAATCCTCGGCATTCTGGCGTTCGTCGTCCGGCTCGTTCGCTCTCGACTCGGTTTCAACCGGCTGAACAACCGATTGATCGGCCGGTTGGTCAACCGCTTGTTCGGCAGCTCCCGATTTCTCGTCGGCTTCCGCGGCCGATTGTTCAGCAATCGCTCGGGAAGTCGCTTCATCGAGCAGCGTCCCGGATGACTCGTCCGATGACTCACCGTCAACCGTCGGCGACTCTACGTCATTGGTCTTTTGCGATGACGACCACTTCAACGGTTCATCATTTTCGCGAGCCGCCGCGTCATCGGCGTCATTCGCCCCGTGGCCCGCTGGGGCGTCGTCGCTCGCGCTCGTCTCCTTGGTCGTTCCCGTATTGCTGGGTGCATTGAGCTGCGGTGCATCCTGTTCCATGCCGACTGGCTGCTTCAGCGGCTGGGCGGCCGGACTTGCCGGTCGCCAGCCCTCGACGCCGTCCGGCCGCACCGCGAATCGCAAACTACCCTGGCCTGTTCCAATCGCCTTTTCACTTACCTTCGCGGAGTTCGCCGCTTGCGTTTTGGGCCCGTGCTGGAGCAATTGCCCCGGTGCCTGCTGCAGCACCTCATGCAGGATGACTTGCTGCTTGGGGCTAGCATGCTTCGCGCTGAAGGTAATCGGCGGTGGCGCGGCGACGGCCCAGCCCGAGTCCACTTGCTCGGCGTCGTTCTCCACCGCGAGCAATGCGCTACAAACCAGGGCCGCGACGACGATCAACGCTCGACGGCGCCGGCGCGCGACTGGCTGCCGCGGTTGCGACGTGTTTCGGACTGGAAAGTTGCGCATTACCATTGCTGCGGCTCACTGGTGGCGGGGAACCAAGACGGACGAGATGACTGGCGTCGTATGTGATAAGGCTGACTGCGATGCCCGTCGCTGTGAATGGGCACGGGAGCTGTACGCGGAAAATTTGCTCACGCGTTGTGGCCGAGGTCTGAGACCCCGGCTACAGCACGTTGTGGCCGGGGTCTGAGACCCCGGCTACAGCGACATAGCGTGGGCAAGGCGAATTCGCGTCAGCCCCTCCAGGTGTATCGGGCCGTGGCGGACGGAAATTCAGCCGGGCACCGACTTTGCGCGGCCGAGGCAGAGGCCAGCGGAGCTAGTCAAGATTTGCGGCCGGCGAGAATTTCATCAAAGCCCGATCGCTCTGCTAGCAGGTAGGTGCCGCAAGCCGGGCGGCACCTGGAAAAAGCGTAGTGCTCTGTCAAACCGAAATTGAGAGGTATGGCCCATCGCAATAAATCTGCAACATTGGCCTGGACAAGTACATAATATCATGGGACAAGGCGCGCGCCATGAGCGTAGGCGCCTATTCGACGT
>JAKEIB010000057.1 GCA_022614705.1 Planctomycetota bacterium | reverse complement strand
TCACCCAAAGCAAGCTCACACGTATGTCCAATAACCCTTCGCTAATTCGCGGCATCTTCTTCCGTTGTTGTGTTGCAGATTTTTTCGGATGAGCCATATTGGAGCTGCTATGGATTCTGGAAGCGACACTCGAACTGTATCCGACTCAGGCGAAGCTGTTGTCGGAAGTAGCAAAGAAGCGGACGATACGCATATAGATACGCACGGCTCGACAATTGACCCTTACGAGCCCTTGGAAGGTGAACTTGACGACGCCGGCTGCTTCACCGAGGCGTATTTCCAACGCGTACTGCCGCCAATCCCTCAATGGATGCGAGAACCGCCTCGACCGAAGGAACCTAGCCTGTTTGATTAACGAGTGTGTTCGGAATACGGCGCAGCACTTCGCCATCGCATGCTAAAGCTCCCGGCCATAATCCGGCAAAAGCCATAAGCTGCCCGGTCTTTTCGCCCTTCGTCAACCCCCTAATTTTGGCCACTGGGGGTGGCCAAAAAATGCAGCTGCTATTGACGACTACCTGTGCTACGTTGGGACACTGCAATCTTGCGCTCGTTCTTTGACAACACGCTCTAAGTCAGTGATTTGCCGCGTCGCTGGAGATGCGCGCAAAACTTGTCGTAAACGGATGTAAATTCTGAAAGTATTGCGCGCCTTCGACGCCATTTCATGCGGTAAATTCAGGCTGAACCCCGCGGTCCTGCGTGCAATACCCAACAATATTGCACGAGGATGTGGGTCCCCCGGCGGACGATGCAAAATGCAACGCGTGTGGTCTCAACGAGTTGCGACGAGCATCGCCAGAACCGCCCGTGCAAAATTCAATAAACGCCGGGCACCACGAATTTTGCGCGATCACCGGCGGCGCAACATGCGCTTAATTTTCGCCCACGGTCGCGTGTTCGCCACATCCTCGGCCGTGAGGCCGCCGCGGCGGGCTTGGAGGATGCCGTAGCGGAGCACGTCAAGGCCGCTGGTGCTGTGGGCGTCGCTGCTGATGACGATGGGGATGCCGTGGCGTTTGGCCGCGGCCGAGGCCACGTCATCCAGGTCGAGTCGGGCCGGGTTGGCGTTGATCTCCAGGAACTTGCCGTGCTTCGCCGCCGCGGTGAACACGGCGTCGAGGTCCACGGCATATGGCTCGCGCCGGCTGATAAGCCGGCCCGTCGGATGCGCGATGATCGCCACGTGTGGGTTCTCCAGCGCGCCGAGAATCCGGTCGGTGATCTGCTCGCGCGGCTGCTGCTGACCGTAGTGTACGCTGGCGATGACCCAATCGGCCTCGGCCAGCACATCGTCCGGCAAATCCATGCCGCCTTTTTCGAGGATGTCGCACTCGATGCCTTTGAGGATCGTGAAGTCGTCGAACTCGCGGTTGAGCCGGTCGATTTCGTCCCACTGCTCGCGCAGCCGCTGCGGATTGAGGCCGTTGGCCATGCTCACGCGCGGCGAATGGTCGGTGATCGCGATGTACTGGTGCCCGCGCTGAATGGCCGCGGCCGCCATCTCGCGCAGGCTGGCCTTGCCGTCGCTGGCCGTGGTGTGCATGTGCAGGTCGCCCACCAGATCGGTCAGCTCGATCAGCTTCGGCAACTGGCCTGCCGCGGCCCAGGCGAACTCCTGCCGCGCTTCGCGAATCTCCGGAGGAAACCACGGCAGCTCCATCGCCGCGTAAACTTCCTCCTCGGTCCGCCCCGCGATGTAATTCGGCGAATCAACGTCCCGGTAGTCTGGCTCACTGTAGCTGGGGTCTGCGACCCCGGCTTCCACAGCTTTGCCCTTACGGCCGGGGTCGGAGACCGCAGCTACAGTGGCGCGAAACACGCCGTACTCATTAATCCTGAGCCCGCGATCCTTCGCCATCCCGCGAAGCACCACATTGTGGTCCTTCGACCCGGTGAAGTACTGCAAGGCCGCGCCGAACGACTTGCTCGGCACCACGCGGAGATCGATCTGCAGCCCGCGGCCAAGCCGAATCGACATCTTCGTATCGCCCCGGCCGAGGACGGTCGCCATCTCCTCAAACCGCCCGAGCTGGTCCATAACGGCGTCCGCATCGTCCGCGTCGACGAGCAGATCGAGGTCGCCAATCGTCTCCCGCCCGCGACGATAGCTGCCGGCGACTTCCATCTGCCGGATGTCCTTGAGCTGACGCATGTGGGCCAGCAGTTCCTGCACGATTTCGTCGGCGTGGGCCCAGTACATTCGCTCGTGGGCCTTCGCGGCCGTGTCGATGCCGGCCAGGATTTTTTCCTGCGTCTTTTTGCCGAAGCCCTTCAGCGCCTGTACTTGATCGGCTTCGCAGGCGGCACGCAGGGCGTCGAGCGAAGTGATGCCCAACTCCTTGTGCAGCGCGGCCGCCTTCTTCGGCCCCATACCGGGGATGCGAACCATCGCCAGCACGCCGCCGGGGATCGCCGATCGCAGCTCTTCGAGCATCGCGATGGAGCCCGTGTCGAGCAGCTCGCCGATTTTTTGAGCCAGGTCCTTGCCGATGCCGTCGAGGTCGGTCAGCTCGCGCGTCGGGTCAGCAGCGATTTTCGCCAGCGGCTCCGTCAGATCGTTGATCCGCCGCGCCGCGTTGCGATACGCCCGCACGCGAAACGGATTGGCGTCTTGAAACTCAAGTAGGTCGGCGATTTCGTCGAAAGTCGCCGCAACGTCGCGATTGTTCATCCCGCCATGATAAGGCAGAGGGGGAGATGGGGAGAGGGGGAGAGTGGGGATACGGAACGACAATTAGCGGCGACGCTCCGCGTCGCACGTACACTGTGCCCGCCTTAAACCTGCGCGAGTAGTGCTTCGACGCTTGACAGTCTGTCGTCACCATTTGCCGGCGCGAACTTGGCCGCGTGTTCCACCTCGGCCCACAGCGACAGTTTGTTGAGGCCGTCGAGGGCGGCGACTTTGTAGCACTCGGCCATCGTGGGGTAATTGAACACCGTGTCGCGGAAGTAGTCGATCGTGCCGTCGAGCGCCATCACGGCCTGGCCGATGTGAACGATCTCCGTCGCCGATTCGCCGATCACGTGTACGCCCAGCAGCTTGCGAGTTTCGCGATGGAACAAGAGCTTGAGCATTCCCGTCACGTCGCCGGCGATCTGGCCGCAGGCGATCTCGCCGAACCGGGCGATGCCCACTTCGTACGGCACGTGCGCGGCGGTGAGCTGTTCTTCGTTCTAGCCAACCATCGAAATCTCGGGAATCGTGAACAGGCCGTACGGCATGTGCCGGCAGGGCTCGAACTCGCGGCCCAGCATGTGGCACGCGGCGCGGCGGCCTTGCTCCATCGACGTGCTGGCAAGCGCGGGGAAGCCGATGACGTCGCCCACCGCGTAAATGTGCGGCACGTTCGTTTGGAAGTGTTCGTTGGACTTGAGCCGGCCGCGGTCATCGGCTTCCAAGCCGGCGCGGTCGAGTGCCAGCTCGGTCGTATCGCCCACGCGGCCGACGCTGAATAGCGCCGTTTCACCCAACAGCCGTTTGCCGCTTTCCAGCTCAACGGCCACCAGGCCCGGCTTTGGCTCGTGAATGTCGGTCACGCTCTCGCCCAGCCGGAACAGCATGCCCTGCGAGCGGGCGTGATGCAGCAGCGTTTCGATGATTTCGTGGTCGCAGAACTCGAGCAATTGAGCGCGACCGTCAACGACAGTCACATGCACGCCGAGCGTCGCGAACATGATGGCGTATTCGAGTCCGATCACGCCGCCGCCAATGACGATCATCGACCGGGGCACGGCCGAGAGGTTGAGAATCTCGTCGGAGTCGAACACCGTTTCGCCATTGAACGGAATGTGCGTGGGCCGCGCTGGCCGCGTGCCGGGGGCCAGCAGGATGTGCTCAGCCTCAAATATCTGGCGTTCGCCGCGGCCGGTGACTTCGATGCGGTGTGGGTCGACGAACGCCGCCTGGCCGTAAGCCGCGTCCACGCGGTTCCGCGCGAACTGGTCCTGAATCACTTGCCAATCGGCCTGAGCGACTTTGACCATCTTCCGCCGCAGGTCGTCCATCGTGATGTCGCGCTTGCGGCGATAGCTGTCCTCATACACATCGCGGTGGCGGTAGCCCGTGAGGTGGACAATGGCTTCGCGAATCGTCTTCGAGGGAATCGTGCCGGTGTGCAGCGACACGCCGCCGACAAGCTCGCGCTGACGCTCGATGACGACCACGCGCCAGTTCTGCTTCGCCGCGGCGATCGCCGCCTTTTGTCCCGCCGGCCCGCTGCCCACCACAATCAGGTCGTATCGCATGTTCGAGTGCTCGACTTAGAGAACCCCAAAAACCGCCGCGTCGTAGCGGGAGCAACAGTGCCCACGCCGCACGACTTTGGTCGATATGCAACCGTAGCTGACTGCCGACGCACGGGTGCAAAGAGCCACAGTGCCGCAAGTGCGGATTGTGCAAAGAAGGCCGTTTAACGCGATTGCGCCGGAAAGACGGACAATGACTACCGATCCAAGATCGCGAGAATCGGCTCGAAGTTTTCGAGTGTCTCGACCAGCACATCCGGCTGAGCATCCCGCAATACTGGCGCGGGCGAGTTTCCGGTGGGAACTGCGACGCACCGCGCGCCGATCGAGCGGCCGCAGTGGATGTCGTGGGGTGTGTCGCCGATGACGAGGATCTGGCGATTGGTGGCGCCGTTGGCGGTCGCGGCGGCGGAACGTCCGTTGAGATGCCGCTGGGCGTCGGCCATTGCGGCGGCGGCGATGTCGCAGCGTTCCATGTGTTCGTCGCCGAAGCCGCCGAACGGGAACCAGTGCCACAGCTCGTAGTGCGACAACTTACGGCGGGCGCCTTCGCGGATGTTTCCGGTGAGGAGCCCGATGGCCACGTCGCCGCGATCGGCGAGCGCCTGCAAAAGTCGCGGAACACCCGGCAGCACGGAGCCCTGCTTGGCGACGAGCGCTTTTTCGAGCCGGCTCAGGTAACCCTCGCGAAAGCGGCGCCAATTCTGCTCCGACGGTTCCAGGCCGTGGCTGCGAAACAAATCCATGGCGATGGCCTTATCGCTGCGGCCGGCGAAGCCGACATTCGCGTCGATTTCAGGGATGCCGAAGTCGGCGGAGAGCGTGTCGGCGAAGGCGCTCTGGCCCGCGCCGCCGGTGAGCAGGAGCGTGCCGTCGATGTCCAGGAAGCAGATGTGCATGGAGAGTCGAGGGTCAAGGGTCAAGAGTCGCGAGCCAGAATTCCCAGTCATCGCCGTGGGAATTGTCAAATCATACGCGAAGCGATGGGCCTAGCCAAATCCCGGCGCAATTGATAGTTTTGAGAGACCGGTGATGTGGAGCACCGTAGCTAAGGAACGGACGCTATTTCAGTGTTTTCTGGCCATTGACTCTCCGCTCTCGACTCTCGACCCACACATGAAACAGGCAATTTCCGGCGTTGCGCCGTCCCAGTTACAAGAAGTGACCGTGATGACGGTGTGGCCGTCGTTATCGTCGACGGCGTTTGGCCGGTTTTGGGGTCGGCTGTTCGCGATCGACTACGGGTTTCGAGTGTTCGGCGTGCCGCTCACATTGGGGCGGCTGATGGCGCTCGCTTCAATTCCGTTCATGGTGGCGCTGTACTTTCTGATGCGCTTGCCGCGATTTCCGCTCATCATCATTGGCATCCAAAATCCGTTCTGTTGGCAGTATCGACTGACGAATCGCCGCGTCGTGGTCGAGAATCTATTCGGCGGCGAGATAAAAAGCGTCGCGCTGGATCGGTTCGACTCGATCGAGACTGTAGTCGAGCCCGGTCAGGCCTGGTTCAAAGCGGGCGACCTGGTGTTTCGCCAGGGAACCACCGAGACGTTTCGCATCTGGGGCGTGCCGCGACCGGAAACATTCCGCCAGACATGCCTCAAGGCGCGGATGTCGTTCGTCGGCGTGCAACAAGCGCGAGCGGCGGGGGCGGCGGTTTAGATCTCGGGTGGCTGGGGCAGAGTCGGCGATGCCCCAGAGGTGTTGTGGTCTGGGGCGTCGCAGACTCCGCCCCAGGCACCCCGCGGATCGCAGCTCAGCTTTCGGGAATCTCGGCAGGTTTCTCGCTTGCGGTCGATCCGTCGGCAGCAAGCTCTTTGCCTTTGCGAAGCGATTCGCCGAGCGCGACGCGATACTTCTTGCCGTCGCTTTCGTACACTAACGACCGCTGCTCGATCGAAACGATCTTGCCATCGATCGCGCCGACCTTGAGCGGCTCGCCAGCCGCCAGATGCAACGTCTCGCCGGTTGTGCGAACGTTGATCCATGCCTGTAGCGCGCCCGTTGGACCGACTGCGGCAGTAAAATGCGCCTGTTCCGCGTCGTCGAACTTCGGCGGGGCCGGCGGATCGCGGCGGACTGTCGTCGTATCGCGCGGCGGCGTGTACACGTCGACCAAGTCGCGATCTTCGAGCGTCTTTTTATATTCGTCCACACTTGCCAGTTTGAGCCGCTTGGAGTCGCCTTCGGGCAGTTTGTCGGTGGCTGCGGCGCCGGGCAGGCTGAGCGCTTCGACGTCGAGCGACACCTGGATCTGCGACGCGCCTTGCGGCCGGCTGAGTTGCAGTTGCGTCACCTGGTGCAGCTGCGGACTGCGATAAAACTCGTACAGCATGGCCACGACCGCCGAGAGCGAGCCAGTCGCCTTGATTTGATAGCCGATCGCAGTGTATGCCGTCGAACCGCTAGGCCGCGTTGATGGGTTGATGTCGTTTACCTCCAGGCCGGCTTCCTTGGCCTTTTCGAGTAGCCATGCCTTGTAAAGCGTTAGCGCCTTTTCGCGATCTTCGGGCAGCGACCGCGTCTGCCACTCTTGCATTTGCCCGACGGCGGCCCGGCCTTTCGCCAGTTTGCGATTCACGGCAAATAGACGCTTCTGCGCATCTGTCACTTCGGATGTGCGAATATCGAGCGCGCGCTGATAGCGCCCGTACAGCGATTTGGCACCCCACGCCGCGACAAGCAGGAGAATCAACAGGGCGAGCATTTTTTCGCGTCGGTTCATGACGGCCCCTCCGACGCTTGTTCATCTTCCGACGCCGGGACGATGCGAATTTGCAAATCGAGAGAACGCGAATAGCCGGGCACCGAGTTATCCCGTTGCAGACGGCCCGGCATGACGAGATGCTGGCCATCGCGAAGGCGTTGCTCGAGATCGCGCACGGCGGCGTCGCTCTTGGCTTTAGCCTGCAAGTCGAGCTGCCCCCCGACTGCATCGGTGCCGCTGGCGCGTGACATCCGCACCTGCGTTACGACCACGTCGTCGTTGACGGGGAAATTCTTATCCGTGAGCGGCTGCGGTCGTACTCGCCGGGCGAATTGCTCCAACTCATCGAGCCAGTTAACGTCGGTCGCCAGCCAGCGGTCGATTGATGTGGCTTGGTTGGTGAGCGCCACGTACCTCTCCATCTGTGATTGCTGGCTAGCGATTTCCGCTTCGATCTCGGCCAGCTCACGGGTGGGGCTGGCGAGTTGTCGCCACAGGTGGGTGACGAACCACAGTCCAGCAACGACGGCCGCGGCAGCAGCCAGCGCATGGACGCGGCCGAACTGGCGGCGTTCGGCTTTACGGCGGACGTTTGCGAAATCGACGATCGGCGGCCGGCGGTCGGCTTCGCCGAGCGCCATGCCGAGTACGGCGGCGAATCGCGCCAAGTTGTCGGCCGGCACACCGTGCGCCGCCAGGCCCGACGGCGCTTGGGCTGAAGGATCGAAAGCCGTGACGGGCACTTCCAACTCTTCGGTCAGCACGCCGCCCGGATCAAAAGTATCGCGGGTGCCGCAAACAATCACTTGCTCGACCTTGCGATTGGCCAACTGTTGGCGGACCGCGGCCATCGTGCGACGGATTTCGCCCACGAGCGCGCGTTGCCGCGATTCGGCCTGGCCCGGATCGGGCAGGCGCACCGTACGCATGAGAACGACTTTGTCGCCGGCTTGCACGGTGAGGTCGGCCTCGTCGGTCAGCGGGTTGACAACGAGCGCGATGTGATCGGGATCGATCGGCCCGGCGCGATGGACAAGCGACGCCGACGCGAAGGCCCGCAGCGGGATGCGATTCGGCTCGACGCCCAGCGCTTCGCAAACCTCGCGCGCTTCGGCGACGCCGGCGGCGTTGAGCGCGACGGCCAGCACCTGGTTCGGCGTTTGCGCGTCGCCGGAGATGGGGATGTAGTCGAGCGCCGCTTCGTTTCCGAGCGCAGTAAAATCACGATCGGCCTGGAAGCGAACGAGCTCGGGCAGCTCATCGGCCGGTGCGGGTGGCAGCGCCAGTAGCTGCATTTGTACATTGTCGCGACCGACGCCGACGAGCGTGATGACCTTGCCGCTGACTTGCCCCGATATGGCGGCCGCAAGCCGGGCGCCGATTTGCTTGCCGCTGAGGCCGGCCGGGTCGGCGGTTGTGAGCGAGGCGGCCCAGGCCCCGGCGACCGATGTGCCGGTGGGACCGGACGAGATCAATAGCCCGCGCACTTCGCGGCGGTCCCAGTCGATGGCGAAAATGCGGGGCATGGGGGAGGCAGGGGTCGGAGGTCAGGGAATGGCGAATGATTGGCGTCGGTCGTGACGCCGAATTAGCTTGGGCACGCGATGTACTTGGTACTTGAAGTTCCAAGCCGCCGACTAGTGGTCTAGGACAATCGATTTTCCGGGTGGCATGCCCTCGCTCGCGCCAGCATGCTCACGCGAAGCAGCAATGCTTAACCGCGAGCGTGGGCATGTTCCTGCTTCGCGAGAGCATGCCACCCCCAATTTCGACGGTCATTAACCACTAGGCGGCTTGGATGTTTACGAAAGGTTGCGTCTCATCCCCATTGTACACAGCCGGATCAGGGCAGGTCGTCCAGCGTTGCCCCGAGGGTTTCCGACGCATACCCCTGGCCCAGGTCGCGCAGCTCCATCCGTCGTCGAACGACGGGCGGCATTTTTGTCGCGTCGATCACCACTTCCAGCCGTTCGGTCGGTCCCTCCGTGAAATAGCCGCCCACGACCTGCGCGCGGTACACGCTTCCGCCGGTGGTCACCAGTGAAATGAGTTTTTTCATTTGGGCGAGGTCCACAATGCCTTCCGTCAAGATCCACGTTTCATGAATCTGGTCCGGCTGTTGCTGGCCGAGCGTTACGTCGCGTTGGGAAATAATCTGATCGACCGCGTTCGGAGAGAGATTAGGGATACCGATCAGCAGTTGTCGCGGCGCCTGGTTGATGTTCAGCCGACCGGGGATGGAGCGATCGGCGTTCACGGCGATGTTGTCCATGAGCTTTGCGAGATACGACTTCATCGAAGCCGGGTCCTTGGCAAAGGCCTCGTTGACGACGATGCGGCTGTTGTTCTTTTCTTGTCCTTGTGAACCCTGGCCGCCGCCTTCGCTTGGAGTCGGCGCGCCGCCTTGGCTTGGTTGTCCTCCCGCATCGCCTTGCCCTTGACCGTTCTGGCCGGGCTGGGTTTGCGTTGCGATCCGCGTGCGTACGCCGATCAGATCGAGAATCGTGGTGATGCGTTCGCGGCCCGGTTGGGTAAGGTCCAAGTTAATGGCCGAGGCCGCCTTCCCGGGCTCGTCGCCATCGTACTTGCCGCCCTGACGGTACGCGACGATGAAGTTGGCCATTTCCGCGCCAAGCGCTTCAGTGAGCTCTTGGTGCAACTTCTTGAGGTCCTCCTTATTGACGTCGATCTTCCGCGTGCCGTCCGGTCGCAGATTCGTTTCCGCGCTATCGAGCGTGATGTAAGCGGCCCAGCCTCGGTTGAGTAGCCCAAGGGAATTGTCGGCATTGTCGATCACCGTGAGCGGCTCCTCAATGACGTCGACGCCCGAGTTGCGATTCAAATCGGCGCCGAAGAGCAGGGCGGGGGTGACGTCGCGCACCAGCAGCAGTTCCTCAATCGAACCGAGCGGACCGTTGCGCGGGGCGTACGGCGGACTGAGCGTTGAGTAGTAGTTCCGCTCGGCGCCGAGCATTCGCGGCTCATCATCGGAGTCGATCCAATCGAGGATCGAATCGGCGACGGTTTCGGTCATGCCGGGCAACGTCATCAGCAGCTTGCGGGCCGCGTCGTCGCTGCTGCTATCGGCCAGGAGCACGGTGTTGAGATTCAGCCGCGACGACTCGTTTTCCAGGCCGTAGCGAATGCCGCCGTACAGGCCGTCGGTCGTGATGTCGGGTGCGATGACCGTGAACTGGCCGCGCAGTGCGCCCAGCGGGTCATTGACCAACGTCACGCCTTGAAACATGCTCGGATTGACGTACAGGCCGCCCGAATCGCGGATCACGAGGGGGTCTTGGGCAAGCACTGCTTTGAGGTATTCGACGCCCGACTCGGCCATGTGGCGTGCCTGGAGCTGGCGGCCGTGGGCGCGCGACGCGCGGTGCTCGGCAAACATGCGCTCGAAGAATGCCATGGTGCCGAGCGTCAACAGGGCGACGACGACGAGCGTGAGAATCAGAATGCTGGCCCGGCGACGGTGGATCGACGGCTGTGGGAGGCGACTCTGTCGCCGATTTCGCGTTCCATTCTTTTGAAGCACTTCGATTCGCATCGCGAAATCGGCGTCGGAGACGCCTCCCACAAATCGTCGATTACTGCTGCTGACCAAACCCGGTGCCAAACGAACTTGAGCCGGAAGTCGACGAACCCATTGATGACGACGACGAAGACGAACTTGACGACGACGCCCCTAAGGCGACGGCACCGGCTGCACGAGAGATCTCGGCCATTGGCAGGCACACTGTCTGCCGATACCCGCGGGCCGTTTCGAGCAATGCAGAAGCGTCGTACTGCGAACCGCTGGCCGCGGCGAGCGCTTCCGGCGACGCCAACCAAATCCGCACTTCGATCGCCAGCGGCAACATTTTTTCCTCGGCCATGTCCCAAATATCCGTAATCTGCTCGCCGTCGTAATAACTGAATTCGATGTGTACCACCTCGGGCGCGATCAGCACCTGGCCCGATTCGAGGACCGCCGATTCGCCCATCTCCTCGGCCATCAATCGCGCGGAACGTGGGATTTCCTGCCGCACAAGGCCGCCGGCTTGAAGTTGCCAATCGGGCGCGAGCGACGTGGCCGCTATTCCGCTGGCATCGCCGCGCTCGCCATCTCGGATGAAGTAGCGAATCGACTTCAGGTTGCTCGGATGAGGGAGGGAGGCAGACTGAGCGCCAGTTGCGGCCGGCAGCATGCCGCCGTCGGGCACGGCCATGGGAGCGTTTGTGTAACCAGTGAAGGTCTTGAACAATTCATCACCGCTGGGCAGGCGCTCGACATCGACGTACAGCTCGCCGAGCGAGCCGCTGACTCCGAGCGGCATTGCCTCGTCAAGCGACGTGTCCGTGCCGGAGGATTGCGAACTGCCCGACGACGAGCCGGAGCTGCTCAATCCGTCTGAACCGGTCGAGCCGCTCAAGCCGCCCGTGCTGCCCGATGAACTTCCACCGCCGCCGCCACTGGCAGCACCGCCAGTAGAAGACTCGCGCTGCTCGTCGATCGAGTCGACGTCAAATGGCGAGCCGCTGGCCATCAATTTGGAAATGCCCGAGGTATCTTGCGGCTGGTAGATGGCCGTCGCCCGCAGGTCGTCGGCGATCATCGACAAAATGCTCCTTGCGAGTTGGGTTTCCTCGACCCGGTTGCGGCTGGCGTCCACGCGCGCCAGGTACAAGTTGATTGCGGTGCCGATAAGCGCAATTAACGCAGCCGACAATGCGATTGCAAGGATCAGCTCGAATAGCGTAAAGGCGCTCCGGCGAATTCTGCATTGATTGGCCTGAAAGGCCACGATGTGATAGCCCAGGGCAACGCCCTGGGCTGTCACATTGCGCCCTTTCAGGGCGTCAGCACGAGGCGCTGCCCCATTCATTGAAATCGCGCGCGTGTTGAGAGGCTTCATGGTTGGCCTCCCGCGCCGCCGAGGGCTGATGAGGAACTACTCGATGACGACGATGAACCGCTTGAGCTCGTCGAACTGGACGTGGATTCGGAAGCTTCGTCTTCCGTTTTCGACGACATGTATTCCGGGTTCGTGAGCCAGCGGACGAGCTCGAATCGTGCCGGCTGAAGTTGCGGTTCCAACTGCTGTTCGACCGACACGCGAATCGCCAGCAGCTCGAGGTAATTCGTGTCTTCGATGGCGATCGAATACACCCAGGGTGGATCCACTTCCGGGTCGTACACCGTCTGATTCTCGGCCGTGAGCGGGCGATAGCCGGAGACGAGCTCGTCCATGATCGAGGAGGCAATGATCTGGGCCTGCGTTTCATCGCCGCTGAGCGACGCGTGGCGATCGGCCTGCCGCATGACTTCGCCCAGGGCGGCCAGCGCCCCGGCGAGAATTGCCAGCGACAGGATGACTTCCAGCAAGCTGAAACCGCGGTTCATGGCGCCGCCTCGCTCTCGACTTCGGCCGTTTGGGAGATGCCCGTCAGGCCGCGGAGCGTGACGCGGATCATGGCTTGCCGGCTGTTGGCGAGCAGCACGGAAGCGTCCGATGTCGTGCCGTTGGGGTGAAACAAGATCGGCTGCGACCAGGGCCCCTCGGCGGCAGATGGCAGCGTGGCTAAGACCTGGGCCGATGACGAGATGTTGCCGCCTGTGAAGATGATGCCGTCCGGTAGGCGATTTTCCGACAGCCTCACGAATTCGGTGGCCGGTGGTTCCGCCTCGGGATCGATCGGCGCGAGGTCGCTTGCTTCGGGCGCGCCGAGCGCGTTCAGGGCCACGATTTGAAATCGGCTGCCGTTCGGTTCGAATCGAAAGACGTGCGTCGCGCCGGATTGCATCGCCGCGAGGCGGGCCGTGGCCCAAGCTCCGCGCAACAGGTCGCCGCCGCTATGCAGCGCCGCGCGCGAGAACGAACCCTCGAGTAACGGGACCGAGATGGCGCTGATCACCACCAAGAGCGCAAGTACGAGCACGAGTTCGACGAGTGTTAGACCACGGCGCAGGACGTGCTTTTCCGCGAAGCGTGGTGCATTGGTTCGCATGGTGATAGCAGGGAGCATGGGGCATGGAGCAAGAGTTCCTGCTCCTCGCTCCCCGCTCCATGCCCACTAGGACTTATTCTGCCAGTTCCCAATGTCGTCCTCGGTTCCGTCCTGTCCGTCGGGGCCAACTGACCAGACGTCGTAACTGCCCTGGTTCTTCTTGCCCTTTGCGTCGTACTTGTACGGGTTGTCCCAGGGGTCGGCCAAATTCTTGTTTGCCTCCATGTACGGCCCAGACCACTTCTTGGCCAGCTTGGCGTCGCTGGGCTCGTTCACCAGGTCTTCCAGGCTAGACGGAAACTGCTTCACGTCCATCTTGTAGTAGTTGATGGCGTCAGCCAGGAGATTGACTTGCACGGTGGCGGCCTTCACGTTGGCCGATTCGCCGATTCCGGTGAACATCGGCACCACGATGGCGCCAAGGACCACAAGGATCACGAGCACCAAGAGCACTTCCATCAACGTGAAGGCACTGCGAACCTGACCATGCATCGGCCGCGGGCGATGGTCCGTATTGAACGTAAGCATGATAGACTCCTCAAATCCAAAACTATGTTTCTAGAGTGCGTTTCAAGGCAAATTAAGGTGTCCGGGCATTCACTGTCATTCCGAGGTCCTCCGAGGAATCTAGCCGGACCCCTCGGAGGATCTCGGGGTGACAGCTTCTGATTCTCACACCGTCATACTCATTTTCAACACGGGGACGAGCAATGCAATGACGACCACGAGGACAATTCCCGCCAGCACCAAAAGCATGAACGGTTCGAGCAGGCGGACGAACAGGTCGAGTCGCCGCCACGTGTCGCGCTCCAGTGTGTCGGCGATGTGCGGGAGCACGGTTTCCAGGTTGTTCGATTGCTCGCCGACGGCGATCATTTCCACAACGTCGGGCGGAAACTGGCCGCTGGCGGCCAGCGGCGTGGCCAGCGATTCGCCGGCCGAAATATTCTCGGCCGCCTCGCGGATGGCGCCGCTCAACACGCGGTTGCCGGTCGAGTCGGCGCTGATTTCAAGCGAACGCACGATCGGCACGCCGCCGGTGAGCAACGTGCCGAGCACGCGGCAAAATCGCGATACGGCCAGGCTCAGGTAAATGCCGCTGACCACAGGCACCTTGAGTCGCCACTTATCGAGCCATGCGCGGCCTTCGTCCGTTTCCAATCGGCCGCGAATGATGACGCCAACGATGATAATTCCCGTCAAAACGAAAATGCCGTAGGTCTGTAGCACGCCGCTCAGCGTGAGCAGCCAGTCGGTCACCGCGGGCAATTCGCCGCGCTCGCGCAATCGGCTGAAGAGCGTCTCGAATCGCGGCACGAAAAAGATGATCAGAACGTTGACAACGATCGTCCCTAGCACGAACAGGATCATCGGGTAGGCCAACGCGCCGACGACGCGGCTTTTTAGCTCATCTTGTTGCTCGGTGAATTTTGCGAGCCGATCGAGCGCTTCTTCGAGGAAGCCGCCTTCGCCACCGGCGCGGACGATGCTCGTGGACAGCTCACCGAACGCCCGTGGATGCCGGGCCATGGCGTCGGCCAGCGTCGAGCCTTCTTGCACGCGCGAGTGAACGTCTTCTAGCACCGCCGCCAAATTCTTGTGCGGTGTTTGCTGACGGAGCACTTCCAACGACCGCAACAGCGGCACGCCGCTACCAAGCAGGGCGGAGAGCTGCCCGTAGGTGCTCGCCATGATCCGCGCGCGCACGCGCGGCGAGCCTTTTGTTCCCGCGGCGCGGCCGTCGGCCGACGCCACTTTTAGCGGAAATAAGTTGCGACCCGAAAGCGTGGCGACCACCTCGCGCTCGGTGCCGGCCGCGAGCGTACCTTCCACGCGATTGCCGGTGAGGTCGCGCGCGATGTAGGCAAAGTCAGGCATGGGAGAGAAATGACGAATGACGAAGCACGAATGACGAATGCTCGTTCATTCGTCATTCGTCATTCGGCCATTCGTCATTCTAAATACGGTCGCCTTTCGTCACGCGCAGAACTTCGTCGATCGTCGTAATTCCCGCCAACACCTTAAGCCAGGCGTCCTGGCGAAGTGTGCGCATGCCTTCGGCGCGGGCGGCCTGGCGGATGTCCCAGCTGCTGGCTCGATCGTGGGCCAACTGGCGGACCGCGTCGGTCGTCACGCACAGTTCGAAAATGCCCTGCCGGCCGACGAAACCAAGCTGGCGACAGGCGCGGCAGCCCTTGGGCCGGTAGAGCGGCTGACCGGCCGCTTTGTAATCATCCCAAGGGAAGTCCTTGGGCAGCACTTCGCGATGCGGCTCGAACGCTTCGCGGCACTTCAAGCACAGCGTGCGCACCAGCCGCTGCGCCATCACGGCTTCTACGGTGCTGGCCACCAGGAACGGTTCGACGCCCATATCCACCAGCCGCGTATACGCGCTCGGCGCGTCGTTCGTGTGCAACGTGCTGAACACGAGGTGGCCTGTGAGCGACGCCTGAATGGCGTTCTCGGCCGTTTCCATATCGCGGATTTCACCGACGAGCACAATGTCCGGGTCGTGACGCAAGATCGAACGCAGCGACGCGGCGAACGTCAGCCCGATCTTGGGATGCACTTGAATCTGATTGATGCCTTCGAGCTGATACTCTACCGGGTCTTCGGTCGTGATGATCTTTGTCGATTCGTCCTTGATTTCGATGAGCGAGCTGTAGAGCGTGGTCGTTTTACCGGAGCCGGTCGGGCCGGTCACGAGCACGATGCCGTGCGGCATGCGAATCAACTCGCCGAAACTCGCGTGCAGATCGGGCTCCATGCCAAGTGCTTCCAGCGAAAACTTCATTCGGCCTTTATCCAGAAGCCGCATGACGATGCCTTCGCCATGAAGCATCGGGATCACGGAGACGCGGACGTCGATTTCGCGCCCGGAAACGCGAAGCTTGATGCGCCCGTCCTGCGGAAGGCGCTTTTCGGCAATGTTGAGCCGGGCCATAATCTTGAGGCGGCTGATGATGGCGGCCTGGAAGCGATTGATCTCCGGCGGCACCGGCTGCGCGTGCAGCATGCCGTCGATGCGGTAGCGAATTTTGATGCCGGCCGCCTGCGACTCGATGTGCACGTCGCTGGCCCGCGACTCAATCGCCTCGATGAGGATTTCGTTCACCAGCCGAATGACGGACGCTTCCTGCGCTTCTTCGGAAAGCTCGGAATCGACGTCGATCTCATCGAGAAGCTGGATATCCTCCTCTTCCTGAAGCGCGAGGAGGTCATCGATCGTTTCACTGCCCACGCCCAAATGGGCTTTAATCTGCCGGGCAATCTGCTCGCGCTGGGCGAGGACGGGTTCGATGGTGAGGCCGGTCGTCGCGCTCAGCTCGTCGAGCGGGTAAAGGTCGAATGGGTCGCTGGTGGCGACACGCAGCATGCCGTCCTCGCGCTGCAGCGGAAACAGGGAGTGGCGATGGATCAGCTTCAGCGGGAAGCCTCGCAAAAGCGACAGGTCGATGTCGTATTGTTCCAGGTCGACAAACGGAATCCCACATTCACCGCCCAGCGCCCTGAGTGCGGCCTCTTCGCTCACCAGACCCAGGTCGACCGCGGCCACGTCGAGGCGCGTCGCCTCCGGCCGGTCGAGCCGGAGCTGGGAAAGCTGCTGCGGTGATAGCAGCCCGCGTTTGACGAGGATTGAGCCTGCTTCCATGAGTATTCCGAAAGTAGAGACGCCACGAACGGCCGGATGATTCCATTATGAGGCTTTGGGGGTTCGACAGCAAACGGCTGGAATTTAAGCGTTTGTAGTCGTCTCGCTCCGTTCGGCTGAGCTCACGGCCGAAGCCGCGAGACGGAATTTCCTCTCGCGGAGCGAGAGGACTACACTAAATCGCTTCTTCGTTGGAATCGCCTTGTCATTCGCGCGGGCGATCGCTGCCACGTTCGCCCTCGCGCCCACCCCGTTCGTCTCGGCCACGGAACCCGCCGCGTCCGCCGAACCCGAAACGGCCTTCATCGCGCAACTCGAACGCGTCGCCCATCAACTCCTCTAGCTTGGCTTTTTGCTCCGGGGTCAGCACGTCGAGCATCTTTTGGCGCGCTTCGGCTTGAGCCTGCCGAATCTTTTGTTGCAGTTCTTGTCGCACTTCCTCGGCTCGGCGCTCCAGCTTCTCGCGTTGTTCGTCGGAGAGGTTGAGCGCTTCGGCGACGGCGCCGCTGGCGAGTCCGGCCTCGCCACGTTGCATGCGAGCTTGGAAGTCGATTTGCTTGAGTCGCTCATACTGATGCGGCAGCAGGGCCTTCTTCAATTGCGCATCGAGATCGGCGTTCATTTCCTCCATTTTGGCGCGGATTTCGCCGAAGCGCTCGCGGCGCTCTTCGTCGTTGAGGTCGCGCATCTGGCTGAACAGATCGCGCATTTCGTCGCGCATCTTCTCGCGGGCCTCGTCGGCGACGTTCATCACCTGTTCACGTTGTTCGTCGACGAGCTGAATCTCTTGCTGCACCTCGTCGCGCATCACGAGTCCGAGCAATCCGCCGCCGCCACCGAATGGGCCACCAAATCCGCCCGGTCCGCCAGGTCCACCGTCGCCGGGCGGCTGCGCAAAAGCAAGTGACGGTGCCAAAATGGCCGCACCAATAAACGCAACGCGCAACCACCCTAACGTTGAACGTTTCATCCCCGTCGCCTCCTTTGAAGAACTGGTCAATTGTTTCGGCCCCGACAGGGAACACTCACGTCGGGCGCAGAACCCCTATTTGCCTTAACCCCAGACGCAGCAAAAAGTTTCTCATATTGGCGGCCGCATTGCGCTACTCCTTTTGCTCGAACGTGCTTTGGCGACTTCGATTAACGAATAGCCGCGACCCGTTTCGGGTCGCGGCTAATTCCTGGCGTAGGAGCATGGCATTTTCGCAATTCTCTGCCTAAGGTAAGATGCTAAGAGGAGTTACGTTCAGAACGCCAGTCGCTCGCCGTCGTTCTGCGACTCGATCGATACGTACCGAATCACTCGTCGCAATGCCCCAAAATAGGTTATGCCGCCATGGACCCCACTGTTTTGATGCAGTTGGCCATCGAAAAGTGCCGGGAGGGAATCGCGGCCGGTCAAAGCCCGTTCGGCTGCGCGATCGCCCGCGATGGCGCGGTGATTTCCTGTTCACACAACACGGTGGTGCTGACGACGGACATCACGGCCCACGCCGAGGTAAACGCGATCCGCGAGGCCTGCCGCGAAATAGACAACATATTCCTGGACGGTGCGATTGTGGCCACTACCTGCGAGCCGTGCCCCATGTGTATGTCCGCGTTGCACTGGGCGCGGGTAGATACCGTCTATTACGGCGCCACGATCGCGGATGCCGACGATGCTGGTTTTAATGAATTGCAACTGCCGGCCGCCGAGCTGTTGCGGATCGGCAAAAGCACGCTGAAACTCGTGCCGCAAGTGCTGCCGGCGGAGTGCCGGCAGTTGTTTGTGGAATGGAAGAATAACCCGAATCGGGTCGTATATTAAATCAGCAGTAGTATTGCGGATTTCGGATTTCGGATTGCGGATTGACGATGGGCAGATCAACTCCGCAATCCGCAATCCGCAATCCGAAATCCCCTCATGGTAACCAAAGTCGAAATCGCCGCCGATTGGCTTACCCGATACACGGGAATGCCGCTGCATCGCTTTGGGCCGTACGTGCTCTTGACGAATTTTCGCGATTACGTGCAGCGCTTCGCGGCTCGCTTCGCGTGCGACATCTACGGAGACAACCGGCCAATGCAGTCGTCCACGAATGACGCGGGCCTGACGATCATCAATTTCGGCATCGGCTCGCCGAACGCCGCGACCGTGATGGACCTGCTCACGGCGTATCATCCGGAGGCAGTGCTGTTCCTGGGCAAGTGCGGCGGGCTGAAGCACGCCACCGAAATCGGGCACTTCATCCTGCCGATCGGCGCGATTCGCGGCGAAGGAACGTCGGACGACTATCTGCCGCCGCTGGTGCCGGCGCTGCCGTCGTTCAAATTGCACAAGTTCGTATCGCAAAAGCTCGTCGATCGCGGACTCGACTATCGAACCGGCGTGATCTACACCACGAACCGTCGCGTGTGGGAGCACGATCTTAAATTTCGCGAGCAGCTCCAGGAATACACGCCGATCGGCATCGACATGGAGACGGCCACGATCTTCGTCGTCGGCCATAAGAATCAAATCGCGCGCGGCGCGTTGCTCCTGGTTTCCGATAAGCCGCTGGCGCCCGAGGGTGTAAAGACCAGCGAAAGCGACGCCCGCGTGAACCGCGATTGGTCGGACGTGCATCTCTCCATCGGCATCGATTCGCTCACCGATATCGGCGAAAAGGGCGAGACGATCAAGCACTTTCAGTATTGAGCCGGTTGTTATTGAGCCGGTTGTTGACCTTTCGGGCGACATCCCCCTGCGGGGCAAAGCACCTTCGAAGGATTTCGCCAATTCTTAGCGAAAAACTACTACCAACTTCGCAAATCCGGCGTAGGATGTGTGTCAGGCGGCCAGCCGGCGGAACCCGCATGGGGGCGGGCGGCGCGGATCTGCAATACCTTGTGGTTGGCCATCAACAGAGTGATTCGGATGCATGGATAAACGTGATAAACGTGTGGAAGGGAGAGACTAATGAAGATCACCACGAGT